>NZ_CP102268.1:0-319000 GCF_025148285.1 Marvinbryantia formatexigens DSM 14469 | reverse complement strand
AGCGTAATGTTGTTCGATAAATGCTCCCATATCAGTGTAGTAGCTTTCTCGTACAATGTCTTCTTTAGAATTATAGTGTATGTAGAATGATCCTTTTGCCATTCCAGCAGAATTGCAAATTTCACTAACAGTAACATTGTCATAGCCTTTTTGATTTATCAAATCGACAGCAGTATCAAAAATTCTTTTTTTCGTAGTCGCAGCTTTTTCTTTTCGGGTTTTTGGTGTAGCCATTTATCATGATCTCCTTTATTAATTGTTTATGTTGACATGTACCTTTTTTATGCTATAATAATGACTGCGGTCAGTGACCGGGGTCATTATTATAGTAACACAAATTTTATGGAGGTACAATATGTTTATTTTTAATTTGACTTATATTAAACCTATATCTGAGGTTGAAAGGATTTTGCCTAACCATGTACGTTTTTTAGATGATTACTATCGAAAAGGAAAATTTATTTGTTCTGGCAGAAAATCCCCACGTATTGGAGGTATTATTTTATGCAGTTGTAAAACAAAAGAAGAGGCAGAAGCTATCATGCAAGAAGATCCATTTTACAATGAAGGAATTGCGCAATATGAGATGATTGAGTTTATCCCTTCAAAAGCAGCAGATAACTTTCTGGCGTTGAAGGAGGCATAACAGATGGAATTTAAGTTTTGCCCTGATTGCGGAACAAGGTTAATTAAAAAAAGTGTTGGGGACGAAGGAAAAATCCCGTATTGCGAAAAATGTAATAGACCGTTTTTTGATATGTTTGCGACTTGTATTATTGTTTTGATTGTCAATCAAAATGGAGAAGCTGCATTGTTAAAGCAAAATTATATTTCTAATCAATATTATAATTTGGTTTCTGGCTATATGAAACCGGGTGAATGTGCAGAAGAAACAGCACGACGAGAAGTAAAAGAAGAACTTGGACTTTCATTATCAGCATTAGAAATAATTGGTACATATTGGTTTGGAAAGAAGGACATGTTAATGATTGGCTTTATTGCCAATACGCTTGATAATGAGTTCGTATTATCTGCGGAAGTGGACTCGGCATGTTGGATTCCTGTAGAAGAAGCAATTGATATGGTACATCCAAAGGGAAGTGTATCATATGCTCTATTGGAAAAGTTTTTGGATGAATTGAGGTGATGGTTCTGTTGGGAAAATTATGCTATTGACCTTTTCGGATTCCGAAGAAAATATTATGAATAAAGTTCTTGCAGCAGTGGAAGGTGAGCCGACAATGGAACATATCTCAAGTAGTTACAACCCACCTATCCTCATCTTCCCCAATCTGGAGATCCGCATCAACGAACAGACCGTCTACCACAATGGCATTCCCGTTCCTCTCACCAACCACGAGTTCTTCACGTTACTCTACTTAGCCAGTCATCCATCCTGGGTTCTCTCACAATCTATGATCTACGAAGAAGTATGGAAAGCACCTCCAGAGCATTGCGGGGCGGCGGTGACGAATGTAATAAGCCAGATCAGGCGGAAGATTGGAGATGGGTATATAGAGACTGTAGTGGGGAGCGGGTATAAGTTTGTGGGATAAAGAGATCTCCCGAAACAGTACGAAGAAAAACTGTTCCGGGGGATTTTATCGTATATACTGAACTGCTTGGAAACAAAACCTTAGAACATTGCGGGGCAGCAGTGGCGAGCATAATGTGTTCGCTTAGAAGGAAAATCGGAAATGGGTACATAGAAATGGTGGTTGGGAGCGGGTATCGGTTTGTGGTGTAAAAGAACATCCCAGGGGGCAATGCAAGCTGCTACCCTGGGATATTTTTATTAATTTTCCAACCTCGCTTTTACTGATGTAATCCATGTTTCAATTGCTTGGGCTAGTATTAACTGTTGGTGTAAAACTGCCATTCCGGTTTCTGGTATTTCAAGCACATTTTCTTTTGCAAGGATATTCTCTTGTAGATAAGATTTTAGTTTTGCCACATTTTCTTCAATATTAGCAAGACAGGACTTTTGTTTATCTGCTGGAAGGCTGTCCAAATTTACAATTACCGCATTAAAATCCAGAAAAATATGAATAGGCTTACCAGCAATCTCCATCATAAGTTTCTCAAATTGCCGTTCGCCAGCTTCCGTCAAAGAATACACCGCCTTTTCGGGCATTTTCCCTTCTTTCACGGTCACGCTATTGATAAGTCCTTTTTCCTCTAACTGAATAACTTTTTTGTAAATAGAAGGGGTACTGATTTTTACCCACCTTGATATATTGCGATATTCCACTAATTTCTGAATGTCATAGGCGCTTAGAGATTCTTTTTTCAGCATTCCCAACACAATTAAATCTATGGTAGCCATATGTTCTCCTTTTATAATTACGTTTTTTATATTACTGTATTTTATACTAATTTATTTTATAGAGAGTGTCAAGCGGGAAAATTGATGAAGTGCTATAAATTATAGTACAGTAATTTGCACCGTGAGTACGAAAGGAGTATTTACAATGAAAGAACGTAACAACAAAATGGAGCTTTTGGGGAACGCACCTATTCCGAAAGCACTTATGGCACTTGGCATCCCGATTATGATTGGAATGTTGATAAACGCCCTGTATAATCTGGTGGATGCCTACTTTGTAGGAGGACTGGGAGAAAGTCAAATGGGTGCGATTTCGATTGTGTTTCCATTGGGGCAAGTGGTTGTAGGATTAGGTCTGATGTTTGGTAATGGAGCTGCATTTTATCTTTCAAGGCTGTTAGGACGTGGAGACAAAGATACTGCGAATAAGGTCGCAAGTACAGCGCTATATAGCAGTGTTTTAGTTGGGGCAATTATCATTATTCTTGCTACTATCTTCCTGAAACCAATTTTAACTCTATTAGGAGCAACAGATACAATCATGCCTTATGCATTGACATATGCTAGGATTTATGTGGTTTCATGTATTTTTAATGTATTCAATGTGACTATGAATAATATTGTCACAAGTGAAGGCGCAGCGAAAACCACTATGTGTGCTTTGTTATTGGGAGCTATATTGAATATTGGTTTAGATCCGATCTTCATTTATGTACTTGAAATGGGAGTTGCCGGGGCTGCTATTGCTACAGCTATTTCGCAGCTTGTTTCTACACTTGTTTATTTGAACTATGTATTGCGGAAAAAGAGTGCATTTACTTTCAGTGTAAGAGAGTTTGCGCCCACAAAACAAATGATGGCAGAAATATTGAAAATAGGTGTTCCAACGCTGACGTTCCAGCTTCTTACCAGTCTTTCTATTGCACTGATTAATCGGGCTGCACATGGATATGGAGATGCTGTTATTGCCGGAATGGGGGCCGTTACCAGAGTTACATCAATGGGAACATTGGTGGTATTTGGCTTCTTAAAAGGATTTCAGCCGATTGCAGGATTTAGTTATGGGGCAAAGAAATTTGACCGTTTGCAGGAGGCGATTAAAACATCAATCCTGTGGTCAACGATTTTCTGTGTAATTGTAGGATTGCTGATGGCTGTATTTTCCACGCAAATTATTTCTCAGTTTACAGACGGTAATGCGGAAATGATTTCTGTCGGTCAAAGGTCGCTCATGGCAAATGGCTTTTCGTTTATGCTATTTGGATTTTATACGGTATATTCTTCTTTGCTTTTGGCTCTTGGCAAAGGTGCGGCCGGCTTTATTCTCGGTGCCTGCAGGCAGGGGATTTGTTTTGTCCCTGTTATATTGATTCTTCCGCTGTTTTGGGAACTTAATGGCATTCTTTACGCACAACCAATTGCAGACATAATTTCTGCAGTAATTACCATTTTTATGGCATTGCATCTCCATAAGGAATTATCTGCGGCAAAAGCAAAGATGATTTCTATAGAACAGGGGAATTTTTAGATGAGGATAGCAGATGGAAATTAGTTCGTTAAATTAAGGAGGGCGGAGATGTCTGTACAGATGAATATAGAACGGCAGCCTGTCATCCAGCGTGGGAACCTTACCATTGATCCACAGTGCTATACGGTCACATTGGCCGGAGAGGAAATTGATCTCTATCCAAAGGAATTTGATGTCCTTCATTTACTTATGCAGTATCCTGGGTGGGTGCTTTCTTCGGAACAGATTTATAAGGCTGTGTGGCAAGAAGATACGATTGGCTGTGAGCGTGTGGTCTATAATGTGATTTGCCAACTGAGGAATCCAGATATGATTCAGACTGTTATTGGGCGAGGATATAAGTTTGTGGAATAAGATGATCCCTCGGAGCAGTGAAGAGAACTGTTCCGGGGGATTGGGGGCCGTCCACCAACAAGCAATTTTGCGGAGCAAAATCGCAGAGTGTGCACCACTCTCTGCATTGCTTACCAATTTTGTTTCTCTCATTATTCATACTTTCTCGGTATTTCCATACTGAAAGATGTTCAGAGTTGTTTTTTTGAGTGCAACTTGACAATCAACAGATACGCGAATATAATAAAAGTGAATACTTGCATTGCGGATGGGAGGGACATTGAGTGGATGAAACCAGCCAGAAAATAATAGACGCAACAATGTCTCTTGTAAGAGATAAGGGATATGTTGCTACTACAACGAAAGATATTGCCAAATTAGCAGGGGTAAATGAATGTACTCTGTTCCGTAAATTCAAAACCAAAAAAGATATTGTATTAAGTGGAGTAGAGCAGGAAAAATGGCGGGGCAATCTGACATCAGAAGCGTTTCAGGACGTGAAATGGGAGCTTGCTCCCGATCTTGAGATGTTTATGACGGAATATATGAACCGGATCACTCCTGACTTTGTCAAATTATCCATTGGACTGAGAGCGCCGCAGCTTTACGAGGAAGCAGCTCCGCTTGTGATGAAAGTCCCACAGGCATTCCTCTCATCGCTGATTGAATATTTCAAAGAGATGGAGAACCGAGGAAAGCTCCCTCATTTAGATTTTGAATGTCTTGCCATGACAATCTTTTCAAGTACGTTTGGCTTTACATTCCTAAATGCTTCTTTTGAAGGCAGCCTTTCTTCCGTTAGCAGAGAACAGTATATTAAGCAATCAGTTCAAACGTTCATTCAGGGAATACCGAATCAAAAATAAATGAATATATGGCACTGTCATCAGACGGTGCCATATAAAAAGTCCACAATGCAAGCAAGTACACGCAATCACAAGGAGGAAAATACTTATGCAAATTACTGGAGCAGAATTATTTGTGAAGGCATTGTTAGCTGAACAGGTTGATACGTTGTTCGCTTATCCCGGCGGTCAGGCGATTGACCTATTTAATGCCCTTTACGGAGTCCAGGGAATTAACGTCATTCTTCCACGGCATGAGCAGGGATTGGTTCATGCTGCGGATGGCTATGCACGTTCAACGGGCAAAGTCGGTGTCTGTCTGGTTACAAGCGGTCCTGGTGCAACGAACCTTGTAACTGGAATTGCTACGGCCAACTATGACAGCGTGCCGCTGGTCTGCTTTACCGGGCAAGTCCCCACCCATCTGATCGGCAATGATGCCTTCCAGGAAGTTGATATTGTTGGAATTACAAGAAGCATCAGCAAATACGCAGTCACAGTCCGTAAAAGAGAAGATTTAGCCGCTACCATCAAAAAGGCATTTTTTATTGCCCGTTCCGGTAAGCCGGGAGTGGTAGTTGTCAATCTACCAAAAGACATTCAGCAGGCATTAGGAAGTGACTGTTATCCGAAACAAGCGGAAGTGCGTGGATATAAGCCCAATACGAATGTTCATATGGGGCAAATAAAAAAATCACTGGAATGTCTGAAAAATGCGAAACGGCCTGTATTTCTTTTGGGTGGTGGTGTAAATATTGCTCATGCGAATCAGGAAATGACTGCACTTGTAGAAAAGACCGGGATACCGTCAGTCACTACGATTATGGGGAAAGGGGCAATTCCAACTACTCATCCGCTCTATGTTGGAAACCTGGGCATTCATGGCAATTATGCTGCTAACACAGCGATTAGCGAATGTGATGTGCTGTTTTCTATCGGTGTCCGCTTTAATGACCGCATTACCGGAAAAGTGAGTGAATTTGCCAGGAATGCAACGATCATACATGTTGACATAGATCCGGCTTCCATCTCAAGGAATATCGTCGTGGATATACCGATTGTCGGGGATGCAAAAAATGCAATCCAGGCTTTGCTGGAGAAGGCTCCCGAATACGATTTTGGGGACTGGCAAAAACGAGTGGATTCCTGGAAAAAGGAACATCCTCTTACCGTTTTGCAGGACACACCATCGAGGATGACACCTCGCCATATTATCCGAGAGATCAATCGGGTATTTGACAATGCTGTCATTACTACCGATGTGGGCCAGAACCAGCTATGGACCACACAGTTCTTGGAATTGACCAGTCAGAAGCAAATGCTGACTTCCGGTGGTCTTGGAACAATGGGTTATGGTTTTCCCGCAGCCATTGGCGCAAAATTAGGGAATCCTGACAAAGACGTAATTACCATCTGCGGCGATGGCGGTATGCAAATGAACATTCAGGAAATGGCAACAGCCATTGTATATGAATTGCCGATTGTTATTTGTATTCTCAATAACGGGTATTTAGGTAATGTCCGCCAATGGCAGGAAATGTTTTTTGATAAACGGTATTCCAGCACTTGCTTGCGGTATCGAAAAAGCTGCCTGACAACATGCAATACCCCGTCTGCCTGCTGTCCGGAATATGTTCCTGATTTTGTGAAGCTGGCTGAGAGCTATGGCGCGAAAGCGATTCGCATTCAGCGTCAGGAGGAAATCAGGGCTGCATTAGAGGAAGCAAAAAATACACCAAAGGTTCCCACAGTGATCGAATTTATTATTGAGCCGGAGGCAAACGTGCTTCCGATTGTGCCGCCGGGGAATCCATTAAGCGATATGATTATGGGAGGTACTGACAATGACTAAGAAAAGATGGATCAGTCTTTTTGTAGAAAATGAGATCGGTGTTCTGGCCCGGATTTCCGGACTGTTTTCCGGTAAATCTTATAATCTGGACAGCCTGACCGTAGGCACTACGGAAGATGTAACTATTTCCCGCATGACAATCAGTTTGACCAGTGATGACCAGACCTTTGAACAGATCAAAAAACAGTTAAACCGGAGCGTTGAAGTCATTAAGGTTGTGGATTTTACGGAAATGGCAATCCACATGAAAGAACTGATGTATATTAAAATCCATAGCTGTTCAGAGCAGGATATGACAAAATTGGCTTATATGAGGGATGTTTTTCATGCGAAAATGATTGACTATGATACTACCACAATATTGCTCGAATGTGTCCAAACAGAAAATAAGAATAATGATTTCATCCGGCTTTTGGAGAAAAATTTTCCGGGGCGTATAGAAATTGTTCGTGGAGGCAGTGTGGCGATTGAAGCAGTCAGCATAACAGATCGTTAATACGAGTCTGTACTGTGGCAAAGAGCCGACTATTTGTGTTTAGTTTAATTATGTTAATTGAGCATAACAAGCGCCCAACAGGATAATACAAAACCGTTGTTCCAGCGACTGGATATTCGTGTGCCAAAAAAAAAGATAGCATGAAATACCATGTTACCATTTGGTTTACATGGATTTTAGAGGGTGTTTCTTTCATTTGACAGCAGAATATTTTATAATCAGCCTATCCTATAGGAATCAAATCGGAAAAAGGTGGTTGATATTTATGGTTGAATTTGGTGAGAAACTAAAAAGGGCAAGAGAAGAAAAAGGGATGACGCAGCAGACCTTGTCGGATCATCTCTATGTTACCAGGCAGGCCGTGTCCCGTTGGGAATGTGGGGCGCGGTATCCAGACCTCTTGACAGCTAAGAAATTATCAGAAGTATTAGAGGTGTCTCTGGATGAGTTCGGACGGTCATATTCCCAAATGGTTGTCTGCTTCCTGTCAGAATACCACTGGTGCTTGCCGCCGACCTTCCACCCGAACAGGCATGGTTCGTGCTGCCATTGGTAAGGGGAGCGTCCTAACACCAGGGCGTTCTTCTTCCAGATACAGCAGCCGGACAGATAGAATCCGGCATCGTGAAATGCCTGCCGGAAGATCAGCCCTTTGGAATCTGCATGGAAAACATAAATGGATGCGTCATTTTCCATGTTCTGTTCCATATTTACAAAAGCCGCAAAGAGGAACTTATAGAAATCCTCATCGGGCATATTGTCATTCTTGATTTTTCCTGCGGTTTCCTCCACATTTACATTGTAGGGCGGGTCCGTGACCACAAGATTGGCACGTTTTCCATCCATCAATGTACTGAAAGTTTCCGGCAGCAGCGAATCACCACAGACCAGACGGTGCCTGCCAAGCAGCCACAAATCTTCTGTCTTTGACATGGTCGGCTTTTTCAATTCCTCATCCACATCGAAATCATCCTCTTTAATTTCCTTGTTATGGACTTTGGAAAAAAGCTGGTCGATCTCCGCTGGCTCAAAACCCGTCAGATCGGTATTGAAATCCTGACTCTGCAAATCAACAATAAGGTCTGCCAGAAGCTGCTCATTCCATGCGCCAGTGATCTTATTGAGTGCGATGTTCAGGGCTTTTACCTTTGCCTCATCCTCAATATGAACCACCACGCACTGGACTTCGGTGTATCCCAAGTCTTTTAAGACCGTCAGACGCTGGTGGCCGCCGATGACTGTCATATCAAAGTTGACAATGATAGGCTCCACATAGCCGAACTCCTGAATGGATTTCTTGATTTTCTCATACTCCTTATCTCCGGGTTTCAGCTTCTTCCTCGGATTATAGGCAGCAGGGTGGAGGTCCCCAACGGGAATCGTCCTCCATTCCATTGCTGTTGTTACTTCACTCATGGGTATCCTCCTTTTTTCTGCAAAAGAAAAACACCTACCGAGAAACCTCAGTAAGTGTCCTTCCAACTTTCCATTTACATTCAATTTTCCAATGTCAAGCCCGTTGCCATTGAAAGGCTGATCGTCTGCTCATCAATCCGGTTCATATACAACGCAACTCTCATTAACATAGGGAATGTTCTATAGACATTTTATGGTGTCTTGGTCTTTTGTGCCCTTTTTTCATGGTAATATAAAAACTTGTTATTTTTTTATAAACTTTGAAGGTAGTAGCACAAAGAAATCCATAAGAAAATACACCTTTCACTCTTAAAATATGTATTTGCTATAATTCCTTTCAAACAATAAATACGAATTTATTTCAAAAATTATTTTCGGAAATTTATTTTGAAATCATTTTACTATTTTAATATCTATAAATACATGTTATAATAGTTCTCATATTACCAGAAACGTCCATTGCTACTGACCCGATATCGCGTTCCACAATGGCGAAAGACACCAGTGAAGTTTTAGCTTCATACATGCAGATACTATCCAATTTAATATACGCCTCTGAACGATTAACTGAAAGTGAAATGGCAATGATTATCAGTAGCTTGAACCGTTGGGTTACGAAAAAGAACCTTTCTGTAAAGCGTTCTTATGGAGTTGGAACAATTGTTCAAATGGAATGGGGAAATAATTTTTCTCCAGAACTTTCTTACAAGCATCCTGCTGTTATTATTGAAGAATGGGCAAATACTGTTTTAGTAATTCCAACCACAAGTACCCTCGTGAAAGTGTCCGCTGCTTATCATCCAATCGATAATCCATCTGGGAAATGGTATTATCGCAAAGTTGGTGCTGTTGAAGGGTTTGCACATGATTGTGCCTTGATTCTTAATAATGCAAAGATTATGTCCAAAGCCCGTATTATTTCTGTATTAGGAATGATTGCCGGAGATGTAAATGATGATAATGGCGTTTTTCGTGAAGTACGCAAAACTATGATTAAAAATTTCTTCTCCAAAGAATGGATTGAGCACCAGAAACTGGTACAAGCCTTTGAACAGGAAAAGGAAAAGAATAAAGCACTACAAGAGGCTTATGACAAGCTCCTTGAAGAGAATAAATTGCTGAAATCCGCAGATAATAAAGAGACTGCCGAAAAAAATGAAAAGTCAGAAGAAACCAATTGACTTTTGGGCGCATATACTTTATTATATAAGTGACAGAAAGCGATATACGCCGTAAGGGCAAGCTTTTAATTACTGATTGTACGCCGTAAGGGCAAGCTTTTAATTACTGATTGTACGCCGTAAGGGCAATTTTTTAAGAAGTATTTTCGCTGTAAGGGCAGTAAAGGCATCCACTTTTTGTGGGTGCCTCTTACATTTATTCTTTCTTATAAAATTCTGTCTCATATCCATTCGCACGCATAACAAGTTTCGCCAGCCTCTGCCTATCTCTAAGTAATGACTGTGACCTTTTCATAGGCTTTCTTGCTAATCGCGATAATTTCTTCAGAAAAAAGGTCAGTATTTCTTATTTTACACTGAGGTATCTTTCAGCTCCATTCCTTTCTGTGCATTCATCCTTTACACTTTGTATTATACAGGAAGCCTGAAAAGAAAGAATTTATGAAAGACTTTATAGACAGTATTGAACTTTATCCCAAAAAGATGGATAATGGAAGCATCATGAAACAGATTAACAGGAAAGCAATGAACGTAATCTTCTTAGAAAATGAGAAAATATAAGAATTGCAGGGAATAAAGGAATAAAAGGGAATAAATAAAATGGAAGGGGAACAGAAAAACGGTATCAATACCGGATTTGGGGAATCCTTTTGCCGGACGGAAGCAGAGACAGGACGGCAGAAGGTTGCGGCGTATATCCGCGTTTCTACGGACCTGTCAGACCAGGAAAACTCGTATGAAACGCAGGAGCGATACTTTCAGCAGCTGCTGACGAAAAATGCATCCTGGATATCGGCGGGCATATATTCCGATTATGGAAGGTCCGGCACTAACGGAGAAAAGCGGACAGGCTTTAAGCGTATCCTGCGTCATTGCAGGGAAGGAAAAATTAATCGCATTGTGTGTAAATCTATTTCCAGATTTGCCCGGAATACGGCGGATTTTATGATTGCCCTAAGAACGCTGCGGGATTATCATGTGACGATCATGTTTGAGAAGGAAGCGCTGGATACGGCGGAACCGACGAGCGAATTTATCCTGACTGCGCTGGGAGCCATCGCGCAGGAGGAGAGCAGGAGCATTTCCGGAAACATCCGCTGGGGAATGCAGAAAAGATTTCCCAGAGGGGACGTGCGCAATCAGAAGCTGTATGGATACCAGTACAACGGAAAAATGGTTATCACGGACAGTGGCTATCAGTATAAAGATATTGAAACCGTTGAGGCGGAGGCAGAAATCGTCCGCTGGATATTCCAGATGGCGGCAGACGGGATGCCCTTTCATACAATAGCCGGGGAGCTGAACCGGGAGGGCATTTCTTCACCGGAGTCATTTTACAGCAGAAAGAGAAAAGCGCATCCGGAAAAAGGGCAGCTGTACAAAAATCTGGACGAGGGCTGGACCGCGCGTCATATCTCCCAGATACTCCACCGGGAACGGTATGCCGGCGATGTACTGATTCAGAAAACCTTCACTTTGGACTATTTATCTCATCAGACCAGAATCAACAGAGGAGAGGTCACACAGTATCTTGTAAGAAATCATCATACGGCAATTATTGACCGGGAGCTGTATGAGGAAGCTTCCAAAATCGTAAGGATGAATGCAGACACCTATGGAAAGCACAGAAAGAAGCGCCAGATGCGGGCTTTTTCCGGCAGATTGCTTTGTGCGGAATGTGGACGGTATTTTCATGTGAGAAACACGAAGTTTCATCCAATCTGGTTCTGTCCTTCCACAACTTTAAATAACGGGAAAATAATCTGTCATTCCGAAAAGGTCTATGAAAAGCAGATAGTGAGAATGTTTCGCAGGGCAGTGATGGAGCGATTCCGTCTGACGACCCTGCCGCTTGTGGATGAGGCGAAGCTTGCGGATATTATGAGCGGGCGCTTTGCGCTGGACGATGCCCGGAAAATTCCCTTTTCTGATGAAGCTGCTCATTTTGTGCCACAGATGCAGAAGCGGCTGGAGGATGCCTGCCGCCTGGATTATATAGAGCGTGACCGCTCTTTCTTAAAATCTCAGATTTCAGATGCCGGAAGGAAGATCGAAAGTCTGCAGAGGGAGCTTTGTCTGCTCGAAAGTCGAAAACAGTCGCATAAGGCGGAGCTGTGTATCCGGGAGCAAGAGATGAAGGAGATTATGACCGGGCTGAAGGAAACGGAGCAGAAGCTTGCGAAAGAAAAAGAGCGGGAGCAGAAGCTGACTGAACGTATGAATTATCTGGAAGCTTACTGGACGGAACTGGAGGAAAACTACGACTGCCGGGAAAAAACGATTGCATGGATGAAGGGGCTTCCTGTGGGACAGTCTGGAACGGTCGAATTTCTGAACGGTATTACGGAAGAACATATAAGTGCATTTGTTCTTTCCATTACCGTACATTCGCCGCTTCAATATACGGTCCACTGGTTTGATGATACCCGGACAGAGGTCGAGATGCACACGAATATCGGAGATTTCCGCAATACGGCGGGACATTGCGACGGGCAGTGCATGATGGAGAGAGACTGCAGAAGAACAGGAGAAAGGTGAGGCACATAACATGATAACAGCAGAGGCAAAAGGTCCGCAGGTTTCTGTTATACCGGCAACAAAACGGTCGGTCCAGGGCGGGGCACAGTTAAAGAAGCAGACAAATATCCGCGTGGCAGCTTATTGCCGTGTCTCCACAGGGGATGAAAGCCAGCTGACCTCATATACGAATCAGAAAGCATTTTATGCAGGTCTCATTCAGAACCGGGAGGGATGGCGTTTTGCCGGTATCTATGCGGACGAGGCGATTTCCGGTACCAGCCGCGCACACCGAGATGCGTTTAACCGTATGATGGAGGACGCCAGGAACGGCAGGCTGGATTATATCGTGACAAAGTCCATTTCCCGTTTTGCGCGGAATACGGTCGACACGCTCAACTGTGTACGCGAATTGCGGCAGCAGAATCCGCCGGTGGGCGTTTATTTTGAGAAAGAAAATGTTGATACGCTGGATGCGACCGGCGAGCTGATTCTGACGATTCTTTCTGCTCTGGCGCAGGATGAGTCGCGGTCCATTTCCGAGAATATCCGCTGGACCTTCCGGAAAAATTTCCAGGCGGGTATCCCGCAGATTAATCTGAAGCGGATGATTGGATATGATAAAGCGGAGGACGGCACCTGGGTCATAAACCCGGAGCAGGCAGCCACCGTGCAGTATATTTTTGACAGATACGTCTGCGGCCGGTCGGCCAACCGGATCGCGGAGGAGCTCAATAAGCTGGGACGCAAAACCATAAATGATAAAAACTGGTCCTGCAGCTCGGTCATGACGGTGCTCCGCAATGAAAAATACGTAGGGGACCTGGAAATGCAGAAAACGGTTACCAGAGATTTTCTGACGCATCGTTCTACGATTAATCATGGCGAGGCACCAAAGTATTATGTGAAGAATCATCATGCCGCTATCATCGACCGGACCACCTGGGATAAGGTGCAGGCGATGCTCCGTAAAAAATCCGGGGAAAATACGGAATGTATCGCAGACGAAAAGAGGCAGACGGGACCGGGAAAATCGCCGTTTTTCAACCTGCGCTGCAAAGCAGCGCTATCCGGGACGGAGGAAGAATGCGGAGGAAAATTGATCCGGATGACTTATACCGGGACTGCCAGCGGATACACGGATGAACGCTCTCTTGCAGCAACCGGGGGAGATACCTCGCGCTATCTGGAGAAGTATGTCTACGCTTATCCAGTATGGAAATGCGAACGAAGAGCCGGGGAGCGTAAAGGAAAGATTTCCGGGATCCACAGCGAAAAGAAAGACAGGAACTGTCCGTCGGAAATTCTGCATGAGTGCGCCATTGAGCAGAGTTTTATGGAAATGCTGTATGCTCTGAAGAGAGACTATGAAGCGAATGGGAATTCCAGCCGGATTTGTACCTTGTTTCAAGAAGCTTATGAGAGCGCCTGCCAGCGGGAGAGGGGAAATCATATTTCCGCTGTGCGTATGGAAATACTGGACGACCAGATCGCGGAGCTGGAAAATAAGTTAAGGCGGATGACGGACAGGCAGAGCGACGCCGCGTGGGAGAAAGCGCCGGGAATGAATAAAGAGCCTGGAAAAATACAGGAAGAAAGAGCGGAGACGGAAGAAAACCTGCGTCAGCAGTTGTATGAGCTGCAGCAGCAGAAAAACGCGCTGGCTTCCGGACAGGGAACCACGACAGTTATGCAGAAAAATTTTGATTTTTTCTTGAAATGCCTAAAGGAACTGCCGGAAGTAAATCGCGCCGGAATGAGGATTATGGTCGACGGACTGGATGTGCAGGGAAGCTTTTTACGGAATATAGACGGCACTGCAAAAACCGGCGCACGAAAAAACGCAAGGGGTGGACAGCGGAACCTTCCATTGGAAAAGATGATGGCTGCACCGGATTTTCTTCCATTTGAACGGGGAATTTATATGGCATTTATTCTCAGCGGAACGATTCGCGGAGATTGCATTGAGTATACCACTAATTTCGGAGTAAAGCTGATGACAACAGGAAACCGGCGTACTCTGGGCAGCTTCCTGGGCTTTAAAAAATGCAGAGACGATGGCAGCGTAGAAATTCTGGATGTACCTTATAAGGTGTGCGGCAACAGTATTCAATACCGCAGGTATCTGCGGAAAGGGGAAAAGAAAGAGAAAAAAGAAATATAGCGATGCAGCAAAAAAAGCGCCCTGCCGGGCGCATAGTATGAGAGGAAAGTATCTTCTTAATATGCTATGCGCCCGGCAGGGCATTTTTTGCGTTTGTGAGAAATTTTTACATTTTTTGCGAAAAATAGTATAGACAGATGTCTACCGGAAATATTCGGTTATCAGGTCCTGCGGCGCATGGGAAGCCGCACACGGGCAGGATTATACAGGGAGTTTATGAAAAAATCAAAATATTGTTGGGAAAAGCTATGAGAGAAGAACAGAAAAACGGGAAACAGGTATCAGGACAGACGAAAGAAAAAAAACACAGGTTCCAGCACTGGGAAGTGATCGCGCTTTATCTTGTGCTGTATGACGTGGTCGCGGCGTGTGCATCCTATTTTTTTGCGCTGCTGCTGCGTTTCGACATGCACGTATCACAGATCCCTCCGGAATATCTGGATGCTTTTGTGAAATTCATGCCGTTTTATGCAGTATTCATGGTGGCAGTGTTTTATGCCCTGCGGCTCTACAGCAGCATATGGCAGTTTGCAAGCTTCAGTGAGCTCAACCGCATCACGGTGGCGTCCCTTGCCACGGCGGTATTCCATACAGCAGGGATCACGCTTTTCCTGCAGCGGATGCCGGTATCGTATTACATCATCGGTGCGGTCATGCAGTACTGCCTCGTGATCGCGGTGCGGTTTTCCTACCGCTACATCACGATGGAGCGCGCACGCCGGAGACAGGACGGACGTGCAGTCCGCAATGCAATGATCATCGGGGCCGGGGCAGCCGGGCAGGTGATCATCCGCGAGCTGAAAAATTCCGGGGAGGCAGAGGCACGTCCCTGCTGTGTGATCGACGACAATCCCAATAAATGGGGCAGGCTGATGGAAGGCATCCCGGTCGCGGGCGGCAGGGACTCCATCCCGGAGAATGTCCGGAAATATAAGATCGACCAGATCCTGTTCGCCATTCCGACCGCATCCGCGGAGGACCGGAGGGCAATCCTGGACATCTGCAAGGAGACGGGGTGCGAGCTGAAGAGCCTGCCGGGCGTCTACCAGCTGGCAAACGGGGAGGTGTCCTTAAGCAGGATGAAGCCGGTGGCGGTGGAGGAGCTGCTGGGCAGGGACCCGATAAAAGTCAACATGGAGGAGATCTTCCGGTACATAAAAGGAAAAACAATCCTGGTAACAGGCGGGGGCGGTTCCATCGGCAGCGAGCTCTGCAGGCAGATCGCCGGGCATGAGCCGGGACAGCTGGTCATTTTCGACATCTATGAAAACAATGCCTACGACATCGAGCAGGAGCTGCGCCGGAAATACCCGGACCTGAAGCTGTCGGTACTGATCGGCTCCGTGCGCGACAGCCGGAGGATCAACCAGGTATTTGAGACCTACAGGCCGGATATCGTCTACCATGCTGCGGCGCACAAGCATGTCCCGCTGATGGAGACGAGCCCGAACGAGGCAATCAAGAACAATGTGGTCGGCACGTACAAGACAGCCTATGCGGCGCTGAAAAACGGCACGCAGCGGTTCGTGCTGATCAGCACGGACAAGGCGGTGAACCCGACCAACATCATGGGCGCCAGCAAGCGCCTGTGCGAGATGGTCATCCAGAGCATGGACGCCATCAGCAAGGCGGGGAGGATGGACCTGCTCCCGTTCCTGCACGCGCACATGGACAAACAGATAGACGGGCAGATAGCGCACGACCCGGAGGACCACATGGCGGTGGACGGCATGGACGGGAAGCATCCCGGTCTGAATATGGAGAGTGTGAAAAACGGGGAGCATCCGGGGACACAGTTTGTGGCGGTACGCTTCGGGAATGTGCTGGGCAGCAACGGCTCCGTGATCCCGCTCTTCAAAAAGCAGATAGAAGCGGGCGGACCGGTGACCGTCACCCATCCGGACATCATCCGCTACTTCATGACCATCCCGGAGGCGGTCAGCCTGGTGCTGCAGGCAGGGACTTACGCATGGGGCGGTGAGATATTTGTGCTGGACATGGGAGAGCCGGTGAAGATCGACACGCTGGCGCGGAACCTGATAAAGCTTTCCGGATATAAACCGGATGAGGATATCAAGATCGTCTATACCGGGCTGCGGCCGGGCGAAAAGCTTTTCGAGGAAAAGCTGATGGCAGAGGAAGGTCTGAAAAAGACAGACAATGACCTGATCCATATCGGGAAGCCGGTCCCATTCGATGTGGAGAAGTTCCTGCGGCAGCTGGAGGAGCTTGCAAAGGCAAGTTATGAGAACAGCGGGGATATCGTGGGAATGGTCGAGCAGATGGTGACGACTTTCCATCCGGCGGGAAAACAGCCGGAAAAGATCCTTGCGGGACCATATCCTGCAGCAGACAGTGCACTGGATGAGGTTGCCGCAGCAAAAGAGATGGCATAAGAAAAAATTCAGGGAAACAGCAGATCGTCGCTTCGCCGCGTTTGCAGAACCTGGATGTCAGAAAGTGAGAAAAAATCTGCCTGAAACAGGACAGAATGGCGAAGCATACGCAATTCAGGAAACAGAAGGAAGAGACAGAAGTGTGGTATGTGATGCAGGTGCAGACCGGAATGGAAGAACGGATATGTGCACAGTGTAGAAGGAAAATATCCGAGACGGTGCTGGAGCAGTGCTTCATCCCGCGTTATGAGGTGAAAAAGCATATCCAGGGTGAGTGGAAAACACAGAAGCAGATCCTGTTTCCGGGATATGTATTTGTAGTGACATCCGATATCCAGAATCTGCACGAAGAATTAAAAAAGGTTATTGGCTTGACAAAGCTCATTGGGACAGGCAGGGAAATCGTTCCGATTTCTGAAAATGAAAAGGAATTCCTCCTGGGCTTTGGCGGGGAGGAGCAGGTTGTACAGATGTCTGAAGGCATCATCACCGGAAGCCAGGTAGTCATCCACTCCGGGCCTCTGAAAGGAAAAGAAGGATATATCAGAAAGATAGACAGGCACAAGAGAAAGGCATGGCTGGAGCTTCCGCTACTGGGCGGGATGCAGAATGTACAGGTTGGGCTGGAGATTGTGTGTAAGAAATAGGGTGTTTGGATAGAGGCAGGTATGCTACAAAGTCATGGTAGCGTGGAACAGACCGGGAAGAGCCGGGAGAGATAAACACAAAGAAATCAACAGCTGAAAGGCTGGGGAAATAATAGGAGAAATCATTATGGCAAATGATGTTAAAAATTTAAATAAAAGAGTCATTCCATTTAGTCCTCCTGACATCTCTGAACTTGAGATTGCAGAAGTTGCTGAAGCACTCAGATCCGGATGGATTACGACCGGTCCTCGAACAAAAGAATTGGAGAGAAGACTGGCTGAATATTGCCATACCAGCAAGGTTGTTTGCCTAAATTCTGCCACTGCAGCGGAGGAGTTAAACTTTCGAGTTTGTGGAATTGGCGAGGGGGATGAAGTTATTGTTCCAGCTTATACATATACGGCTTCGGCGTCTGCTGCGATTCACACAGGGGCTAGGGTGGTATTTGTGGATAGTCAGTCAGATAATACTGAGATGGACTATGAATCAGTTGCAGCAGTGATTACCGAGAAAACAAAGGCGGTTGTGGCTGTAGATCTCGGGGGCATCATCTGTGACTATGACAAGCTGTATGCAGCCGTTGAGAGTAAGAAAAGCTTGTTTAAAGCAAAAGAAGGCGATGACCTTGGGGCAAGAATTCAGCAGGCAAAGGGCAGAATCCTTGTGTTTGCCGATTGTGCTCACGCTCTGGGGGCTAGTAGAAACGGAAAGATGGCCGGTGAGATAGCAGATTTTACGGATTTTTCTTTTCACGCTGTTAAGAACTTTACCACAGCTGAAGGTGGAGCTTCTACTTGGCTTGATATTCCAGGTGTTGATAATGAGGAAATTTATCATCAGTATCAGCTGTTGAGTCTTCATGGACAGAGCAAAGACGCTCTTGCTAAAACACAGGTTGGCGCGTGGGAGTACGACATTATCGGTCCATGGTATAAGTGCAACATGACGGATATTATGGCTGCCATTGGTTTAAAACAGCTTGATAGATATGAGGGAATGCTGAAAAGACGAGGTCAAATTATAAATAGATACGATGCTATGTGTGATGAGATGGGAATTAAACATTTAATCCACAGCGGAGCAAATTTCCAGAGTTCAAACCATTTGTATTTAACTCGTATTCCTGGTGCGTCTGATGAAACTAGAAGAGAAATTATTGTGAAGCTTGCTGAGCGTGGCGTTAACACAAATGTCCACTACAAGCCGTTGCCGATGATGACAGCATACAGAGCACTTGGTTGGGATATTAAGGAATTCCCGAATGCTTATAGCTATTACGAGAATCTGATTACACTTCCTCTTCATACATGTTTGACTGATGAAGATGTTGATTACGTTATTGAGAACTATAGGGAAGTAGTACGTGAGTACATGAAATAACAGGGGGAAAAACGGTGTATAGAAAAGGCGTAAAAAATATATTCGATTTTCTAATCGGCTTGTGTGGATTTCCGTTTTTTTTGATTGCGTTGATAATCTTTGGCCCGATTATTTATTTCACTGACAAAGGTCCTATTTTCTATAATGCAAATAGAATCGGAAAAGATGGTAAGCTTTTTAAGATGTATAAATTCCGTTCTATGTATGTTAATGCACCAGATATTCGTCTGGCTGATGGCTCAACATATAACGGAGAGGATGATCCCAGAGTTACAAAAATTGGTAAGTTCATGAGAAATACAAGTGTGGACGAACTTCCGCAGCTCTTGAATCTCCTCAATGGAACGATGAGCTTAATTGGTCCTCGTCCTGATCCGCCGGATTGGTTAGATAAATATCCTGAAGATATCAAAATCTTCTTAACTGTGAAACCGGGATTAACCGGATATAGTCAGGCTTATTACAGAAATAGTGCCGATGGTGAAGAGAAGATGAAGAACGATGCCTATTATGCAAGACACTGCAGCTTTATGATGGATGTGAAGATTTTTTTCAAAACAATTGCTATTGTGCTTGGGCACGATAATACATATAAGGATACAAGCAACGAAGACGAGGCAAAGAAACAAATAGAAGAACTGAGAAAACACTAAGTTTAAAGTTTTGCTTTTTTGAGGTGGGAGAGTGGAATGGTTAAAGAGTATGGATATGAGTATAATGCTGTGCTTGATAAAGAGATATATAAAACAACGAAAGGCAGAGTAACTCATGAAAAGTTTATGGGAGCTATATGCTTAAGATCCGGTCGCGATGCTCTTAAAGCAGTAGCACGAGAATTCAAATCGACTACTGTTTTGATTCCTGCTCTTGCATGTGACTCTATGATACTTCCTTTTGAAATGTATGGTCACAAGGTGAAATACTACAAGCTGAATAATGACTATTCGATTAATCTGGAATCACTGTATTCCTTAATCTCAAATGAAGATCAAACAGTTCTGTTTCTCTACATGGATTATTTCGGTAATAAAGCGATTGCGGATGCAGAACTTGAAAAGTTAAGAGCTTTATATCCGTCATTTGTTTTTATTGAGGATAGGACGCACAATCTTCTGGTGGAGAGTAAATATACTTTCAAGCCAGACTTTACGGTAGCTAGCCTTCGCAAATGGATTGATATTCCGGATGGTGGCTTATTGTGGACTGATAGAGACCTGAAGGGAAAGGAATACAGTGAAGATCTTACATTTTCTGAGATAAGATTAAAAGCACAATGTATGCGAAATGAATTTTTACAATCTGGTAATGAAGAGATAAAGGCTGAATATCGAAAAATCTTTTCTACTGTAGCAGATGTGATTGACGAAGAGAAACTTCCCGGATTGATGTCGCAGTATTCATATGAAAGAGCTTGTAAAACTGACCTGAGAGAAGTAAATGAACTTCGTTGTAGGAATGCACAAGTACTTATCGATAATTTGCAAGACTTCGACTTTGTTCAAGACAAAACTGGCTTTGGTGATGTATATGTGGCAGTTCTAATTAACAACCGAGACGCAGTTCAGAAAGCGCTTGCTTCTATGAGCATCTTCTGTACAATCATTTGGCCATTAAATAAAGAGCAGAGAATGTCCTGCGAAGTTGCAAAATATACCGAAGAACACATGCTTACAATCTATTGTGATCAGCGACATAGCGTTGAGGATATGAAATATATTGCTTCCTGTATAAGGAGAGTATGTAATGAGTAAAAAAATCATGATTCTGGGAGCAAGCATTCTGCAGCTTCCGGCTATTGAAAAAGCTAAAGAAATGGGAATGGATGTAATTGCAGTGGATATGAATCCAGAAGCAATTGGTTTTAATGTTCCGGGCGTTATAAAAGAAGTTATTAGTACAATAGATGCTCCTGCTATTGTGGAAGCGGCAAAGAGGCATCAGATTGATGGAATTATGACATTGGCTACTGACATGCCAATGAGATCCGTTGCAACAGTGGCTAAAGAGATGGGGCTGATTGGTATTGATGCAGATACCGCTTTAAAGGCCACAAATAAGGCTGAAATGAGGGTAGCACTTCAAGCGGAAGGAGTTCCAATTCCGAAGTTTTTTAAAGTTGCAAATGAAGAAGAGTACACGGAAGCTGTAAAACAGTTTACGGTTCCCTTCATTGTTAAACCTGCTGATAGTTCCGGCAGCAGAGGAATATTTGAGGTTATTGATATAACCGACCAGAAACTAATTAAAGAAGCATATAGTTACTGCAGACCATTTTCCCGAGTGGGAGATGTGGTCGTGGAAGAATACATGAGTGGTATAGAAGTCAGTGTCGAAACACTTTCTGTTGATGGCGTTTGTCATGTGATTCAAATTACGGACAAGTTAACTACAGGTGCCCCACATTATGTAGAAATGGGGCATTCACAGCCGACAAAATATGGTGGGGAGATTGCTGAAAGAATTGCTGAGGTTGCAAAGGCTGCGAACAGAGCAATAGGAATTAAGGACGGTCCATCCCATACAGAGATTATTGTAACTGCTGAGGGACCAAAGATAGTTGAAATTGGTGCAAGACTTGGTGGTGATAATATAACAACACATCTTGTTCCGCTTTCTACCGGTGTGAATATGGTGGAATGTTGTATCAAGATTGCACTTGGGGAAAAGCCCGATATTGAGCATAAGTGGAGCAAAGGTGCTGCTATTCGTTATTTCCAGCAGACTGCAGGTGTTGTCAAGAGCATTGAAGGCATTGAAGAGGCTGAAAAGGTGTCAGGTATTCAGCAGATAAGTGTTGTACATGATGTGGGAGAAGAAGTAACTGACGTAATAAGTAGCGGGTCAAGAATGGGTTTTGTTATTGCCCAGGATGAAAATGCTGAAATAGCAATAAAAGACTGCTATGATGCGTTGGATAAGATAAAGGTAGTCATTGCGTAATATTTTTTGAAAGGAAACAGCGAAAGCTTAAAGGATGGTATGCGAATTGTAATAGCTACACCAATTTTATATAACCCGGCAAGTCCTTTTAATCATCTGTTTAAGGATATTATTGGCGGTTTCCTTGATGATGGGAATCAAGTTATTAGACTTGTTGCTGTGGAGAATACGGATGAAATCGAATTTAAATATGGCTATGAAGGAAAGGATATAGAGTACAGGTTATATAAAAGAAAAAATAGTGACCATGGAAATATCTTTTCCAGATATGTCAGAGATACACTGACAAACATTAGAGAAGCAATCGGTATTCTGAAACTTAAAGATGTTGATGTTCTTTTTGAGGATGTATCGTATTCATCTTTCTGGGCTGTCAAAGCTGCGAAGATGAAAGGCATTAAAGTTGTTGCAATGCTCCAGGATGTTTGGCCGGACAATGCGGTTCAAAGCCATTTGATATCGGAAGGCTCTTTCCTATACAAATATTTTGAGATGTGGCAGAAGTCTGTGTATATGAAAGCAGATAAGCTAATCTGCATTTCTGATGATATGAAAGACTTTATTGTCAGCAAAGGCGTAGATGCTGACAAAATAGAAGTCATCTATAATTGGGGATATTCAGACGAAGTGGTTGATATTTCTTGGGAAGAGAATGAATTCGTAAAGAAATATAATTTAGACAAAGATAAGTTCTATGCAATTTATGCTGGGAATATCGGCAAGATGCAGAATGTTGAAATAGTGGTAAATGCGGCAAAAGAGCTTCAGGATAGAGAAGACATTCAATTTTTAATTATTGGTGATGGAGCGAGAAAAACAGCAATTGAGAAAATGGCAACAGATGTAAAAAATATTACTATGTTACCGATGCAACCAAGTGAAATTTCTACACATATCTATTCTGCTGCAGGCGTAAATATTATTCCATTGGTAGCCGGTGGAACGAAGACCGCGATGCCTAGTAAAACGGGAATAGTGCTTTCTTGTGGTCAACCGGTTGTGTTTGCCTTTGGCGGTGAATCAAGGTTCGCTAAGATGATTAAAGAGTCTGGCTCCGGAGCTTCTGTTAACGCAGATGATTGTCAAGGATTAGCCGAGTGGATTACTAAGATTGCAGATGCGAAGGATGTAGATAAGAAACCAGGACATAAGGTTTTTAAAGCGTTATTTGTTCAGAGCGAAAACGTAAAGAAGTATATTTCTTCGCTAAATATGGTGATAGATAAATGAGAATAATGTTTATTAATAGTGTTTATGGCGTTGGAAGTACAGGAAAAATTGTTCGAGATCTATGCCAGGAATTAATTCAAAATGGTAATGAGGTTAGAGTCTGTTATGGACGAAAAGGACCTGTTGCAGATAGCTACGCCATCCAAGTATGTACGAAATTTGAATTCTACCTTGATGTTTGCCTGAGTAGAATTACAGGATTGCATGGATGTTTCTCTAACTTATCTACGGAGAGAGTAATTAAGGAAATTGAAAACTTTTCTCCTGACATTATCCATTTGCATAATATACACGGATACTATCTCAATATATATAAGTTGATTAAGTATTTGAAAAAAAAGAATATCAAGGTTGTTTGGACATTACATGATGAATTAATGTTTACAGGCAAATGCAGTTATGCATATGGATGTGATAAATGGCTTTATGGGTGTAAGGAGTGCGCACAAGTTAAAGAGTATCCCAAATCCATATTATTTGATTGTAGCAGTTTGCTGTACAAACGGAAAAAAGCATTATTTCATGGAATTTCAAACTTCTTTTTTGTTACGCCATCAAAATGGTTATCAGATAGAGTGAAGAAGTCATATTTGCATGAAGCAAAATGTTTCGTGATAAACAATGGAATTGACACTGAAGAAACTTTTTATCCTTGTAATACAAACCAATTGAGACTCAAACTGGAGATTGACAACTTCAAAGTTATATTAACCGTGACAGATGACGTTTTTAGCGAACGAAAGGGAATTGATACCTTTATTAAGTTAGCAGATATGTATAAAGGGAAGAATATAAAGTTTATTGTGGTAGGTGGCGTAAGAGAAGATTTACAAAGGGATAATGTTATATATATCCCGATGACAACAAATCAGAAGGAACTTACCGAGTTTTATGCACTCGCTGATGTATTTGTGATTACAAGCAAATGTGATAATTTTCCGACGGTTTGCTTGGAAGCATTAGCGTGCGGTACCCCAGTTGTTGGTTTTGATGTTGGTGGAATTGCTGAAACTGCACCACAAATGGGAATCGGGCGATTTGTTGAAATGAATGATTTAGAGGAAATGGTTAAGGCAATAGATTATTTTTTGATGGAAGAATCTTTGAAGAATATAAAGAAATGTCGCTCATATGCAACTTTATATTTTAGCAAACAACATATGAATAATAAATATATAAAATTGTTTCAAGAATTGATTCGGTCAGGAGAAGAATAAGTGTTCAATACAATATGTTTAGTTTTTACAGGAATTGTTATTATAGGTTCTATTCTTGTATATATTTATAAATTCAAAAATGAGGTAATTTCACATTTTACAATAATCGCTGCAGTTTGTTTTTTGGTTGAGGTTTTTGCTCCGATGGTCTGGCAATTAAGAGGGCAAACAAAATACCGTTATCTGGAAGTTATGGAATATACTCCGCAGGCATCATTTTACTTCATCATAGGATATCTGTTTTTCTGTTTCTTCTTTTTTGCAAAGAGTCCGAGATATGATAATTGGCTTTATTCAAGAGAAGATATTGAAAATGATTATTCGGATATTAGAGTTCATCATGCGTGGATTCTTTATGGTGTGTTTTTTGTACTGTATGTAATTTATTTATCACTGCGAGGCAGGAGCGTATTATCACAATTGACATTAGGGCAGCAAGGAAATTATTCGGATGATATTCTTAGCTCTACAGATTCAAATCTATGGTTTTTGATGGTGAGTCTGAATGCATTAGTATCTATATCTGTGGTTCTGCTTGTATATCAAAAAAATTACAGATGGACCACTTATATCGTATATATTGTGACATTACTTTTTACAGTGTCAGCTGGATACCGACATTTGATGATTGATGCGATTCTGGCACCTATTCTTGTTAGATCAATATTAAATAAGAAGAAAATATCAATACCTAGATTATTATTGATTGTTGTTTGTTTATATCTAGTTGTTAGCTGGGTTGGAGCAATGAGAGGTGTCTATAGAACAGGTGTTGGAACATTGTCTGGGTTTGAAAGTTCATCGGCATTTGATTCTTTTATGATTAATATTGAGGTTTTTTTTCCTTATTTTGCCTATACAAATTATATTAATTCGATAAGACAATTCTCATTTGGAGGAACCTATATTGCGGCAATACTTCAGTTGGTTCCAAGTTTTATTTGGCCCGGAAAGGGGGCAGCTGTTGCGACAATTAAACACGATGCTGGATATAAAGGAATGCTGAGTGGAATGGCATCAGAAGGCATAGCTGATAATTTTTGGTGTGAAGGATATAAAAATGGTGGAATATTTGGAATAATAATTGTTTTCTCTATTTTAGGTAGGATAACAGCAAAACTTAGAAAACTTCAATATTCCGAAAGAGCATCAGATGTAATTATTTATGCATTATCGGCTACGTTTATGTTTCAGGTATTAACAAGATCGTTTCAGAATATGTTACAAGATGGATTGTTTTTATTTTTGCCGATTTTAGTTTTGAGGTTTTTACCGAGGCTGTCCTTTGGAAGCAGGGGGATGAGAGATTATGAGGAAATATAAGGTTATCGTGGCGCACGCAGGGCAACAGTCTTCATTCAGAAGAGCAGAAGCACTGAAGAAGGGCGGCTTATTATATAGATACATAACTACAGTATACGTTAAGAAAGGATATTTAGGATGGTTAAAAGTCTTTAGGGTTATTAGCCATAAAGAATATGAAAGAATGACTTTACGAAACTGTCCTGTTCTTGAGGATACAGAAGTAATTCAGTTTGATATTTTGCCAAATCTTATGCTTATATTGATAAACCGTGTTCCTAAATTGAAGAATCTGTATGTTCGGACAAATATTAGATTAAGCAAAAAATTTGCGCGGAAGGTTGCAAGATATGCTTCTCGTGAAAATGTTAATGCATTGATTATGATGGGAGCGGCGCCGGCGAAGGCATTTGATGAATTGCAGAACAACAATATAATAAAAGTTTTTGATATGACTTCTATTGCATATAATTATCAATCAATGATTATGGAAAGAATGGCAAAGAAAATGCCTGAAGAATGGCGAAGGCATATTTCAGTGACATCGGACGATAACATAATTTGTGAGTTGATGGAGAATATATCAAAAGCGGATCACATAATATGCACATCTGAGTTTGCAAAAAGCTCTTTGATTGCAAATAACATTGATGAAAAAAGAATACATGTCATATCGTATGGTTTAGAACAAAATAAGAAATCACATAATATAGGTAAGCCTGGAAAATTAAGTTTACTGTATGTTGGCTCGGTGTCTTGCGAAAAAGGATTATATTTTTTGCTGGAAGCAGTAAAAAGAATTAATTCTGAAGAAATAGAGTTAGTGTTAGTAGGTAAAAATTACATAGACGATAAGTTACTTGAGCCATACAAAAAATGGTGCAACTTTATTGGGGATATTCCACATACTCAGGTTGAAAACTATTATCTCAATGCAGATGTTTTTATCCTTCCTACGTTGTTTGATAGTTTTGGTCGTGTTGTTAGTGAAGCAATGTCTTACGGAATTCCAATCATTAGTACTAGTAATGCCGGTGCGGCAGACTATATAAAAAATGGAGAGAATGGATTTGTTATTCCAGCTGGAGACATTGATTCAATGGTTGAGAAAATAAGATATTTTTTACTTAATAGAGATGAAGTAAAAATAATGGGGAAAAAAGCACAGACTACAGCGGAATCACACACTTGGGAACAGTACGAGGTTGAGTATGCAGAGGAAATGAGAAGGATAATAGAGAATGGCTAACAAAATGAAAGTACTTTTCTTGACGAATTTACCAGCACCATACAGAGTAGAATTTTTCAATCGTTTAGGAGAAATGTGCGATTTAACAGTTTTGTTTGAACGAACACTTAGTTCTAATAGAGATGGTAAATGGAAATCTGAAGAAAGACATACATTTAAGTCTATTTTTATGGATGGATTTAATGTAGGTAAAGAAGATGCTCTGTGCCTAAAGGTGCTGAAATATTTGAAAACAATTAGGTTTGACTTCTTTGTGGTATGTGGTTATAGCACACCGACATCAATACTGTCAATTTACTATTGTAGGCACAAGAAAATCCCATATATTTTATCAATTGATGGTGCAAGAAATGTACAAGAGTCAGGAATAGTGAAGAAAATAAAAAGTCATTTAATAAAAGGAGCAACGGCATATTTATGTACGGGGAAAGAATCTAAGGAAATGCTAGTTAAGCATGGTGCTAGCATTACAAATACGTATATATATCCATTTTCATCATTGCCAGAAAAAGAGATTGATAAAGGAATAAGGTCAAAAGAAGATAAGGAGCAGTTGCGAAAAGAACTCGGCATCAGAGAAGAAAGGGTGATTGTTTCTGTAGGACAATATATATTCCGAAAGGGCTTTGATACTCTCTTAAAGGCACTAAGTAATGAAAGAAACAATGTTGGGGTTTATATAATCGGAGGAAAAGAACCGACACAGGAATATATTAATATTATCAAAGAACGAAGGCTAAAAAATGTTCACTTTGTTGATTTTCAAAAGAAAAATGAATTAATAAAGTATTATCATGTTGCTGATCTGTTTGTCTTACCAACGAGAGATGATATTTGGGGGCTTGTAATAAATGAAGCAATGGCGTGTGGCCTCCCGGTAATTACAACAAATCAGTGTGTAGCTGGTTGTGAATTAATTAAACCATTTGAGAATGGGTTTCTTGTTGACTGTGAAGATATTGAGGATTTGAGTGAAAAAATTAACTACTTGCTTGATGACGAAGAAAGAAGAAAAATTATGGCCCAAAATAATATACAGAAGATGAAGGGATACTCTTTGGAGAAGATGGCAACTGAGCATTATAAAATTTTTATGCACTTAAAAGATGGCAGGAAAGAAAATCAAATATGAATAAAATAGCAAAAAACTATATTTATAATGTTTTATATAATATTTTGGTCTTAATTGTACCATTACTTACAGCACCTTATTTAGCACGAGTATTAGGAGCAAATCAACTAGGTATATATAGTTATATTAATTCAACGACTTCCATAATAATTTCCATTTCATTGATTGGACTTTCATCTTATGGAAGTCGTCAGATTGCATATGTACGCGATGATACAACCATAACTGCACGGACATTTGCGGATGTGATGTGCCTTAGATTTTTTTTAGGTATAATCGGATCAATAGTGTATTGTGTCTGTGCTTTGATTTCGGATTATGCGATACTATTTGCATTTTATTATGCGTATTATTTTGGAAATGTAATAGATTGCACATGGTTTTTTGTTGGCGTTGAGGATATGAAAATTCCGGCATTGAAGAATACGATTGCTAAACTAATAGCAACAATAGGGATTTTCATAGCTGTTAAAGAATCTGACGATTTATGGAAATATATTCTTTTGCTAGCTTTGTCAAATTTAGTAGGAATGATAATATCATATCCCCAATTAAAAAAGTATTTATATCCATTACGTCCTAATTTTAAATCATTCCCTAAACACTATGTAGGAGCGTTAATGCTTTTTCTTCCGTCATTAGTTTCTACTATATATTTGCAAGTCGATAAAGTGATGATTGAATGGTTAACAAATGATACCGCTCAGATATCTTTTTATGACCAAGCTGAAAAGATAGTGCTTATTCCACTAACTTTTATTACGGTTTTGAGTAATGTAATGATGCCTAGAATAGCAAATGAGTTTTCAAACAATAATAAAGAAAAAATTAACGAGTTATTGACCAAAGCTTGTAGAGCATCATTGTTCATGGCTTTTCCGTTAATGTTTGGAATTGCTGGAATTTCCAATTGCTTTATCCCTTGGTATTTAGGTGATGAGTTTTCAGCAACTTCAACAGCGCTAATGATATTAGCTCCTATTGTACTTAGTAATACATTGATAGGAATATCAGGAACGCAGTATTTTATTGCAACAAACCAGATAAAAATACTTCTTTTATCAAATTCATTAGCCGCGGTTATGAATATTCTTGTGAATGCGTTGATGATACCTAAGTTTGGGTATATTGGTGCGGCAGTTGCGACACTGATTTCAAATTATACGCTTGTGTTAGTTCAATACTATGTATTATCAAAGCAGATTTCAATTCGGAAAATGTTTTCAAATACCTTGCGATATTTGATTGCATCAATGATTATGTTCGTGTTTGTATTTGGCTTGAATTTTATATGCAAGCCTGCTCCTTCGGTAACGGTGATTCAAATATTATTAGGAGCAATTGTATTCTTTGGAATTATGTTTGTTATTAAAGATGAATTAACAGGAGAAATAGTGATACAAATCAAAAGAAGGATAAAGAGGCATGAATAATTTATTCGTACTACATACGCAATACAATTTAATTTTAGCAATAGGATTATGTAAAACTGAACTTAAGAACGACACGAATGATCTTATTCTCTTTGAAGATTTTAAGATTACAGAACGATATAAGGAGGTTTTTGATAAAAACTTTATTAATGTTCATGTGATAAATGGGAACTACCATAAAGGAAAGCTTACTCCAACTCAAAAATATAATAAAATTAAGAATGATATTTCTACGATTACTTCCCAAATTAGCGAAAAGTATGACAGTATATTTATTGTCGATGATATGTGCATACAGGAAATGTTTTGTCTTAAATTGGTTGGAACAAAAAATAAATATGCCAAAATGTTTTGGTTAGAAGATGGATCAAATGCATATTTTGATAATGGTGTCCCGTCGTTAGGCATGGGGGGAACGGTCTTGAAGAGATTTATTAGAAAAATTATCTTTAGTACTAGATTTAGGTTAGGAAAGTACTATGATTTAGGCCCCTGCATGGGAAGTAATCGTAATTTGAGCGGAGGATGGTTTACCTTTCCAGAGGCAGTTAGACCGGAGTTAAAGCAAATAGATCATTATTTGATAACAGATAAAGCGTTTAAATTTGGAATGAAAGAGCTTTTCTATGGGAATAAAATTGACATGCTTGATGATTCAATACTAATAGCATTAGATTTATTGGCGGTATATGGAGAGGATTTCTTTAATGTGATTGCGTATGTAGAGGAAATCGTTTTTGAAGCCCAAAAGAATGGTCAAACAGTATATTATAAATATCACCCAAGGGAAACAGGGCGTATGGATACATTGAATAAATGTGTTGAATTAGACAGAACAGTAGCACTAGAAAGTTACTTAATAAATACTACTGCAAACAAACTAACAATAGTAGGTTTTAAAAGTACGGCTTTACAGACTGCTCGAAAAATTGGTTACGAAACAATATCGTATATAAAGAAGTTAGAACCAGATAGCACGGATATTTCTAATTTCTATGAATCAATAGGTATTATTTGCAAATAAAAAGGAGAAAATATTATGAAGATTATTGGTGTTATTCCGTCTCGTTACGCATCCACTCGCTTTCCTGGAAAAGGACTCTCAGACATTTGCGGTCGCCCGATGATTTGGTGGGTTTACCAGAGCTTAAAGAAAGCGAAAGGAATTACAGAAGCATACGTGGCTACAGATAGTGAGTTGATTACAAAAGAGTGTGATAAATGGGGGATTCCATGGGTTATGACTTCAGAGAGTTGCCCCACTCATCTTGAGCGTCTCTATGAGGTGTCTACAAAAATAGATGCTGATTTTTATATCAATGTTAATGGTGATGAACCGCTTATGGAGAGCTCATGTGTAGAAGATTTAATTCCAGAAGGCATTGATCCTGAGAGCAGTTATTTTGCAAATGGTATGATGTATCTTGTGGATCCAATTGACGCATACGATTCTTCAAAAATAAAGATAGCTACAGATATGCAGGGGTATGGCATGTATATGGCTAGATCACCTATTCCGTTCCCAAAGGGGAGAAGTGATTTCCGTTTAAAGAAGTTTGTTGGAGTACAATGTTTTACAAAAAAGGCATTGCAGTTTGTAAACGATACTCCTAGAGGTTATTTGGAAAGCATAGAAGATATTGATGAATTTCGCTTCCTTGAGAATGGTCATAAGGTTAAGTTTATTCTTACGAATGCTACGACCTTATCAGTTGATACGCCTAAAGACTTATTCAAAGTTCGTAAGATAATTGCAGAAAAACTTGAGCATGGTGAGCTCGCAATTTCCGAATAATGAATAATTGGATTATACATAAAGGAAAGGAGGCCAAAATGAATACCACAAAGATTTTAGATTGCACTCTTCGAGATGGCGGATATATTAATAACTGGAAATTTGGTGGTAGAACTATTAAAAGTATAATATCGAATTTAGAGGATGCTGGAGTTGATATTATTGAATGTGGGTTTATACGAAAAGAAGACCACAGTTCGGATTCATCGGTGTTTTCTTCTATGGAACAAGTTGCGGATATAATTGCTCCCAAAAAAGCCAATATTAGCTATGCAATTATGATAGAGCAACATAATCATGTTGATAAGTTAATTCCCGAAAATGATGGAAACGGTGCTGACATTATTAGAATTACCTTTCGCAGGAAAGAATGGGAAGAAGCAAAGGTTGCAATTAAACATTTAATATGTAAAGGATACAAAGTTTGTGTGCAACCGGTTGGAACGGTTACATACGATGACGAATCGCTTCTTAAGCTTATTAAAGATGTAAATCAAATTAAGCCGTATGCTTTTTATCTTGTAGATACATTGGGTGTGATGTATAGACATGATATGAGAAGATTCTTTTATCTAATTGATAATAATCTTTCTAAAGAAATTTGCTTAGGGTTCCATTCACATAATAATTTACAAATGTCATTTGCTAATGCGCAGGAAATGATGAGATTAGCTAAGCAGAGAAGCATTATCGTTGATACCTCATGTTACGGAATGGGACGAGGAGTAGGAAATCTTGCAACAGAGTTGTTTGCTGATTATGTTAATAAGACGATTGAATACAGATATGCGTTAACACCTATTTTGAATATTGTTGATAAGTATTTAATGCCTGTGTATGCAGAACAAAGATGGGGGTATGATTTACCATATTTTTTAGCTGCTACAGTAAAATGTCACCCTAATTATGCTGCGTATTTGATGAAAAAAGATACGATTGGTATAGAAAAAATAGAGCGGATATTAAGCCTTATTCCTGTAGAAGAGCGCAATGAATATAACTCAGTACTTATTGAACAATTGTATTTGAATTTTCAGAATTGCGATGTTAATGACGAGACGGCTTACGTAAAGCTACGAAATATGATTCTTGGAAAAGAAGTAGTTGTTCTTGGCTCTGGAAGTAGCATCATAAAGTACGCATCTGTAATTTGTGAAACTTCAAAAGATAAATTCGTGATTTCAATCAATTATATCAACGATATTTATAAAACGGATGCATTGTTTATCTCTAATGATAAAAGACTTAATTCTATTGAATGGGATGAGGATAAGTATGTTTTAGTGACATCTAATCTTAGCCATGAAGTAAAGAACGCCCTTGTTTTTAATTATTCAGCATTGTTAGGAGAAGGTGAAGAATCCGATAATTCTGGCGCAATGCTTATTAGAATTCTTCAAAAAGCGGGTGCTAAAAAAATATATCTTGCAGGATTTGATGGGTTTGATGTGAATGCATCAGAGAACTATGCAGTAGAATCATTTAAAAAGACTATCGATAATGATACTGCTCTAAGAAAAAATCTATGCATTTCTAAGCAACTAAAATTGGCACTAAGTGGGGTAGATTATGAATTTATTACACCAACAAGATATGAAGTATAAGCTTGTAATATTTGATTTTGATGGTACAATTGCAGATACTTCTCCAGGAATTTTAGATTCTCATAGATTTGCATTATCTGCAATGGGGAAAGAAGTTCCTTGTGAAAAAGAATTACGAACAGTCATAGGAGGAAACTTACTCCAGATATATATCAATAGGTTTAGATTTTACGAAAACAAAGCTAGAGAAGCAGTTTCGATTTATAGAAGCCGATATGCCGAAAATGGAATTCACATGGCTGTACTCTATCCGGGAATTGAAATGCTACTTAGCAAACTAAAAGAAAAAAATTATAAAATAGGGATGGCTACACTAAAGGCTGAAAAATTTGCAAAAATTATGCTTTCAGAGCTGGGTGTTGATTCCTATTTTGATGCTGTATGTGGGATGGATGAAGATGATAGATTGACTAAGGCATTACTTATTGAAAAATGTTGTAATTTTTGTGATGTGGAAAAGTCGAAAACCATACTCATTGGAGATAGTAATAACGATTTGCTTGGGGCTAAAGAAGCTGGAGTACACTTTGTCGGTGTAACTTATGGCTTTGGATTTTCAAAGGATGAAAAATACTGTTTTGATTCTGCACATACAACCGAAGAAGTATTATCTGTAATTGAGAACCAGAAAGAAAATGGAGAGTGCGAAAATGTCGTTATTTAAAGAAAAAACTTTAATGATAACTGGCGGAACCGGTAGTTTCGGAAATGCGGTATTAAATCGTTTCCTTCAAACAGATATTGGAGAAATTCGAATTTTTTCTCGTGATGAAAAGAAACAGGATGATATGCGCCATGAATATCAGAATAAGATGCCAGAAGTTTCAGATAAAATCAAGTTTTACATCGGGGATGTAAGAGATCTTCAGTCGTGTAAAAACGCTATGCATGAAGTAGACTATATTTTTCATGCAGCCGCTCTCAAGCAAGTGCCATCTTGTGAGTTTTTCCCTATGGAGGCTGTTAAGACCAATATTATCGGTACAGACAATGTTTTGACTGCTGCTATTGAGGAAGAAGTAGAATGTGTAATTTGCCTATCCACAGATAAAGCGGCATACCCGATTAATGCCATGGGAAAATCAAAGTCGTTGGAAGAATCTGTGGCTATTGCTAAGTCCAGATATTCTGGCAAGACTAAAATTTGCTGTACTCGATATGGAAACGTTATGTGCTCTCGCGGATCTGTTATTCCGCTTTGGATTGATCAGATTAAAGCTGGAAATCCAATCACTGTTACTGAACCGAACATGACTCGTTTTATTATGTCTTTGGAAGAAGCAGTTGACCTAGTTCTTTATGCTTTTGAGAATGGCGAGAATGGAGACCTTTTCATTATGAAAGCTCCGGCATGTTCAATTGGTCTCCAAGCAGAAGCAGTAGCAGAGATGTTTGGTGGCAAGAAAGAGGACATAAAGGTTATTGGTATCCGTCATGGTGAGAAGATGTACGAAACATTACTTACCAACGAGGAGTGTGCAAAGGCCATTGATCTTGGCGGATTCTATAGAGTTCCTGCTGATAATCGCGGATTAAACTATGATAAGTATTTCAAAGAGGGAGATGCGGAACGAAACATGTTGATGGAGTTTAATAGTAACAATACTAGACTTCTTAATAAGGAAGAAATTAAAGCTAAGATGCTTGAGCTTACATACATCAGGGAGAGACTCGTTGAGTAATCTGTAAATGATTGAAAAAAGAGAAAAATTGAAATTATAGTTAAGGAGAAAGAAAAATGTCACTATACACAAAAATTGTTTCTGGTGAAGAGAAAATTGCAGTGGTCGGCTTGGGATATGTAGGTATGCCTATTGCTGTTGCTTTTGCCAAGAAAGTTAAGGTCATTGGTTATGACTTGAATGAGGCAAAGATTGAGTTATATAAGCAGGGTGTAGATCCGACAAAAGAAGTTGGTGATGACGGAATTAAAGCAACTACAGTCGAGTTTACTTCTGATGAAATTAAACTGCAGGAAGCAAAGTTTATTATTGTTGCTGTCCCTACGCCGGTAAATACTGATCATACTCCTGACCTTACTCCAGTAATTGGGGCATCTGAAATTGTAGGAAGAAACTTAACTAAGGGAGCGATTGTTGTATATGAATCCACTGTATACCCAGGATGCACTGAAGATGTATGCATTCCAATTCTTGAAAAGAAATCTGGAATGAAGTGTGGCGAAGATTTTAAGATTGGCTATTCCCCAGAACGAATCAATCCAGGGGATAAGATTCACCGACTAGAGAACATTCATAAGATTGTATCTGGCTGCGATTCAGTGACGCTTGAAGAAATTAAGAATATATACGATCTTGTGATTGAAGTGGGTACACATCCAGTTTCTAATATTAAAACAGCAGAGGCTGTAAAGGTTGTTGAGAATAGCCAGCGTGATATCAACATTGCATTTATGAATGAGCTTGCAATGGTATTTGATCGTATGGGAATTGATACCAATGAGGTTGTTGATGGTATGAATACTAAGTGGAATGCTCTTGGGTTTCGTCCAGGTCTCGTTGGCGGTCACTGCATTGGTGTAGATCCATATTACTTTACCTATGAAGCGGAGAAACTTGGTTATCACAGTCAGATTATTCTTAATGGTCGTATTGTAAATGACAGCATGGGTGCATATGTTGCGGATGCAGCTGTTAAGCAAATGATTGCAGCGGGACAGGCTCCTAAAAAGGCTAAAGTAGTTATTCTTGGTCTTACTTTCAAAGAGAATTGCCCAGATACTAGGAATAGCAAAGTAGATGATATCATTAAGCAGTTGAAAACATATGGAATTCATCCGACCGTTATTGATCCATGGGCAAGTGAGAGAGATGCTATGCATGAATATGGAGTTAAACTTAAGTCGATGGATGATGCGAGGAACGCTGATTGCGTAATCGTTGCAGTCGCTCACAATGAGTTTAAAGCCTTGAGTCTTGCGGATATTAAATCACTGTTTAGAGAGTCTGCGGATGATGAAAAGGTTCTTCTTGATGTTAAGGGATTGTATAAAGTTGCTGATCTTGAAGCATCTGGAATGAGGTGGTGGAGATTGTAAAGCGAAGGGAATTTAAAAATACATTTATCAGATTCTTACTACATATAACCATATATGGTCAATGAAAGAGATGTTCTTTGTCCTTCAGAGCCTTGATGTAACAATAAAAAGTTCACTTTTCTTATTCCGAAATAAGAGGATTGAAGCTTCATAAGCCACAACAAGGCGTACACGTGTGTCTGGGGCTATTGTGAAGGGGAAGTCCATCTACCACGCTGTATAAAAATGGAAGCAGGTGAAGTGGTTGAAAGATGTCAGTACTAGCTTTGATGCTTTTTCTCTTCTGATCAGTTGATTTATTGCGTTGGCTATGTTGTGTAGTTGAGATGTAGAGAGAAAGAAGAAAAGTAAGATAACTTCTCTGTGGTAAAAACCACAGAGAAACAAGTGGTCAATCAATCACAGGGAGTAATAGGATGATATGGATTAAATATGCAAGTATATATGGTATAAGTATTCTTTTTGCATTTATTGTTGCTGGAATTATATCAAAAAACAATACGGATGAATATTTTGGGAGAACGAATTCAAAAATCATGAAAGGTATAGCTATTCTTGCAGTTATGCTTTGTCATCTAATGGGGACATTTGGTGGCGGCACAACTTTATTCACGCCATTAGGTGGAATAGGTGTTTCTATATTTTTGATGCTATCCGCATATGGAATTAACGAATCATATACCAGGGGGGATTGCTTCTGGTGGCGAAAACGAATAGTTGCAGTTTTTATTCCATACTTTATAATTCAATGCATTTTGTATTGGCCGTTTCATAAATTCAATATAATTGATTTTGTTCTTGATGTTACACTGATATCTCCGCGATATCATAATGGATGGTATTTAAATTATCTGTTGATCTGTTATATATTTTTTTATCTTGTAATGAGGGTTCCATTCCTAAAAAATCATAAAATTACAGTGTTTGCGGTTCTTTCAGTAGCATCTTTTTTTGTTAAGAGAAATCAAAGCAGAACAAGCGATGTCTTTTTTGACAGGTATAGTTTTGTCAGAATACAAGGAGTCTGAGCTAATACGGAAATGTTCAAACTGGAAAACAGGTATTTTTTTATTAGCGATTGGAATCGTAGCATTGGCTGTAAAACAAATAGATTTTATTAGAAACTTACCACAGATAAGTTATAATTTTATTCAGTTGTTAATTAAGCTGCCGTGTGGTTTGGGGATTTGCTTCATGCTGATATCTATTGGAAAGAAACTGAATCTAAAAGTATTTGCTATAATAGGAGCAATTTCGTATGAATTATATTTGGTACATGGATATATTTTGCAGTGGGTTAATGTTTCGATATCTGGTGAGATAATATTTATTGTCGGAAGTGTAGCAGGTGCAATTATTTTGCATTATGTAATGAGTTTGATTAAGAAAAGTGTTTGGAATAAAACGTTTATAAATTTTCTAAACTGACAGCAAACATTGCAGTTATAGATTCGACATTGCAGGAAAGGAAAAATATGGATAATACATATTGTGAGTTACTGAAATATATAAAAGAAACGCAAGAAATTGCTACAAAGGCGTTACAGTGTTTTGACAAAAATGCAGAATTTCGTTTAATTGATTCGTTGGATTTAGGTATTCCATATGATGTTGACCGTCTCGCAGGAGGATTTCCAACAGGGGTGTATGTTTACTGGCATTGTAAAGAGCCGATAATTCCGGTAGATGCAACTGTTAACTGCTGTTCGGCGAGTGTTTTTGTGTTGGGAAAGAAAGTAGAATTTGATGAACTTCAATTTATTGATAGATTAAAGAATATCAATAGTATATGGAAAAACAGTTCGTATATGATGAACTTTGACAGAGGGAACCATTTTATTTCATTGTGTGTTGATGAAAATGGCGAATACTATCTTATAATGCATTCAACTGCCAAAGAGTTTACGAAAGGATATAATGGGCTATATCCGGTAAAAGGAAACTGGTATTATGATAAAATCAAAGTTTATCATAGTGGAAAAAGATACTTTCGGTATATCAATGGAAAGGAGGCGGTTCTGTTTAGAAATACTGCAAAATCACTAAATCAATACAATGAAATCAGACATGAATACATTGCTTATAGTATATTGAAAAAATTGAATATAGATATTGTAAGGACAGAATATTTTCATCATTATGGAATGGATGATGACAGTTCCATAAAAATTGGCTGCTATACCGTGGATAAGAACAGTATCTTTCCGATTTTTAGTAAGCCGTCATATTATATCGATTTATTTAAAATTTCAGAATGTACTAGACGGACAGAAGATGGTCAATATATTGTCCCGCACGGGTGGGGCAAATGTTTTATAAAACCATTAAATGTTTTTTGCGATTTTAATAATAGGCATCTTTATATGGGAAATAAGAAATTTGACATTTTTTCTGAAGATAATTTTTATAGACTTCCGGAATTGGTTTACAGGGATTATGAAAAAAATGACGGAGAAAATGGTTTCTATGATTATTATAAAGAGGAATTTAAAGGTAAAGTGATTAGAAGACTGTCTCAAAAAATTTGTCTGTCAGCATCTGGCATTAAGCACTATTTATGAGAGCTTTTAAAATGAGGTTAAGCAAATGAGAAAATCTACATTAATGAGAAGGATAGCAAGACGTAAAAAAACGCTTGTTAAATTGTCGGTAATAACATTAGTCATGGGTGGTCTGTTTGTGTATTCGTTAATAAAAAATGTAGAGATGTTGAAAGAGATAATGGCAATGGCTATTTCTGCTTTTGTTTCAACTATACTGGCCATTTATATGACAAAAGAAGATATTCTGGAGAATGATTATGCCGAAAAAAAGGATGATTTTGGTATTTTAACGTTTGAAGATGGATATAAGGATGTTTTTACAAATAAAGATTCACAAATGTATTTAAAATCTATGGACTGGGAAAATTTTTTTGCCCAGGCTAAAGCAGAGAAGAAATTATATTTTGTCGGAATTTCTTTTTATAGTTTTTTTGATAATATAGAAATACGTAATATATTATATAAACTTTGCATAGAGAACAAATATGATATTTATATTATTCTTGCAAATCCATTTGACAGAGAAATTGCAAGGGTCAATCAGGTGGAAGAAAAATCGGAAGAGAATGAACTTCAACAAAGGATACTTAGAACGTATAAGTTTTTTGAAAATGATTTGAAAAATGATAAGAACAAAAATGCAAAAGATAAACTGCATATCTGGTTCAGTGTTACGATACCAACGGCATTGATTATCAAATCTGGAAAATATATGATTGTAACACCGTATATGCTTGAAAATCCTGAAAGAACGCCAACGCTTATTATAGAAGATTCAAAATCACAGTCTTTTTATGAAAAATATGATAATTATTTAAAGGTAATAGAGAAGCACCATTATACATATGAACAGCTTAGGAAAAGTATATCAACGGATGAGTTTTTTACACAATCATACACAAGTCTTTCACAGGAATTCTATGCGGATATAGAGCGTAGTAAGTATGTTGCCATTATTGGACTCAGCCAGGGACGTATGCTTCGTACATTAGGAAGCTGTTACCGCCGTCTTTTAAAAAAGGGTGTGAAAATAGATATTATTCTTACGGATCCAGATGGAGAAAGTACTAAAATGTGTGCAAGGCGCTCCTCAAGTAATAGAAATGATATTGAAGGAGATATCATTGTTCATAAGGAAGCGATTAACAGATTGATTGACATGAAAAAAGATGGAGAACTTAGCATATACGTATCGGATTTTATGTATCCTTATACAATGTATGCGTTTAACTGTAAAGATGGCGTAACAGAGGAAACAAAAATGTATATATGGCAGACGGTTTTATTTGAGGCTTCTGATAAGAGACCGGGATTTGTGTGTGAAGGAGAAGAAGATCAAGAAAGAATGGAATCTTATTTCCGTCAGTTCCGAGAACTCCGAGATAACTGCGATTTAACACATGAGGTTATTAAGAAATATGATACGGAAAAAAAGGGGGATAATAAAAAAGGTTTTATGTTTGGGAAAAAGAAATGAGACGGTGTTTAACATATTAAAGGAAGGGTAGCAGATGCTCTGAAAAGGTTATGATATTAGGGAAAATATATTCAAAGAATTAGAAAAAAGGAGATGAAAACTTATGAAAGATGAAGAAAAATGGAAAATGCCGCACATAATTAAAATTCCGGAGGCATTTACTGCATTGGTTGATGAACGTTATAAAAGAGAAGATAAAGGGACGCTTCTTGTTTTTTCGTCAGATTATTCAAAACGATATACAGTTAAAAGCTTTAATGACGGGTATGCGTCAAATGATAATATGTCCTATAATAAAGGAATCCTGGGGTATCCAATTGTTCTTGCATTGATACTTGAGGAAAAACTGGCAGTTGACAGAAAAATAGCATCACTTTTTGGCGGAACGAATTGGACGGAAATAAATATCAAATATGATAAAAATTTCACGTCTTCTATGGATGCAGTAATAAAGGCTGTATCAAATGAAATATATAGCTACGACTTGATATATGTGAGTATTCAAAATGTGTATGAGCAACTTGAACAAATGCTGGAGCGAATAAAACGATATGAAAGTACAGTTTCTTTTAAAGATTCAATGAATATATAGAATAAATGGTGACGAGAAACGGTTATGAACATTAGATCACGTATAGGGATGTGTTATAATAATCCATATTTTGGCTACTTGGGCACTGTTTACTGGAAGACATTAAGCAGCTTTTTGCCACTTATATGGATGTATCGCAGAACATGATGAGTGCAATCGTGGAATCTAACTGTACCCGTAAAGACCTCATTGCAGAGCGGGTGTTGGGGATAACAGGCAGGTATGGGGCAAAACGTGAATATGAGGCGGTTCGGAAAAAAAGTGACTGTCGGCTTGTTTCAGCTGACGATGAAGTCAAATCCTGATAATTTCCGCCAGAGTTTTATACAGAATGTCATGAAGCAAATAAAGGCTAAAGGAGTTACCGCGATTAATACAGAAAAACTTGGGAAGATAAAGGGATGGGGTATTTACAGGAAAAACATTATTAATTACAGGAGGGACAGGCTCTTTCGGCAATGCTGTACTGAACCGCTTCCTGGCAACGGATATCGGGGAAATCCGCGTGTTTTCCCGTGACGAGAAAAAGCAGGATGACATGCGGCATGAATTCCAGGCGAAGATGCCGGAGGCAGCAGACAAAATCAGTTTTTACATAGGGGATGTCCGTGACCTGGCATCTGTGAAGAATGCGATGCATGGCGTGGATTATATTTTCCATGCGGCTGCCCTGAAGCAGGTCCCTTCCTGCGAGTTTTTCCCGATAGAGGCAGTAAAAACAAATGTCCTGGGTACGGAAAATGTCCTCACGGCGGCGATTGACGAGGGTGTGGAAGCAGTCATCTGTCTTTCCACGGATAAAGCTGCTTATCCGGTAAATGCGATGGGAACCTCCAAGGCAATGATGGAGAAGGTGATCGTGGCGAAGAGCCGTACCACAAAGAAAACGAAAATCTGCTGCACACGTTACGGAAACGTGATGTGCAGCCGCGGTTCTGTCATCCCGCTCTGGATTGACCAGATCCGCAATGGAAACCCGATTACGGTGACAGAGCCGGCAATGACGCGCTTTATTATGTCGCTGGAGGAAGCGGTTGATCTGGTCCTGTTTGCATTTGAGCACGGTGAGGCAGGGGATATCCTTGTGCAGAAGGCTCCGGCGTGTACCATCCAGACGCAGGCGGAAGCGGTGTGCGCTCTGTTTGGCGGCAATAAGGAAGACATCAAGGTAATCGGCATCCGACATGGGGAGAAGATGTACGAGACCCTGCTTACCAATGAGGAATGCGCTCATGCGGTTGACCTGGGAAACTTCTACCGCGTACCATGTGATAAGAGAGGTCTGAATTACGACAAGTTCTTTACACAGGGAAATACGGAGAGGGCGAAGCTCAGTGAGTTCAATTCAAATAATACAAAACTCCTTACAGTAGAAGAGACGAAGGCGAAGATTGCGTCTCTGGCATATATCCAGGAAGAGCTGGCGAAAGAAAAAATGAAATAAACAGGCAGCCGCAGCTAATAATCTTGCAGACGGTCCGCATTGATGGTAAGATGAAAACATCAGAACACTGGCACTGGTTCCAGGAAAGGGAAAGATGCTTACGTTGGATATGCTGAAGGGATACTTCACGGGCGGACATGTCAAGAATAGAAAAATTCTGCGCGGCATTTCCGGATGGGGATGCGGAACGGATTGAAGAGATGCTTCACGGGTATCTGTGGGATTCCATCAGTGTGCGTGATACCGCTGTCCGCAAAAATATGAAAGAGAAATTTTATCATGGTATGGTGCTTGGGCTCCTGCAGAGCAGAAGCGACTGGCTGGTCAGATCAAATGCAGAGACAGGGGAAGGCTACAGTGATATTCTGGTATACATGCCGGATAAGACCGGCATCGTGATCGAACTGAAATATGCAGATGACGGAAACCTGCAATAATATAAAACTTATTATATGGGGAGAAAAAACATGAACATACTGGTAACAGGCGCGAAGGGCATGGTGGGAACCGCCCTTGTCGCCAATTTGAAGAATATAAAGGAAAAGAAAAACCGTACCCGCCCGGATATCGTGATTGGTGACATTTACGAATATGATATCGATTCCACGCCGGAAGAGCTGGAGGAATACTGCCGGAAGGCGGATTTTGTGTTTAACCTGGCAGGGGTGAACCGCCCGAAAGACCAGGAGGAATTCATGAATGGGAACTTCGGGTTTGCATCTACCCTGCTGGATACCCTGAAGAAATATAACAACAGGGCGCCGGTGATGCTGTCCTCTTCCATCCAGGCAACGCTGATCGGGCGTTACGGCACTTCGGATTATGGGAAATCGAAGCTTGCCGGGGAGGAGCTGTTTTTTGATTACGGGAAAGAAAACGGGGTGAAGGTGGCGGTCTACCGTTTCCCGAACCTGATGGGGCACAGCCGCCCGAATTACAACTCCGCGGTTTCCACATTCTGCCATGCGGTGGCGAATGACCTGCCGTTCACGGTGAACGACCGCTCCACGGAGCTGGAGCTGCTGTACATCGACGACCTTGTGGAAGGGATGTATGACCTGCTGGAGGGAAAGGAAAAACACTGTGAATATGATGGTCTCTGTCCGGCGGAAAAGGCGGACGGACGGTACTGCTATGTCCCGGTTACTCATAAAGTTACCCTTGGAGAGATTGTGGATCTTCTGGAGCAGTTCAGGCAGCAGCCGGAAACCCTGATGATGCCGAAAATGCCGGAGGGCTCTTTTGCCAAAAAACTGTACAGCCTGTATCTGACCTATCTTCCTGCAGAGAAATTTAAATATGGGCTGAAGATGAACTGTGATGACCGCGGCAGCTTTACGGAGCTGGTGCACACGGCAGACTGCGGGCAGGTCAGCATCAATATCAGCAGACCGGGGATCACGAAGGGACAGCACTGGCATAATTCCAAATGGGAGCTGTTTATTGTGGTTGCCGGACACGGGCTGATCCAGGAGAGGAACATCCATACCGGGGAAAAAGTGGAGTTTGAGGTCAGCGGGGATAAGATTGAAGCGGTGCATATGATTCCGGGATGGACGCACAACATCATCAACCTAAGCGACACGGAAAACCTGGTGACAGTGATGACCTGCAATGAGATTTTCAATCCGGACAGACCGGATACATTCAGCGAGCCGGTATAGGGGAAGGAGAAAAGGAAAAATGACAGGGATAAGGACAGACTATTCGGATATACATTTTCAGGATAATGGGAAGCTGAAGCTTCTGATCATTGTCGGTACCCGCCCGGAGATCATCCGCCTGGCGGCGGTGATCGGGAAGTGCCGGAAATATTTTGATGTGATACTTGCGCATACAGGGCAGAATTATGATTATAATTTAAACGGCATTTTCTTTAAAAACCTGAAGATTGGCAGTCCGGAAGTGTATATGGATGCAGTGGGGGATGACCTTGGAGCAACGGTAGGAAATATCATCAACTGTTCGTACAAGCTGATGAACCAGGTGAAACCGGATGCACTTCTGATCCTGGGGGACACCAATTCCTGCCTGTCGGCGATAGCGGCAAAGCGCCTGCACATCCCCATTTTCCATATGGAAGCAGGGAACCGCTGCAAGGACGAGTGCCTGCCGGAGGAGACAAACCGCCGGATCGTGGACATTATTTCCGATGTCAACCTGGCGTACAGCGAACATGCAAGAAAATACCTGCATGAGTGCGGACTGCCGAAGGAGCGCGTGTATGTGACCGGCTCCCCGATGGCGGAGGTCCTGCACCAGAATCTTCCGGACATTGAAAAATCGGATATCCTGGAAAAGCTGGGGCTGGAGCCGCACCGGTACATCCTGCTTTCTGCGCACCGGGAGGAGAACATCGACACGGAGAAGAACTTCCTGTCGCTGTTCACGGCGGTTAACAGGATGGCAGAGAAATATGACATGCCGGTCCTGTATTCCTGCCATCCGCGTTCGCGGAAACGCCTGGAGGCATCTGGCTTTAAGCTCGACAGGCGTGTGATCCAGCATGAGCCGCTCGGCTTCCATGACTATAACCATCTCCAGATGAATGCGTTTGCCGTGGTATCCGATTCGGGGACCCTGCCGGAGGAGAGCAGCTTCTTTACCAGTGTGGGACATCCCTTTCCGGCAGTGTGCATCCGCACCAGCACGGAGCGCCCGGAGGCGCTCGACAAGGGCTGCTTCATACTGGCGGGCATTGATGAGAAGAGCCTCCTGCAGGCGGTGGATACCGCAGTGCAGATGAACCTGGACGGGGATTACGGGATCCCTGTGCCGGATTACCTGGAAGAAAATGTGAGCACGAAGGTAGTGAAGATCATCCAGAGTTACACCGGGGTGGTGGATAAAATGGTATGGAGGAAATACTGACAGGCAATGTATGATCCGGATGAGGCGTGCAGGATGATGGCAGAAAAGATAAATGGGATATGTGCACAGAAGGGCATGACACCGTATGCCCTCGCGAAAAAAGCCGGGATATCCACGTCTGCCACCAGTTACCTTCTGGAAGGGAAAACAAAACCGCAGGTGTATACGCTGCTGCTGGTATGCAATGCGCTGGATGTGACGGTGGGGGAACTGTTTGACGGGGAAAACAGCTGACCAGGAATTTGAAGGCATATATTATGTATACGGGCTTCATCTTCCGGCACAGATTGTTGTGACAAAGGAGCTTGACCATAAAAAGCACAGGAGTTTAAGGGTTCTTTCGGAGGATGTGCTGGAGGAAGACGCTAGGGCGTTTATAGAGGATGCCCGTAAGCTTACCGCACAGGGTGATCTGCGATATTGCAATATTTATAGAGATTTTTATCATCTTTTTGGTTATGTAGAACCATTGCAGCCAGATAATATGGGGAATGCGCCTCATATGGTCCGAAATAGCCGGATTCATTAATGAACACGCTCAGTATTTTTTCTGACACTTCTTTTCCCTGGTGGCTTACAAGTCGTTTGCACTATAAAATCGGTTAAAAAGTAACAAAAAAATGGCGGGGAAATTCCCCGCCGCTCGGTGAACCAGGGTCTTTCGACCAGCCCAATCAGTGGTAACCACTGATTTATTCTACTCTTATTCTATTTGAAACATACGCGTTTGTCAAACGAAAATTTTTGAACAAATTGTAAAGAAAATCGTAAATTGTGGCTTTTACTTATCAAAATGACCCTTTTAACAATATAAGCTGACATTTCGTTAAATAAAATCATTCTGTAAATTTTCTGAAAACTTTTTCCTGACCGCTTGTAATGAGTTAAATTCAATGGTAGAATTACAGTAGAAAAGAATACAGAGGTGCATTAAAGAGAAAGGAGGCTGCCAGTGGAGAATGAAAATATAACACTTTCCGACATGGACATACAGTGGCATCCCGCTTTCTGTGCGGCGGCGGAGCTGGAATTTAAGGGGAACAAGACCGAGCTTGATTTCCAGCGTGAATATAACCTGAGTAAGAAACCATTACAGATAGATCTTCTTGTAGTTGAAAAGCTGGATGATGTGAACGTTGAGAATGAGATTGGCCGGATCTTCAGAAAGTACAATGTGATAGAATATAAATCTCCCAAAGATGGGTTGACGATTGACGATTTCTTTAAAACATTTGCTTATGCGGAGCTATATAAAAGCCAGGGGAAAACGGTTGACCAGATTCCCATTAACCAGTTAACAGTTTCGGTAGTTAGGGAAGGAAAGCCGGAAGAACTGTTCCGGAGCCTGGTGAAATACGGATTCACGGTTGAAGAGAAGTTTAAAGGCATATACTATGTATATGGGCTTCATCTCCCGGCACAGATTGTTGTAACAAAGGAGCTTGACCGTAAAAAGCACAGGAGTTTAAGGGTTCTTTCGGAGGATGCACTGGAAGAAGACGTCAGGGCGTTTATAGAGGATGCCCGTAAGCTTACCGCACAGGGTGATCTTATTAATGTGGATGCGATCCTGCAGGTAAGCGTGTCGGCGAACTATAATCTGTATAACGAATTGAAAAGGAGGTATCCTGAGATGTGTGAAGCGATGAAAACATTAATGCGGGATGAAATGATGGAAGCGCAGAGAGAGGGCGAGATGAAAAAGGCCAGGGAAACGGCATTAAAGATGAAAAAAAAGGGATATTCTGACACTACAATTGCAGATATTCTTGAAGTAGGTGTGACTACTGTACAACAGTGGTTCTCTGAGAAAACGTCTGTCGCGAGATAAAAAGTAAATGGTAGAAATGTAGATTCCCCCTGTGAGGCAGATACACACCGCGTGAGGCTGGATATCTGGATCACAGGGGTATTTATGTAGTAAGCGCCTACTAATAATCGTGTAGACTGTCCGCATTGATGGTAAGATAAAAACACCAGAACACGTAAACGTTCCATAGTGTGTACCTAGTTTTCCTTCCCATTTTTTGAGATAATCACTCTAAAAAACTAACGAGTTTTTTGGAGGAAACTAAAGATGGAAAAAATTACTCATCAGATGCGTCTGCAGCAATGGTCAAAGATCATTTCCGAATGCCTTGCCAGCGGTCAGAATAAAACCGCCTGGTGCAGACAGAATGGAATCTCTGACAAAAAGTTTTTCTACTGGCAGAAGATTCTGCGCCGTGAAGCGTATGCACTTGCTGAAACTTCTAATGATAAAACACTTGTTCCAGTTACTGCACAGCCTCAGACGATCCCTTTTGTAGAATTAAAACTGGAACAGAATGCATCCGGATCTTCCGTTTATAATGATGTCAGACCAGATGCTGTTATTCAGACAAATGGGATGACCATTGGATTCACGAATTCTGCTTCACCAGACCTCATCCGTGCCGTCGGAGGACTGATCCATGCTGAATAATGGGTCCTGCTTCAAAAGGGTATTTATTGCAACAGGCTACTCAGATCTGCGGCGTGGCCTGGAAGGGCTGGCAAACATCATCCGGTTCCAGTTCCATCTTGACCCATACGATAAAGATACACTTTATCTGTTTTGTGGGAAGCGGAATGACAGGATCAAAGGACTCCTCTGGGAAGGCGATGGATTTCTGCTCCTGTATAAGCGCCTTGACAACGGTGCCTTCAACTGGCCAAGAACCCGGCAGGAAGCACTTGAGATCTCGAAAGATCAGTACCATATGCTCATGCAGGGATTAGAGATCGTTGCAAAACATCCGATCCTGCAGATAACGTCTCCACAAAAGGAACTTTAGGTTTTGTGCAATTCGCAGAAAATGAAAAATTTTTCCGGGCAGCAAAGCTGCTGAAAAACATCAGAATAACTGTGTTATCCACAGCTGCAGACAGTGTGCGTACCCTTCTGATAATAAAGGAGGATCCGCCTGTACTGTCTGTGGATAACAATGCCGGATATCCGCTGAACCGCAGATCTTTATCGGATACCTGGCATTGTTATCCACCGTCATTATGACGAAGGTGGCAAATGCCCTGAGTGGCATAAATACTGTATTTCTGCTATAATCAGACCAGTAAAGGAGTTCTGATCATGGCACACAGATATACAGAAGAACAACTGAATACTGCTGACAAATCCCTGCTCATTCAGATCATTATGAATCTTCAGGACCAGACAGAGTCTCTGACAAAAGAGGTTCACGAACTGGACAATAAGATGCAGCTTATGCTGGAGCAGCTCGTCCTCGCAAAGAAAGACCGTTTCGGACGCTCTTCCGAAAAAATGGAAGATGCTGTCCAGATCCGTTTCATGGAAGCAGACGGAAACATCGTATTCTTCAATGAAGCGGAAGCGGTATGTGACCCTGATGCACCGGAGCCGGAAGATCTCGCGGCAGATAAAAAACGCGGCAGGAAACAGTCCGGCAGGAAAGAGGAAAATCTTTCTTCCCTGAAGGTGAACATCATCGGTCATTATCTCTCTGACGAGGAACTGGTCCGTGAGTTCGGCGAAAAAGGCCGGAAACAGCTGGCAGACACGATCTCACGCCGGTATAAATCCGTTCCGGCAAGCGCAGAGGTTGATGAGCATCATATCGGTGTCTATGCAAGCAAGAAAGATGGCCACATGGTACGGGCTCCCCATCCAAAGGGGCTGCTTCATGGAAGTCCGGTATCCTCATCTCTGGCTGCCGCAGTCATGAATGCCAAATATGTGAATGCGGTGCCGTTATACCGTCTTGAGAAAGAATTCGAACGGTACGGCCTTGCTATCACCAGACAGAACATGGCAAACTGGATGATCCGTCTTTCCGGAGAATATCCGGGCCTGCTGTACGATAATCTGCATAAGCTTCTTTATGGCTATCACGTGATACAGGCGGATGAGACGACATGTGTGGTCAACCGTGACGGAAGAGCAGCCGGAGCCAAAAGCTATATGTGGGTCTATCGTTCCGGCCATCTTTACACCGACAGGCAGATCGTGCTGTATGAATATCAGAAAACACGAAATGCTTCACATCCCCGAAAGTTCCTTAAGGACTTTAAAGGGATCTGTGTGACCGACGGCTACCAGGTATACCATACCATCGAAAAGGAACAGGAAGACCTGCAGATCGCCGGATGCCGGGTGCACGCAAGACGCAAGTTCAACGATGCACTGGAACAGATACCGAAAAAAGAACAGAAAAAAACAATCGGTTATCTGGTGATGAAACAGATCCAGGCAGTCTACCGTGAGGAAGGCAAACTCAAGGATCTTTCCTCTGAGGAACGGCTGAAACAGCGTCAGGTAGTGATCAAGCCACTGGTGGATGCACTGTTCTTATATCTGAAGCAGAATGAACCAGGGATTCAGGCAAAAGGTAAAATGCGTGAAGCGTTCAACTATGCCCTGAATCAGGAGAAGTATCTGAAAGTATTCCTCACAGACGGAGATGTCCCAATGGACAATAACGCCAGTGAACGTGCAATCAGAGGCTTTACAGTCGGACGCAAGAACTGGCAGATGATCGACACGATCAATGGCGCTAATGCATCTGCTGTGATCTACAGCATTGCGGAGACTGCAAAAGCAAACAACCTGAAGCCTTATGAATACTTTGAACATCTGTTGAGCGAGATTCCGAAACATATGGATGACCACGGTCTTGCATTCTTAGAAGACCTGCTGTCATGGTCTCCTGAATTGCCGGAACACATCCGTAAAAATAAGTAACGATTTGTCAGGGCTGTGAAAACAGCCCTTTATTTAATAATGGTACACGCTATGGAGCGTTTACCGGATCACGGTCTCTTCTTCCAACAGGGAAAGATCCTGTTCCACTTCCGCTTCATCAAAAAGGTGCTGCTGTCCTGGAATGTCATCGGTTCTTCTTTCGCTGGAGGAACCGAAAAGCTTTTTGGTAAGATAGTCCACCTGCTCCTGAAGGGCTTTTTCGTGGCTGCTTTTTTCGTCAATAACAAGACGGAGAGATCTGATCAGTTCCGTCTGCCCAGAGATCATTGTTTTCAGTTGTGTTATGGTGTCCTTCAGCTCTGAAAGCTGGATATCTTTTGCACTGGAAGCCATCGTTCTCTCCTTGGATCTGGTACCTTTATTATACCAGAAATACAGCCATTCCTAAAGGAAAACAAGGGCTGAAAAGCGCTGGATTTATAAGGAAATCTGCCATTTTTTTGTGTAGGATTTTTGCCGAAATCCAGATGTTTTTTACTCTGCTTTGAGTGCTTTTGGCTGGTCGATATCAATTCCTGACATCAGCCAGTCAAACTCCCGCCAGGAAAGATTCCGGACTTCCGGCTGCTTTCTGGGCCATTGATATCCACCCTGGACAGACAACCGTTTATAGATCAGGACAAAGCCATCCGGTTCATGGAACAGGGCTTTGATCCTGTCCCGTCTTCTTCCACAGAACAGGAAAAGCGCACTGGATGCCGGATCCATCTTAAGCTGGTCTTCGATAATGGCACAGAGACCATCAATCGATTTGCGCATGTCCGTATAACCGCAGACAATGTAGATCTTTTCAAGGCCGGAGATATCACTTGACATGAGGCCTCCCGGATCAGGCGGAGTGTCCTGGTGAGCAGGACAGGATCGGCATCATTGCTGATGCGGATTGTCACATCATTCATGGACACTTCAATCGTATGTGGATTGTCAGGGTTCGTTTGGTGCATCTGCGATGCTATATGTTGTTCCGGAAGGTGATCCGAAACAATGCCAATGGGAACCACGTCCTGCTTTGAACGCGGGATCTCACAATGACCATAATTCGGTGCTGGGATCTGATCCGCTGCTGCTTTCCTGCAGCGGCTGACCCAGTTATAAAAAGTGCTTACTGCGATGTCGTTTTCACGGCACCAGTCAGCATCTGTCATGCCGCTTTGGCGGCATTCATTGATAAGCCTGATCTGTTCCGCCATCGGAACACGGGCCTTGCGGGTAACTGTCATAACCTATCCTCCGTAATTGTAGTGAAATAGTCTAAATATCTTTCATCTACAATTATAGTGGAAACCAGAGTATTAGGAAATCCGCGGGAATATTTGGCGCTTACGCATAAAAGGAAGAAAATTTCGGCTTTTTGCGGATTGACAGAGCTAAGCTCACACGACAACCTTCGGATGGCGCTCTTCAAAAGCACCGCTGGGCTTGAGGGATAGACCATCACACAGCCAATGGATTTCTTTTAATGTGACTTTTTTCAGTTCATCCGGTGTATCAGGCCAATGGAAAGAATCACGGTCCAGTCGTTTCATCAGGATCCAGAATCCGGATCCGTCCCACTGAAGGATCTTGATCAATGTGCGCCTGCGATTGCAGAACGCGAACATACCGCGGGAGTACGGGTCGAGATGGAATTTCAGTTTGATGACCGCTGCCAGACCCGTGTAGCTTTTACGGAGGTCTGTGCAGCCGCATGCCAGATAAACAGTAGTGCTACCGGAAAAATCAAGCATAGCTCTTTAACGCCTGAAGAAGGGCTGCCATCAGCCTGGATGGACAGTCAGCACCGATCTCGATCCGGATATTTTCCGGGAGACAGATCGCCACAGGGGAGTTACCCATGTTTTCAGCAGTTCGGATCTCCTGAACAGATGGAAGCTTTGCGAACACCGTCTCGCTGTCCTCTTCTTTTTCGGAGACTTCTGACTGGATCTTTCGGATCCAGTAACCCAATGTAGACTGTGGACCCCCATTCTGTTTACACCAGTCTTTACGGGATAAACCACTTGCCTGGAAAGCGCTGATCCAGTCTGTCCAAGGATCAGTCTTTGAAGCTGCATTGTCATTCATATTTATAATCATCACCTCCATCATTTGAAATCATCTTATCAAATGTGGAGATAAATTTGTAGATACGGATTATTACCTACTTACGAATAAATAAATTCCCCAAATAGAATCATGTGAAATATGATTTAATAAAATTTTTTCAATATGTGAATAGAATCCAATGCGGATTTGTAGTATGATTGTTGTAAAATACATCTGGTGACGGATAGTGTAATTGCAGAAGAAAATGACAGATGGGTATGGCAATATGAGATATGAGCAGATAGTATATGGGAAATTTGAAGAGAGATGTAATCGCTTTGCAGCACATGTGTGGATTGACGGCAGACTGGAAACTGTCCATGTGAAGAATACGGGGCGGTGCCGTGAACTGCTTTTTCCGGGAGCGGATGTGGCTTTGGAGCTGTCAGATAATGTGAATCGGAAAACAAAATATGATTTAATCAGTGCTTATAAGAAAAGTCTTGGATGGGTGAATATTGACAGCCAGGCGCCGAACAGGGTAATGGGGGAGTGGCTGGTGCGGCAGGGCTACACTTATGTAAAGCCGGAATATAAATATGGCGCTTCCCGCATTGATTTTTATATGGAAAAAGGGAAAGAGAAATACTTGCTGGAAGTAAAGGGCTGCACGCTTGAGGTGGAAGGGAAGGGATTTTTTCCGGATGCCCCAAGTGACCGGGCGCGAAAGCATGTGCGGGAACTGCAGAAGGCTGTTTTGGAGGGGGATCATGGGATCGTAGCGTTCGTGATTCCAATGGCAGGGGTTACAGAGGTGCTGCCCAATATGGCGACGGACTCTGAATTTGGCGAAGCCCTGGAGGCAGCGGAAAGAGCAGGCGTGGAAATCTGGTATATGCCCTGCAATGTGACGGAGAATACGTTGAGCATTAGTCGAAAAATTGAGCGAAAAAATGGTTTCGTGCAATAAAAATGTGTTGAGGGAGGAATACAGGAATATGGAACAGGAACAACGAAAAATGAAGCGGGCGAGTGATTCTCAGGTGGAACAATCGTATCTTCTGATGCCGCGTCATATCAATGGCAGCGGTCGGCTGTTTGGCGGGCAGTTGGTGGCATGGATAGACGAAGTGGCAGGTATTGTGGGTAAACGCCATGCGGAGTCGGATATTGTGACGGCATGTTTCGACAATCTGATTTTTAAGGCGGGTGCCTATCTGAATGACACGGTGGTTGTCCGGGGGCATCTGACTTATGTGGGAAATACTTCTATGGAGGTACGTGTGGATACCTATCGGGAAGCTCTGGATGGTACGAGAACGATGATTAATCGTGCCTATGTGGTGATGGTAGCTGTGGATCGGAATGGGAAATCGCGTCCGGTTCCGGGTCTTTTGGCAGAGGGGGAGAGTGCAAAAGCAGAATGGGAAGCAGCCCAAAAGCGGGCGGAGCTGCGCAAAGTGCGAAGAAAAGAAGGATTTTAGCATTAAAGGAGATTTGATGAAAGACAAGTTTATTTTAACGGAATATAAGGTGACGGCAGGTTTGCCGGGAAAGCTGACCCTCGGTCTGATATTTGATCTGCATGAACATGATTCGCAGGAAGTGCTTGCGCTTTTGCGGCAGGGAAAACCGGATATGATCATGGTTGCCGGGGATACCTTTGAGCGGCATGGATCAGACAGGGATACCATTAGGACAGCAGAGGAAGGAATCCTGGAGAAGATGCTGCGCCGCATTCTGATGAAGGCGGATGACTTGTTTGAGCGGATATTCGGAGAGCATAAGCATGAAACGGAATATGCTTATCAATTTTTGCGGGAAGCCGAAAGGATTGCTCCGGTGTTTTTAAGTATCGGAAATCATGAGTGGTATTTACTGCCGGAAGATTTGGAGGTTATCCAAGAGAGCGGGGGACAGCTGCTGAATAATGCAGACTGTCAGATTTGTATAAACGGCATGACAATTCGTATTGGGGGCTTGTCATCCGATGCAGATTTGGAATGGCTAAATGAATTTTGCGCAAAAGACGGCTATAAGATATTGCTTTGCCATCATCCGGAATACTATGATCGTTATTTAAAAGGACGGGGGATTGATTTAATTTTGTCCGGACACGCGCATGGCGGTCAGATACGTATATGGAATCGGGGAATTTACGCACCGGGACAGGGACTTTTTCCCAAATATACGAGGGGAATCTACGATAGCAGATTGATTGTTACTTCCGGCAGCTCCAACACGGCTTCTGTTCCGAGATGGGGTAATCCATGTGAAGTAGTGATAATACGCATTTCCACCTGACTCGGCGATTTGCACTTTTGACATGCTATTTCTTGAAAGACTGATTTTTGTATCTGGTCAGGGGACAACGATGGTTTTAGGCAAAATCCATGTATCAGGATGTTGATACATCATATTTGGGAGGGAGAACAATGAAAAAACGGAGCTTGATTTTGGGAATGACGCTGTGGCTTTTGGCATCAGCAATCGTTTGTGCAGAAGATGACGGAACCATATGGCTGGACGATCCGGAGATTACAAATGTCAGAGGGCAGTCTTCGGCATCTATGCCGGATTTTCTGGTAAATGAGACGGGTGTATATGACCTTCGTTATTATGAAACGGACGTATATGAAAACTATAAAAATGCAATGGAAAGTGTGTGGCACAATTATCTGAATGATTATGATAAAGTACAATACTGTCAGCTTGTAGACAAGATGGATGGAATGCAGTGGGCTGTAGACGGGGCTTCCGTAGTTTTGGGCGAAACCTTGGATCAGAAGCGATATCTGGAGATCTTGACCGGCATGCTTTCGGCAATGTCTTATGACTTAAAAGACTACATGGATGCGCAGAAAGACCTGGATAAAATTAAGGATGTGGCAGAATACGGTCAGGATGTAGTTGATATTATGACGGCAGTTGTCGGGGTGGATGCATCCGCTACTGCAAATGCCACGGAGAACATAAGAAGACAACTGGAAGATTTACAGTATTCCATAGGGGTGACCTGGGACGGGGCAGGATTTGTATTGGAACAGCAGGAGAAATTTGAGCTATATGAACAGATTCTGCAAAATTACACGATGTATAGTGATTTTTTAAATGCAATTGAGACATATGCGGAAGATGAGAATTTGGCTGCCGCAGCAAATATATTGAAGAAAGATGTCGGCATTATGCTTCGGTATCAGTTGGACCAGATTGCGGATGCGGCTGGAGATGCGGCAGTTTTTCTGGGGAAGGATGTCATATTTGATGGCATTATTCCGGAACTGCTGGCAAGTAAGGATGTACTGGCTCTGAGTGAGACAGATTATGAGGTGCTGCGCTTCCTCAATGATTCGGCGAAGGCAGTAGGCGATATGATCTCCTTAGGACAGGCATCGTTTAAACTTGGCATTTTGGGCGGAGATATGCTTTTTGGCACGACCAACATATATAGGCGTTATAATGAAGTATTTGCAATTCGAAAAATACGCGATGCATTGAATAAGGCGATTGAAGCGGAAGTTGTCTTCATACAGAGTCCGGAACAGATAAATAGAATTGAAAAGATACAGAATCTGATGGAAAATTTGCTGTATGTGGATTATAGAGGATATTACTGTGTTTATAATATGCTGGTGAATGATTCTCAATTATTGAGCCTTCTTGAGTTTCATAATTATGAAGACTATAAGGAATGGCTGCAAAAAGCGGGAGATATTACACGGATGGATCTGGATACTGTGGAGAAGATTTTTCCGAGCCTGGAGTTTTACCGTATGACGGATGAAGAAATTGCAGTCATGGGCGGAGAACATAACAAATCTGAGAACAGTGATATGCTGTCGGCATATGGGAACATATTATGGCAGTATTATGATGTATGGAACAGCGGAAACCTTAATTTGGAGATGAGCAGTAATCCGGAGAATATTGTCAATTATTTGCTATATTTTGGAAATTATGACGGCACGATCAGTCTGGCATTCACTCTGGAGGATTTAGACGGAAATGGGATTCAGGAGCTATTGATAGGGATGCTTTCAAATGGTTCCTGCAGTGTCATTGATGTATTTTCTTATGTTGATGGAGCTGTTATACATATGTTTAGCGGTGCAGAACGATCTCACCTTACAATTTGTGAAGATGGTATTATTTCGGAAAATGGATCCGGAGGCGCTCAGCATAACTTTCAACACTATTACAAGATAAATGAAGATGGAAAATCGTGTGATACAATTCTTTACTATTATATAAACAGTGAGAACTATACGGTAGAAGAAGTGGATGGAACGATTACGGCGTTTGATGGCAATTATGATAAATATCTTAATGTTTATAGTGAAGCGCAGTTTGCCTGGACCGGGCTGAATGAAGACAATATTGCAGAAGAAACAGTGCAGAGAAATATGGCCGGACCGGCACTCAAAGGATACGACATTGTTCAGGCACCGTACTTTAGAAATGGACTCTGTGAAAACATATGGTCAGTTTTGCAGAATTACTATTTGCGGAAGATGGGGGCTGATGAGTATCAAAACGTTTACTTCGATTTTGATTATGAAAATAATGACCATACTATGGAATATGCAGATATAGTTGAACTGCAGACCGGGCAGGTACGGTATTCGGTGTCTGTTAATCTCGGGACGGGCGATGCAGTTGAGCAGAGCTGGGATGGTACGGTGGATTATTTTAACGTATTTGATTTGTGAATATTACGATACCAAAAACAGCGGCAGAATCACGTCTCAAAATCACGCTTCTGTCGCTGTTCCGGCATCTTATCTTAATTATGTCAGGGACTGATTATTGGCTGCAGCCAGTATGATCTCTGCATCAATCGTATGCTTATCCTGCTGTGCCCCGATCGTCAGGGCATCTGTCATTAGGTTGTCTATCTTCCGGGCATTGCCCACCGTATCCATGGATTGCGCTGACAGCGTCCCCTCCCAGGATGCTGCGGCTCCTTCCCGTAAGTTCCAGCTTATGCTGGATATAATCCGGCACCGCCTGATCAGATAGCCCTTCATAATTATAATGGACGGTAATCTGTTGCCGGAGGGCTTCGTGGACCTGCTTCTCCAGGATATGGTTCAGATACGGCTCTCCTATCAGTACCAGGCTGAAGCAGTTCAGGGAATCATAACGGTAATTCATCAGCATCTTCAGGTCCCGCAGGATATTATAATTCAGATACTGCGCTTCATCGATCGCAAGGATCAGGGGCTGTTTCTTTTCTTTATACAGGTAATACACCCGCTCCTGGATCACTTTAAACAGCGTGGTAAAATTGGGCCATGGGAAGGTAGTGCCTGTGGCTTAATTTCACTTTGGAATGGGAGAGATGGTACGCCCAAATGATTCTTGAGCAATTTATAGTTGCTGGTGCAGTTTATGTAGATCCATTTACATATAGGTGCATTGATGGGGAACTGATTGAGAAAGAAATTATCTTGCCATATAAAAAAAGTGAATATGACGTGGAAGGTTTTTTCACTTTTGACATAGACATAGTTCAATGGATGATGGCAGAGAAAGGGCTTGATATCAAGTATTATACAGTAGATAGAATTAAGGCGATATTCGATGAATGGAATGAAAAAGTTAAAGAATTTTTAGAGTTTGAGGATCAATACAATCTTGACTACAATAGCGTTAAGCTTCTCAAGACTTTCCGGCTTGAGTCTAAAGAGGATTATAATGGCATTGATTTAGACCATTTCATAGAATTGGGAGACTTTATTTATCATAATCCTGTCTTTGAAGTGCTTAAAGAATATAAGGAGTTATTCAATATTGCTTATCACAATGATTTAGTATCTCAAGTAATTAATGCGACAATTTCAGATATGGCTGAGTCTTCTCATATTGGTGTGAAGGTTCCTGTAAAGGAAGGAGCTGAAGCTGTTAAAATTTTAAAATATACGTCTAAAAAGCTAGACAGAATATACACAGCTTCTTCATTAGGAGATAGTATCCTATGATAATATGCAAATAATAGAAGATGATATTGTGAAAGCCCAGAAAGCGATGAAATATAAAGGGATTATTGAAAATGTAGGAAAGGCGTGTGCAACCGTTGGAGTGATTGCAATAGCTTTCACATCATTTTTTCCACCCGCAGGTGCGGTTTCTTCGATAGCTACATTTGCCGGTTGGCCAACAGCCTTTTCTGATCCAACAAAGAAGCATTTATGGACGTCTTTTGGCATCTGCAAAAAATAAAGAACTATTATATGATTGGGAATAAAATAGAAAAAGCAGGAGGACAGGTATGAGCATAGTTGTAAATATTTATTATACTGGGACAGATGGCAATGCACGGAAATTTGCGGAGGAAATGGAGAGAAGTGGTACTGTGGCGGAAATCCGTAAGGAAGAGGGGAATCTGCGGTATGAGTATTTCATTCCTAAGGCAGACCCGGAGACGGTTCTACTGATTGCCTGCTGGAAAGACCAGCAGGCGATTGACAGACATCATTCGTCCCCAATGATGGATAAGATTGCAGAGCTTCGGGTGAAGTATAATCTGCATATGAGGGTGGAGCGGTATATGTCTGATGAGGATGGAATACCGGAGACAGATAAACATTTTATTAAAAAGTAGGAATGTAAAAAATTTTTATTCCCTAATTGACACGAGCAGATTTTATCTTCTATCCATTCGTAAAAAATGAGGATTGTATTATTATTGAATTAAAGGTGAACCACACGGAGGAAGAAGCAATATGGCAAATCAAAGATTGAAAGTATGCGCTGCGATTTGAAGGAAAGTTTGGGGAGAACCCGAAATACACAGGGTGCATTCTCGCAGTAGGAATCGCTTATAATAAGGACGATGAAAGCAAGCGACATGAATGTAAGGCAGAGGTTTTGCGGGAGAGGTTGAGGTAAGGATAGATGCTGTTTTGTCAAAAACAAAAACATGGCGGTATCCGGCTTCAGGCCGGATGAGCGCGTTAAAGCTCTGTTTGGATGACTGGTGCCAAAACCAGCGGATGATAATTATATCTGTCCGGATGTTAAGCTTCAGATATACCCCTATAGTGTTCGCTATGTCATATTTTATCGTAAGCAGGTAAGCATCTGTACTTGACAAAATAAGAAATTTCCCGGCATTTATCAGGTACATTTTAAGCTATCTGAAAATCCAGAGAATTTATCCGCAAACCCTCTTGCAACAGGGGGAGTTTTATGGTATTGTAAGCATAATAGGGTAATTATACGCTGCTGGAAGACAGGCGTGTGAATCATCCCGGAATATTAAAAATAGACTCTAAAGACTGTACGGAGCGACTGTGTGGGGACAGATGAAGCTGGATAACTTTAGAATGGGCTGACAGATTCAAACCGGATGGCTGGGAAAGGAGTGTGGATAGATTGGGCGTTTACTTAAATAGCCGGAGCGCGTACAGCTTATTCTGCGAGGATTATGCGTCAACTTATTATGTGGACAAAACAGATATACTTGCTGAATTAGTGCCAATTGTAGAGTTAAAAGAGAATGAAATTGAAAAGTCTGGCCCCAATCAGGGCAAAGGACAGAAATATGTTGCGATTACAAGACCGCGCCGGTTTGGTAAAACGGTTATGGCGAATATGATCGTTTCCTATTTTGGAAAAGGTGTGGACAGCGGCAGACTTTTCCGAAATTTGAGGGCTTCAAAGTATGAATGGTATCGTGAGCATCTTAATAAGCATAATGTGATTCATATTATGTTTAATGAAATGCCGGATGAGGTGTCTACTTATACACAGTATATTGCCAGGATAAAGTCCCTGTTGCTAGATGATTTGATAATGGCATATCCGAAAGTAAAGATCAGAGAAACAGATGCTGTGTGGGATGCTTTGAAGAAAATTCACGAATACTGTGACGGCGAGAAATTTATCTTTGTGCTGGATGAGTGGGACTATATCTATCATCAGGACTTTGCCACAGATAAGGATAAGGCGGGGTTTACAAAATTTTTAAGCAATCTTTTAAAGGATAAAGCCTATGTGGAGATGGCATATATGACCGGCATCCTGCCGATTGCCAAGTATTCCAGTGGTTCGGAACTGAATATGTTTTTTGAATACTCTATGGCCACCAGGGTAAAATACAGTGAATATTTCGGTTTTACCGATGAGGAAGTGGATGTTCTGTATCAGAGGTATCTGGAGACAGAGTCTGATCCGGCTGTGACCCGTGAGGGATTGGAACTGTGGTATGACGGATATCAGACGGCAGGCGGGCAGAAGCTGTATAACCCAAGATCTGTAGTTGGTGCGCTGAGTGACAATCAGTTGGGAAACTACTGGACGAGTTCAGGCCCTTATGATGAGATATTCTATTATATAGGTGCCAATACGGACGCAGTCAAGGATGATATCGCCGCTATGGTAGCGGATAATCCGGTTCCGGCAAGAGTACAGGAATATGCCGCAACATCTATGGAGCTGAAAACAAAGGATGAGATATTCTCAGCAATGGTAGTGTATGGCTTTCTGAATTATAAGGACGGGTACGTTTCCATCCCGAACAAAGAGTTGATGGATAAGTTTGCGGAGGTGGTACAGCGGGAGCCTTCTTTGGGAAATGTATATAAGCTGACAAAAGAATCCGGGCGGATGCTCGCAGCGACGAAGGCCGGCGATACAAAAACCATGACGGAGCTGATGGAGTACGCGCATAATACGCACAGTCCGTTGCAGACATACAGCAATGAGGCGGAGCTGGCATCTATTATCCGGTGGGTATATCTGAAAGCACTGGATTCCTATCGTATTGAACGCGAGGACAAAGCGGGTCTTGGCTATGTTGATTTTATCTTTTATCCGTTCGTAAAGAGCGAGGACTGTATTATTATTGAATTAAAAGTGAACCACACAGCGGACGAAGCAATACGGCAAATCAAGGAACGTCAGTATGCTTTGCGCTTTGAAGGAAAGTTTGGGGAGAATCCTGAGTACACAGGACGCATCCTTGCAGTGGGAATCGCTTATAACAAGGATGATGAGAACAAGCGGCATGAGTGCAAAATGGAGGTTCTGCGGGAGCGATTAAAGTAAGGATAGATGCTGTTTTCTCAAAAGGAATTGTTTGCAGCCTGAAATGTGAGAAAGGAGGCTGGGACGAGACGTATGAAGGCAGCGAAAAATGGTATGAAAAAGGCCAGGAAGACCGCCTTTGAGCTTGTTGACATGGGACCTTCCGGTAGAAAAGATAGCGCAGATGCCCCCTGTGGTTGGAATCAGTGAGATACTGACGATTTTACCACAAGGGGTATTTTTAGCCTTGCGGGTTAGCGTTGATTAATTGACATTATCTTATACGGCAGAGGTGTCGGATCAAATCGAAAAGCTGAAGTTGGAGTATTTTACTTCAATTGTAGATGAAGATGTTTATTGCAAAAAATGTGGAAAGTTGCAGAAACATATAAAATAAGCTTTTCTGGTTTGTCCGGGTTAGGAATAAGGGATATGGCGAGGTGTGAAATCGGACATCATATTTTGATTTTTTCATTTCGAATAGCTTTCTATTGAAAATAGTACCGAAAACGATAGTATGTTATTTATATAATAAAGACAATGGAGGTTTTATGAAATGAGGATACAGGATAAATTGGTGCCATATCTGGAATATTGCGAATACAGAAAAGAACTTGATAAAAATACGATTAAAGCATATCGGATTGATTTGTGCCAGTACTTTACATTTATTTGCTGTGATGAACCCAATAAAGAAAAAATAGAAGTATATATTACTGAACTACATAAAAAATATAAGCAGAAGACGGTAAAAAGGAAAATCGCATCTTTAAAGGCCTTTTACAATTATTTGGAGGAAGAGGAGATTATCTCGTACAATCCTTTTAGGAAGATTAAAGTTAAATTTAAAGAAACCATAACTCTTCCGAGGATAATACTGCGGGAAGAAATAGAGAAGTTACTGAATTATATGTATGACTGTCTGAAGAAGAATGTTCTAACTGGTTATAAATACCAATTGAGGGATATAGCAGTTGTGGAAGTTCTTTTTGCGACAGGTGCCAGAGTGTACGAAATATCAAATATACGAGAAGACAGTGTAAACCTAAATTCTGGTCAGATCAGAATTATGGGAAAGGGTGGAAAAGAGAGATATGTCCAGATCAGTAATTCCTCAGTACTTGCAGTTTTAAGAAAATATTATAAGCAGAATGAAAATGAAATCAAAAAAAGTGGCTGTTTTTTTATTAACAACAGGGGAAATAGATATACGGAACAGTCAATTCGATCAATGTTAAAAAAGTATGCGAAGCAGGCTGGTATAGCGCGGAATATTACTCCTCATATGTTCCGGCATTCATTTGCAACCTATTTAATTGAGGAAGGTGTAGATGTGAGCTGTGTTCAACAAATTCGAGGGCACAGTTCCATTAAGACAACTCAAATATACATCCATATAGCGGCAAAGAAACAGGCCGAGATACTTCGAGAAATGCATCCAAGAAATAGTATGAGTATTGCAGGCGTGGCTTAACAGTTTCCTAGAATTAAGTAAATATTGAAGTTTATACCTGACCGGCCAAAGAGGGTGGTCTTTTTGGCGTTAAAATTGGCGGGATTATTAGGGATACATGGATTATTTGTAGTTTTTGTAAGCAAAAGAAAAAAGAAAAAATTAGTACTACTACCGTATATGATACTTGAGTTTCCGCAAACTGTAATTAAAAAGTAAATGTGTCTGCCTAAAGTACCAATCTGCCGTTTTTTGAAAGGTATCGAATGGCAGTTCTGTGAATAGAGGTACTTTAATAAGCCCCGCCGGAACCGGACTTTGGGAGACATATTCTTTTATCTATTCAAACAGCCAGCTTAAGGCAGAGTTGACGGTATACAGGACGCCTTGTCCGGAACCAGAGCCTGATGCCCTCTTTTGCATACGACAGTATGCCGGAGATACCTTTAGCCAGCCGATAATAGCAAAACGCTATCTTTTCTTTTATCGGATTTGCGGTATGTATAATTGCAGTTTTAAGGGCATTTGTTTCTGCCTTCATAGAAATATGGGCAAGAAATGCCATGCATAAAGTAGTATAAAAGTTTAAAGCATTGATTGCCTTAAGCTTGCGTACCCGGAAATTTTCAAACTGAAACATCTGTTTTTTGCAGCGGAAATATTCCTCGATCTTCCATCTGGAAAAGTAAAGCTTTGCAACCTTTATTACATCTTCTTTCGATTTGATTGCCTTATTTGTTGCCAGCATCATGGGATGCTCTGTAATTCCGTAAACAAGGACGGGATACATATCTTTTCTGGATGCGGTAATCTGAACTTTTACATGGGAAAGATACGCTTCATGTTTCTTTCCTTTGTAAAACAGTGGAAGCTTTACTTTCCCTTTTCTGCGGTTACGCAGCTCCGTGGCCAGGGTCCATTTATTATGGTATAACAGTCTGCGCTTTGCAGTCAGCCGGATCACATAATCCTGTTTCATGGAATCCAGTTTCAGGAACATCTTGTTATCATCATAGCCGCGATCCATGACAAAGGTTGCTTTTCCGAAAAGAGCTTTTGCCCGTTCCATAGCGGAGAAGGTCACATCATTGATGGAAGTAAAATCTTTTTCCACGGAAGAATGAATTTCTGAAAAAATGCTGACAGGATGGTTGCTGGTTGTAAGGACGGTGGCTTCTGTGACATGATATCCTTTTTTATAAACATTCTTTGTTTTTGTGCTTTCAGAACCATCCCGGACCCATCCGGGGGCTTCAAATTGGTAACCGTCAGGCTTCACAACATCACTGTCATCGATATGGATAACCGGCTGATCAGGGCACCATTTTTTTACTTGTTTCAGATAAGCTTTCAGAGCATCTTTCGGAGTGCCCTTTGCAAGATGCCTGGAAAGGCGGTCAACGGTATTGATTTTTCTGGACGTTTCATGTAACTGGTCAGCGATGTCGGTGAGAAGACAGCTTCCGGAAGCAAGCATACCATAATTCATATCCGCCATAAATTTACGTTCCGGTTTGGAAAGATTTCTGGAAATTTTATTTGAAAAAGATAAAATTTCCCGTTTCATTTGATAGGTATTTGATGTAAAATTAGCCATAAGGAATCCTTTCATTTTTGTTTAGTGGATTATTGTTGTGGTGACTTAATTTTACAACAAAAAAGGAAGAGATTCCTTATATTTTTGGCATTTTTTGAAAGTTGTGCATAATCAGCATCGCCAATCAGCGGCTTTGTGGATAGAACTGCGGAAACTCAAGGACAAACCATCTTGTAACAGGGGAAGTTTTATGGTACGATAAACATAATAGGGTTATTATACGCTGTTGGAAGGCGGGTGAGACTGGGCAGAACTGACAGCTTCAAGATGGGGAGATCAGGCAAGTCAGAACTGCTTAGACAGATCCAGAACGGCTGGCCGGGAAAGGAGTGTGGATAGAATGGGTATTTATTTAAATAGCCGGAGTGCATATAGTTTATTCCGCAGAGAATACGCATCAACTTATTTTGTGGATAAGACGGATATACTTGCTGAACTTGTGCCGCTGGTGGAACTGGAAGGGAATGAAATGGAAGAAGCTGGTCCTAATCAGGGAAAGGGGCCCAAATATGTAGCGATCACCAGACCGCGCCGGTTTGGTAAGACGGTTATGGCTAACATGATCGCTTCTTATTTTGGAAAAGGCGCAGACAGCAGCAGGCTTTTTCGAAATTTGAAAGCTTCAAAGTATGACTGGTATGAAGGACATCTGAATAAACACAATGTCATCCATATTATGTTTAATGAGATGCCAAAAGAAGGTAATTCCTATAGTCAGTATATTGCACGGTTTGAAAAAGGATTACTGACAGATTTGCGAAAAGCATACCCTAATGCAGAAATAGAAAAAGACGATGCCATATGGGATGCTTTGATGAAGGTGCATGAATACTGTGATGGGGAGAAGTTTATTTTTGTGCTGGATGAATGGGATTATATTTATCATCAGGATTTTGCCGCAGATAAAGACAAGGCTAGATTCACGAAATTTTTAAGCAATCTTTTAAAGGATAAAGCCTATGTGGAGATGGCATACATGACGGGTATCCTGCCGATTGCAAAATATTCCAGCGGCTCAGAATTGAATATGTTTTTTGAGTATTCTATGGCCACCAGGGTAAAATACAGTGAATATTTCGGTTTTACCGATGAGGAAGTGGATGTTCTGTATCAGAGGTATCTGGAGACAGAGCCAGATCCGGCTGTGACCCGTGAGGAATTGGAACTGTGGTATGACGGATATCAGACGGCAGGCGGCCAAAAGCTGTATAACCCCAGGTCTGTAGTCGGTGCGCTTAGTGACAACCAGTTGGGAAGCTACTGGACGAGTTCGGGCCCTTATGATGAGATATTCTATTATATAGGTGCCAATACGGATGCTGTCAAGGATGATATCGCCGCTATGGTAGCGGATAATCCGGTTCCGGCAAGAGTACAGGAATATGCTGCTACATCGATGGAGCTGGAAACAAAAGATGAGATATTCTCAGCGATGGTAGTGTATGGATTTCTGAATTTTAAAGACGGGTATGTTTCCATTCCGAACAAAGAATTGATGGATAAGTTTGCAGAAGTAGTACAGCGGGAGCCTTCTCTTGGAAATGTGTATAAGCTGACAAAAGAATCGGGGCGGATGCTCGCAGCGACGAAAGCCGGCGATACAAAAACTATGACGGAGTTGATGGAGTACGCGCATAATACGCACAGCCCGCTGCAGACATACAGCAATGAGGCAGAGCTGGCGTCTATTATCCGGTGGGTGTATCTGAAAGCATTGGATTCCTATCGTATTGAACGCGAGGACAAAGCGGGTCTTGGTTATGTTGACTTTATCTTTTATCCGTTCGTAAAAAACGAGGATTGTATTATTATTGAGTTAAAAGTGAACCACACAGCGGACGAAGCGATCCGGCAAATCAAGGACCGTCAGTATGCGCTCCGGTTTGAAGGAAAGTTCGGGGAGAATCCGGAATACACGGGACGTATCCTTGCGGTGGGGATTGCCTATAACAAGGATGATGAGGATAAACGACATGAGTGCAGGGTGGAGGTTCTGCGGGAGAGGCTAAAGTAAGGGAAGGATGCTGAAGAATGATAAAGTACAAAGCTTCTGAACGTAAAGTTGATTTATATGATATCGGAGATGGATTGACGTTAATGAACATCATTCTGAAAAATCAGGATGGGCAGATGAGGTCAATAGATACCTATATCGGAGCAGACAGAAATGGCTTTTCATGTGTAGGTCATACAGAGGGACTGGATGAACCTGGAGTTATTTTCAGCTATCCGGGATATGTCAGGATGATTGAAGCAAATCTATCGTATTACCTGAATGCTTTTTTCAATAACATCAAGTAAGAAAGGGTAGCCTGGCTGAAATGTCAGGTTATTTATTCCCGAGAGCAACGAGCCAGACAGATGTAGAAGAGGCTGGTGCGCTGTTGATTATTGGTTAGCATGATTTGCCTTGCAGAAGGCTGAAGGAAGTAAAGGGGGAAGGACAGAAACAGAACCTATGCTGCAGATTTTTAATTACAATGCCGGAAGGGGCGACTGTATGCGCCTGCGATATGTCGGCGCATCTGGAAATTTTCGCAATATTATAATAGATACGGGCGTTATGCGCTTTGGAAACAGGCTTGCCGATATCTGCGCAGAGATGTCTGCTGCCGGAGAGTGTGTTGATGCGCTTATACTGACGCATGTGGATGACGACCATATTGGAGGACTGCTCAGTAATTTGCGCAGGAATGAAAAATTGCCGGTTACAGAAGTGTGGATGAATCACGGGGATGTGATTTCCGGCCAGACAGAATTATCTGTCCGGCAAAACGATGAAGTATATACGAGACTGATAAAATGCGGTATACCTGTAAAACCGGCTGTGGTAGGCAATACTTTTGAAACAGATGGTGCGGTGTTTCGGATTTTGTGGCCGGTGGAATCTGCGCTGCACAGAGAGAAGAATGTGCAGGATTCTGTACCGCTTGGCAGGACATCAGATTATGGATATAGCTTTCGGGAGCTGATGGCTCTCCCGATAAAATACAGCGATACAAGTGTAAACAATCATGCCAGTATTGTATTTGAATTTATTTACCGTGACTGCAGGATGCTATTTACGGGAGATGCATGGTCAGCGGATGTGCTGGCAAACATCAAAGATGGAAACTATGACCTGGTCAAACTGCCGCATCATGGCTCGGTAAAAAATATTTCCGAGGAGTGGAGCGGCAGAGTCAATTGCAGAAATTACATAATCTGCACGGAAGGTCTCCGGCATCCGGACAAGCAGACGATTGCAAAACTGCTCAAATGGTATGGGAATATAAATATCTATGGATCTGTGAACTGGTGGAGCAGATTTTTAACAGAGGAAGATCAAAAATATAAGGTACATTTTGTGGAGGGGGAAGAGATTTTATGGGAGACACCGGTATGAGGCTGCTGGAAGATCTGGAATGGAGGACGCAGGAGTATTCTGCACTCATTACGGATGCAAGGAGAACTTCATGCGGCAGCGGTGTTTTATATTATTCCGGAAAAGGCTCTATGTTCTTCGTGTTTACCTGCGCACATGTGCTGGAAGCGCTGACAGACCCGATTGAGGTTCACTTTTTGCTCCCGATAGACAGACAAAAGGAAGACTATCGGGAGTGTTGTATTTTTGCGGGGCGTGAACAAGTTGTATATTCTCCGATTGATGAAATAACAGAAACAGGAAATATTAAAAAGCATTCTGTTGATGCGGCTGTCATCTATCTAAAGAAAGATGACGCATTGCCGTTGGAAGCAACGCCTTATCTGATCGCAGAGGCAAGAAAAGGCGATAAGGTTTTTTCACAGGGTTTTCCAGGTGGGATAAAGCAGGGAATTCCACTGCTGGAAATAATGGATACGACACGTGGAACCGTTCTTCATAGTCTGTCGGATAGAAGAGAATTTACCTTCAGAGCGGAAGATGGATATCTTGATCAGGGCAACAGAGTTTATGAGCTGGAAGGCTTTTCCGGAGCGCCTGTCTGGCATGGAGAAGAGGAGAATTTCAGCGTTTTGGGACTGCTATCGTCTGGCGAGGGAGAAACGGTATATCGCGGCAGGGTGTCGTCAGTAAAAATGGGGATAATAAGAAGTATTATGAAAAACCATTTTAATATACTGCTTGAAACCCGGATTATCGGGATTCCGGAAGAGGACGTTGCATGCGGGAAAACGCAGCTGCTATATGATGGGACAACCCGGCTTCCGCAAAAACAGAGTATGTACGACGACTGGCTTGGCATGCAGACGGAAAAAGTGCGTGCTTACATAGATGATATAAAATTCCAGAAGGCGATAGCTTTTGCAAAGGAAACGATGCTGGACGAGCGGTTCGAACAGTGCAGCGCGCATATGATAAAACATCACATGCAGCATATGCTTTACTGCTTTGAAGCATGTTATCTGGATGATGAATATCATATTCTTGAAGAAGAGATGAGGCAACGGGGACTTTTAAAGGGGCACGATCCGCTGCGGTGGCTGACTTACAATTTTGGAAAAAAGAATTATAAAGAAACGATGGAATATGCAAAAAAAATTTTGGGAGATGGCACAGACAGCGAGAATGTACGTATACTGGCGGAAGTGTTTTATGATCTCGGAAGAGCGTATGAAGAAAATGCCGCGGCGGAAGATACGCTGGGGCATATGGTCGATGAGCACGAGAATCTGAAACTGGAGATTACCGAGCCGGATGAAGAAGCATTAATTTATCAGATGATAGGATTTGTATATGGGGAGCGTTATAAACAATACACCAGGTCTGTTCGCTGCTTGAACCGTGCTTATCGGATCGGGAGCGATTATGCAGTGCTGGAAAGTCTGGCGTGCGCATACTATTTTCTGGCGATCCAGGAGGCGACAAGGGAAGATGGTACGGTAGATACGGAGCGTATAAATCGTGCTGCCTTATATAAGGCACGGGAGTGTTTTCTGATTATTTTGGAAAAAGCGGATGAATTATATTTATCAGCGATATTGAAGAGGGAAGGATGCGTGTTATTTAACACGTTCTTTTTCCTGCAGGATACATATCGGATAATAACAATTTATCCGCTCCTGAAAAAATATGGACCGTTATTTGGAGAAATCGATCAGCGCGATCTTGAGCTGAAGTATGCAAGAACTTTATGCCAGGGTGGAAAAATAGACTTATCCGTTTTTTCTGCCTTGTCGGAAGCGGATAAAGTGCTTATTGACAGCCTGGGTGCGATGAATGAAATGATGCGGACATTTGAGTTTAAAAATCCGGCAATGCTTAAAAGAACGCAATGTCTGGAAAGGGATATGCAGCGCCTGATTGTTGCTGTCGAGAATAATATAGAGAAAATCGACCAGAGAGAGCGGATGGCTGTTGTGGCGATGCTGATGAATCTATATGGATGGGGAAGACGTATCTTTGGCTGGAACGTGACGGCTGACATGGAAAGACATCTGGTATTTATCAGAGCGGAAGGGAATGAGAAAGCGATAACTGCTTTTGAAAACTTTCTGTTTGAAAATAGTCATACGGTTGAAGAAGCAGAAGCAAAAGTGGTGGAAAGCTGGAAAAATAATCCGTCTCTGGAATTATGGCTGGAAATTCTTCAATTCTATAAAAGAAACTGGATGCTGGAGAAAGCGGATGCCATGTTTCGGGATCTGTTTGAAAACCATGCGGAATATGTGAAGGATGAACCGGAATATGCCTACAGAGCATATATTGATTATATCATTCAGTATCGGCGTGATATAAAGGAAGCACTGAGATTTTTTTCTGTACATAAAAATGAGATGCAGGATAAAAATATCAGGATCTTCTGGGAGCATGAATTAATGCTGTATACGAATTCCTTTAATCATCCGGAGCGTTTTGAAGAGGAACGGATATCCTTCGTTGAGGAGGGGTTACTTCTGCCTCAGGAGTATCATCGTGTGGCGCTGATTGCATATATGTGCAACCTGAATGCGAAAAAAGCATGGGAGCATTTTAATGTAGATAATGCATTTTTCGGCATTCTTGCACAGTCTAAGGGCAGTACGTATCTGACGAGAGAAAGAGCCATGTTTTTGATCTGGCAGCGAAAATACCCTCCGCACAGAGAGACGACCTGGAATGGAATGCTGGAAACAAGGGTTAATAGTGTAAAGGATACTTACAGGAGAGAAAACTGGCATGTGCGGGTGCAGGTAATAAAAAAGAAACTTGGTTTTGATGTCAACAGATGCATTGCGATAGATGCGTGGGGTTTATATATGATTGCGATAGAGGACAAGCTGGATACGTTAGAGCAATTTGATAATGTTTATATTACGCACAGCTCTGTCTCAAGAATGCTGGAGGAAATGTGCCATTATGAAAACCGATATCTGGAGAGTATTATTGCCTATCTGGAAATACTCTCCAATGTAAAACTGCAGTCACCGGATTTTGAACATCAGTTATTGGTAAGAGAAAGGGCGGAATATTATGAACAGTGCAGCACGGTAGCGCTGGCACTGAAGCTGGGATGTCCTGCGGTGGTTGGAGAACCGATGCTTGATAATGACATGATAGTTAATTTTAAAAATATGATCATTAGACCATGTGATTATGATTTGTTAAAATAGAAAAGAGTCTGCGTTTCAAAAGGCAGGCGCTATCTGTTTCCAAAGCTGGGATATGCTGCATATGCTGATAGGGTAACCTAAGTATTTGGAGGTAAACTATGGCAGGCATTGCAGATGTCAGCGCGCTGATCCGGTCGCGTGAGGGGAGAAATTCCTACACGCAGAGCTATCTGCGCGAGAATGTTTTTGATGGATATTCGGACTGCTCGTCTCTGGTGTGGAAATGCTATGAGCGTGGTCTCGGCATCTTCGTTGGCACATGGACCGGCGAGCAGATCGACAAAGGAACGCTGGTATTGAAAAATACAGACGCCAGCAGGAAGAGCCTTTCGAAAAAGGATCTTGTAAAGATGCAGGAGGGGAATCTTGTGTTCTGGGGGCCGTCCCGCTACGATTCACGTCATGTGGAGTATTATATGGGAAACGGTGAGTTTTCGGGACATGGGGCTGGCATCGGTCCAGTGAGGAAAAAGGCGACCGAGTACCGCCACACCTACCAGCTTCTGGAGGTGCGCCGTTATGTAAAGAGCGGCGGTCAGACGTCCGGCGGCAGCGATCCGGCGGACAGAAAAGAGCTGTTCCGCGGCAGATGTGTGGCGGACGATGTAAACGTGCGCGTCTGGGCGGGGACGGACTATGAAAACATTAAGAGTTATCCGAAGCTCTATGTGGGCGATATCGTGGAGGTAATCGACTACACACAGAAGGACAAATACGGCGAGGACTGATATTATGTGCGCCTTGGCGGAAAATATGTAAGTAGGTAATAATCCGTATCTACAAATTTATCTCCACATTTGATAAGATGATTTCAAATGATGGAGGTGATGATTATAAATATGAATGACAATGCAGCTTCAAAGACTGATCCTTGGACAGACCGGATCAGCGCTTTCCAGGCAAGTGGTTTATCCCGTAAAGACTGGTGTAAACAGAATGGGGTTCCACAGTCTACATTGGGTTACTGGATCCGAAAGATCCAGTCAGAAGTCTCCGAAAAAGAAGAGGACAGCGAGACGGTGTTCGCAAAGCTTCCATCTGTTCAGGAGATCCGAACTGCTGAAAACATGGGTAACTCCCCTGTGGCGATCTGTCTCCCGGAAAATATCCGGATCGAGATCGGTGCTGACTGTCCATCCAGGCTGATGGCAGCCCTTCTTCAGACGTTAAAGAGCTATGCTTGATTTTTCCGGTAGCACTACTGTTTATCTGGCATGCGGCTGCACAGACCTCCGTAAAAGCTACACGGGTCTGGCAGCGGTCATCAAACTGAAATTCCATCTCGACCCGTACTCCCGCGGTATGTTCGCGTTCTGCAATCGCAGGCGCACATTGATCAAGATCCTTCCGTGGGACGGATCCGGATTCTGGATCCTGATGAAACGACCGGACCGTGATTCTTTCCATTGGCCTGATACACCGGATGAACTGAAAAAGTCACATTAAAAGAAATCCATTGGCTGTGTGATGGTCTATCCCTCAAGCCCAGCGGTGCTTTTGAAGAGCGCCATCCGAAGGTTGTCGTGTGAGCTTAGCTCTGTCAATCCGCAAAAAGCCGAAATTTTCTTCCTTTTATGCGGCTTTTTCTCTGCCCCTTCTCCATGGTATACTTTCTGTTAGAGATCTTAGAAAGTTGAGGTTACAGGATGGAGCCGCTTTTTACAGAAGAACAGCTGAACGGCATGAGCAGGGAAAATATCATAGCGTTGATGCGGGTGATGCAGAAGCACCAGCAGGAACAGGAAAACCAGATCCGGATCCTTACGGAAAAAACAAAGGAGCTGGAGTTCCTGAACGCGATGCTTTCCGACCGCCTGACCCTTGCACAGCGCAAACGGTTTGGGGCATCCAGTGAGAAGTATGCGGATGGCTATACCCAGCTGAACCTCTTCAATGAAGCGGAACAGGAAGCAGATCCGGATGCGCCGGAGCCGGACATGGAAGAGATCCATCCATCTTCCTATAAAAGAAAGAAACGTTCCGGCAAAAAGGAGGAGGACCTTTCCGCTTTTGAAACGACGGAAGTGATCGAATACAAGCTGACTGGGATGGACAGATACTGCCCGGACTGCGGTATGAAATATAAAGTTGTAACGAAAGAGACCGTAAAGCGTCTGAAATTCGTCCCCGCACGTTTTGAGGCCGTGGAGGAGAATACCTGTGTTTACAGCTGTCCGAAATGCGGTGCGATGAAGCGTCCGGAAAAGACACCTTCCCTCCTCAAAGGAAGTGTGGCAACGCCATCCCTGGTGGCAGGCATCATGAATGCAAAGTATGTGAACGGCATGCCCCTTGCACGTCAGGAACGGGAATTCGCCCGTTATGACCTGAACCTTTCAACAAAGACCATGGCGAATTGGATCATCCAGTGTGCGGGCCGGTACCTGCAGCCGCTCTGTGAGCTGATGAAGGAAGAATTCCTTCGGAGCAGATATGCCCATGTGGATGAGACCCGGGTCCAGGTGATCGATGAGCCGGAGCAGAAAGGTTCCACCCAGAACTGGATGTGGGTCTATCTCACAGATGAATACAGCGGCTCACCGCGGATGGTGCTCTTCCAATACGAAAGGACGCGCGCCGGATATCATCCGGCCAGATTCCTCGGTGACCAGTTCCATGGTTATTTCACCTGCGATGGATACCAGGCATACCACAGCCTTCCGGGAAGGATCACCGTAACAGGGTGCATGGCCCATGCGAGGCGCAGGTTTGATGAAGCCCTGACTATTTTAAAAAAGGACTTCACCAAAGAGCAGCTGAAGGAAACAACTGCATATCAGGCAATGGCACGGATCGGAATGCTCTATAAGATTGAAGAGATCATCCGTGATAAAACGCCGGAAGAAAGGTATGAAGAGCGTCAAAAGCAGGCAAAGCCGCTTTTAGAGGCTTTCTTTGAGTGGCTGCATACCCTGGAGGATGCTGTGGACAGATCCTCGAAGATCGGGGAAGCAGTGCTGTATACCCTGAACCAGGAAACATATCTGAAAAGATATCTGGAAGACGGGCAGTTAAGTATTGATAATTCAGTTGCGGAACGGGCACTGAAAAATTTTGCCATAGGCCGCCGTAACTGGCTGTTTTCCAAAAGTATCAGGGGAGCACAGACCAGCGCGACTGTATACAGCATCACAGAAACAGCTCTTCTGAATGGTCTGAAGCCATACAACTATCTAACCTATGTGCTGGAAAAGATGAAAGATCTCGGTGCATTTCCGGCAAAAGAAGAAATGACAGAACTCCTTCCGTGGTCCTCCGGTCTTCCTGAGGATTGCCGCAGCAAGCATAAAAAATAGCAACCAGCTTCACCCCCCAAGTAAACCTCTGGGGGATTTCTTATTCTGTCAAGGTACGGATTATTACCTACTTACACATAATGTTCTCCGTAAGATACGGATCAACTGTTCAAGAAAATCCGTATCTGTTACCTGGGGTATCCGGAAGGTCATACCAGCTATAGACAATTCCAATACTGGAAGTTCAGTTAACACTAGATTATTCCGGCGCTGTAAAGGGGACATGACATCATTTAGGTCATCGACGATCTGCTCCTTAGCGGTTTTGAGATTATGGGCAATAATTTTCTGCTTATACATTTCATCGTATTTCGCTGAATCCGTTGACTGTCAGGCGGCTTTCTGGTAAACTAAAAAAATAGAACAATTGTGCGCTTTTGTAATTTACTGTTCTTATGGATTGCGGGAGTGGACGAGCCTTAAACCACTTCGGAAAGGAGTGTGGGGACAGATGATAAAGAAGTTACCTGTTGGAGTGGAGTTTTTTGAAAAGTTTTCATCCGGAAACTATTATTATGTGGATAAAACCATGTTTATAGCGGAGCTTCTGCAGAATCTGGGTGAAGTTAATCTTTTTACCCGTCCACGCCGGTTCGGGAAGACCCTGACAATGGATATGCTGAAATGCTTCTTTGAAATTGGAACAGATGGGAAGCTGTTTGATGGTCTGAAAATTTCACAGGAGACAGATCTGTGTAAAGAATACATGGGGAGGTTCCCTGTGATTTCGATAACGCTGAAGAGCGTTGACGGGAGAGATTTTAAAGAGGCGTGTTCGGCATTGCGTTCTGTAATCGGAATGGAGGCTATGAGATTTCAATTCCTTCTTGAAAGTGATAAATTATCAGAAAAAGAACATGAGATGTACCTTCAACTTATAGATGTAGGAAATTCGCAGGATGCAGTGTTTACAATGACGGATGCAGTTATGCTGACAAGTTTAAAAGTCCTTTCTTTGCTCTTGTCAAAGCACTACGGGAAAAAGGTAATTCTTCTGATTGACGAATACGATGTGCCGCTTGATAAGGCATTTCAGAGTGGATATTATGATGAAATGGTGACGCTTATCAGGAACCTTTTTGGAAATGCTCTAAAGACGAATCCCGACCTCGAATTTGCGGTTATTACCGGTTGCCTGCGCATCTCGAAGGAGAGCATTTTCACTGGTCTTAATAACCTTAACGTCATGACAATTACGGATGAGTATTTTAATGACAGCTTTGGCTTTACAGAGGATGAAGTGAGGGAACTTCTGGAATATTATGGCAGGGAAGAAGCCATCGACACCATGCGCGACTGGTATGACGGGTACCGGTTTGGCGGGGTATCCATTTACTGCCCGTGGGATGTCATCAAATACACACAGGCCCTCCGCAGGAACAGGAAGGCGTTTCCAGACAACTATTGGGCGAACACCAGCGGGAATGACATGGTCCGGCGCTTTATTGACAAAGCTGACCAGACTACAAGGGACGAAATTGAACAGTTGATTGCCGGGGGGAGTATCCGGAAAACTGTTTCGCAGGAATTAACGTACAGAGATTTGGACAGCAGTATTGAAAACCTGTGGAGCGTCCTGCTGATGACGGGTTATCTGACGGTCACGGAAAACATTTCCGCAAAAGAATATATGCTTTCCATACCAAATGCGGAAATCAACGATTTGTTCATTACCCAGGTGAAGGAATGGTTCAAAGCCACATCCAGGGCTGACCTGTCAAGGATTGAAAAATTCTGTGCGGCGTTTCCATGCGGTGATGTAAAGTTGATCGGAGATATGCTTCACGATTACCTTTGGGGTTCGATCAGTGTGCGCGATACCGCCGTCAGAAAGGACATGAAGGAGAACTTTCACCCGGAGGGCGTGCCTGCGGTATATCACGGCATGGTCTTAGGATTGTTACAAAGCCGCAGCGACTGGCTGATCCGCTCAAATGCGGAGCTTGGAAATGGTTACAGCGATATTGTGATTTGTACGCCGGACAGGATTGGTATTGTGATTGAGCTGAAATATGCGGACGATGGCAATCTTGGGAAGGGGTGTGCAGAGGCATTGAAGCAGATTGAGGGCAGGAAATATGCTGTTGGTCTGGGACAGCGAAGAATGGACAAAATCATAAAATACGGCATGGCTTTCTGCGGGAAAGAATGCATGGTAGTCATGGCTGAATGAGCTAAAACCTGTGTTTTACAGTTTTGAAGTAAAAAAGCAATAAAATAAATGCTTAAAAGTAAGCGCTTAATTTTCAGCCGTTAACAGAAAAATACCCGACTACTATTCAGTAGCCGGAGCACCTTGACAGTAAACGTCCAATGGGTGTTATCAACTTGCTATTTGACCGACTAAATGGTAAAATCAATGTATAACAGGTGAGTTGTAGCTTTCTGTAAGGAACAGCTCCAGAAAGGAGTCTGAACCGCATGGGAAGATTTGTTAATCTTGATAACAGCGCGTTTCAAGTTGCTTTGAATTCCAGAATATATGTGGACAAGACCGGTCTGCTTAAGTATACAAACAGTGTATTGGACACGATGGAAGGGTATATTTGCAACAGCCGTCCGCGTAGATTCGGAAAATCATATGCTGCTAATATGCTTGCAGCTTATTACAGCAAAGGCGCAGAATCAGAGCAGATGTTTACGGGGCTGGAAATAAGCAAAGACCCTGAATTCAAAAAGCATCTTAATAAGTATGATGTGATTCATATCGATGTCCAGTGGTTTCTTGCAAACTGCGAAGACGTAAATAGTATTGTTCAATTTATAACCAATGCTGTGTTGGATGAACTGCGGGATATTCATCCTTCGACCTTGCCGCAGAATGTTTCATTTTTGTCTGACGGATTTTTACGGATACGGGAGAAAACTGGACAGAAGTTTATCATTATCATAGATGAGTGGGATGTTTTGATTAGAGATGAGGCCATGAATAAAAAGGTTCAGGATGAGTATCTGAACTTTCTTCGTGGAATGTTTAAAGGGACGGAACCGACAAAATACATTCAGCTGGCATATTTGACTGGTATTTTACCTTTTAGGAAAGATAAGTCACAATCAGCTGTAAATAACCTCAGGCATTATTCGATGCTGAGCGCAGGACCCCTTGCACCTTATATTGGCTTTACAGAGGACGAAGTAAAAAAACTCTGTGAAGAATATAATCGGGATTTTGATGAGGTAAAGCGCTGGTACGATGGATATGTTGTTGGAAAGTTTCATGTGTATAATCCAAATGCAGTTGTTCAACTGATGACGAATGAAGAATTTCAAAGTTACTGGTCGGGTACGGCGTCATATGAAGCTATTGTTCCTCTGATAAACATGAACTACGATGGCTTAAAGAGTGCCATTATAGAAATGTTATCGGGTGACCAGGTGAAAATTGATGTCACTTCGTTCCAGAATGATACAGTCCACTTTGCCAATCGGGACGATGTCATTACATATCTGATACATCTTGGTTATTTGGCATACGATCAAAAAGAGCAGGCTGCTTTTGTCCCAAATGAAGAGATTCGCCAGGAATTGATTCGGGCAACCAGACGGAAAAAGTGGGATGAACTTATACGGCTGCAGAAAGAGTCTGAGGATCTCCTGGATGCAACTCTGAATATGGAAAATGAGACTGTTGCGAACCAAATAGAAAAGATTCATGATCGGTATTTACCCATGAACTGAAAGTGATTAAATTCTGATCAAAGGAAGTCTTGCGTAGCTTGGAAAGGAGCGTGCAGTGTATGGCAGAGCTAAAAATGTTGCCTGTTGGACTTGAGGATTTTCAAGAGATTCGAAGCAATGGGTTTTACTATGTAGATAAAACAAAGCTGATTGAGCAGCTTCTTGAAAATTGGAGCAAGGTAAACCTTTTTACAAGACCACGCCGATTTGGGAAAACATTAAACATGAGCATGCTTAAGAGCTTTTTTGAAATCGGAATGGACACGGCACTGTTTGATGACCTATTTATTTCTGACAACAAAGAGTTGTGCGAAAAGTACATGGGAAAATATCCCGTGATATTTCTTTCACTGAAAGGTATAGATGGATTAACATTTGAAGCTGCAAAGTATCGCCTGACGGAATTGATTGGGGTTGAAGCAGAGCGATTTGCTTTTTTGTCCGAGAGCAGGAAACTGACAGATAACGATCGAAAGAAATATTATGCGATTACAAATCTGGTTAATGGAAAGTATTCAATGGATGAGGATATTCTGATATCCAGCCTGCAGACATTATCGCAGCTTCTGTACCGGCACTATGGCCAGAAAGTGATTGTTCTGATAGACGAGTATGATGTGCCGCTGGATAAAGCGTTCCAGCATGGTTATTATCAGGAAATGGTGTCATTGATTCGAGGATTGTTTGGTCAGGCATTGAAAACAAACAGTTTTTTGCAGTTTGCTGTTTTGACGGGATGTCTTCGTGTTTCAAAAGAGAGTATTTTTACGGGACTGAATAACTTTAAGGTTTATGCTGCGGATGATGTTCGCTATGATGAAGAATTTGGCTTTACGAATGAAGAGATTAAAAAAATGCTGGCAGATTACAATTTGCAGGAACATTTCCCCGAAATCAGGGAATGGTACGATGGTTACCGTTTCGGAAATGCTGATATTTATTGTCCGTGGGATGTAATCAATTATGTGGATGACCTGGTGAGTAATCCGAAAGCACAGCCAAAGGCTTACTGGATCAACAGCAGCGGGAATGATCTCGTAAAACGTTTTATTGATAAGGCAGATACGACCACAAAAGAAGAAATGGAAGAGTTGATTTTAGGAAAATCCATTGAAAAGAGAATCTGTTTGGATCTGACTTATGACGAAATTGATACTGGCATTGACAATATGTGGAGTGTGTTGTTTATGACCGGGTATCTGACGCAGACCGGAAATAATGAAAATGGATTGTACAAACTGACCATTCCGAATAAAGAAGTCCGTGAGGTATTCGTCCTTCAGATTCGAGAATGGTTTGACCGGGTGGTGGCCAATAACAGGGCATCTACAGAGAAAATTAACCGTGGATTTCTTGAAGGAAAAGTAGAGGATATCCAGAAAGAACTGACAATGTTTCTTGGTGAAACAATCAGTGTTCTGGATACAAAGGCAAGGAACGAGGAAAAGGAAAACTTTTATCATGGTATTTTGATTGGCATCCTGAAAAGTAATTCTGCCTGGGCTGTGAAATCAAACAGGGAGGCGGGAGATGGATTTGCGGATATTCTGGTAAAGCCGAAAGAACCGGATGCAGGAATCATCATCGAACTGAAGTATGCCAGATCTATTGATGAACTGGATAAAGCGTGTGAACGAGCGCTTGAGCAGATCAAGGAACGCAGATATGACGAAGAACTCCGTGAAGATGGGCGGAATGATATTCTTGCATATGGGATTGCATTTTGTAAAAAGCGTTGTAAGGTTGTAGTGGAAAAACGATAAACACAGCAGGTGCGCACTCGTAATCGGGGTGAAATGGTCCGGAAAGAAAGGCATCAGGTAAAACTGGCGTATTTTTTCGGTGAAATCCCCACCGCTTTTGTAAATGCCTTCAGAAAATTACTGTAATCGTTAAAGCCGCAGAGCTCTGCCGTTTCGCTTACGGTATGTCCTTCCATCAGAAGCGATTTTGCCAGGGTGATGCGCTTTGCGGTGATGTATTTGTTGATGGTCGTACCGGTGGTTGATTTAAAAATGCGGCACAGGTAGGACGGGCTGAGGAAAAAGTGCTCTGCCAGCGTTTCGATTGCAAGAGGCTGCCCGATGTTCTGGTGGATGTAGGCGAGAATCTGGTCCACCTGCGCGTGGTAGCCCTCCGGCTTTTCCGGTTCTTTTGACGCGGCGTTCTGCCCGGCATAGCGGGAAAAGCAGTGATTTAAATAGACCATAAGCTCCAGAAAGACCGCTTTTTCCAGCAGATCAGAGCCGTACCCCTGGATGGAGGACAGCTTGTGGACATAGTAGCGGAAGCGTTTCTGCTCTTCGTCGGAGAGAGAGATTTTGTGTCCCAGATTTTCCGGACGGCAGGAAAAACAATAGTTTAAATCTGTTTCGGGCGTGCTTAACTCCTTCAGATAATCCGGGTAGATGGAAAACACGATGCGTTCGTGCACCTGGCTGTCAATCTGGGTGAGATGGTGGCTCTCGTACTGATTGATAAAAAACAGGTCGCCGGGCTGTATGGTGTAAAAGCGGTTGTCAATGAGAAACTGGCGGCCGCCGGAAATAGAAAAATACAGCTCGTAGCTGTTGTGGATATGCATTTTCATTGGCTTTTCGTCGCTGTACAGGTGCGCAAGGGCAAAGGAATGGCTGGTGCTGCACGCATTGATGGCATCCTGGCAGGAAGTAAATACCTTCAAAAAATCATCCTCCTCTTTTCGTTTTTTCTTCTGATTCCAGTATAGTAGATTTGTTCAGGATTTGCAAGATTTAAGATAAATGAACACAGGAAATGGAATTATGGATATGATATAATACAGTTACATCATGAGCCGGGAGATAAATAGATACCGGGGCATATTTGACGGATAACTTATAATCAACCAGGAGAAAAGGGAGGAAAAGTAATATGGAACTGAGAACTGCAGTATCACCGAGAGATGTAAAAAACTATACGACAGAGCGTCTGCGTGAGGAATTTCTGATTCAGAATCTGTTTATGCCGGAGGAAATCAAGCTGGTTTACAGTCACATAGACCGCATCATTACCGGAGGCGTGATGCCGGTGGAGCAGACTCTGGAGCTGAAGGCGGGCGAGGAGCTGCGCGCAGAGTATTTCCTGCAGAGAAGAGAGATGGGCGTAATCAATATCGGAGGCGCCGGTGAGATTACGATAGACGGAAAGGTTTATGAGGTGGCGCACAAGGAAGCCATGTACATCGGAATGGGCGCGCGCGATATTTCCTTTGCAAGCAGGGAAGCATCATGTCCGGCGAAGTTTTATCTGAACAGCGTTCCGGCGCATCACACCTATCCGACGGTGCTGATCAAGCCGGAGGGAGAGCCGGAGGAAGGCGTTGTAATCGTGAAAAAGGAAAATAAGGTGGAGCTGGGATGTCTGGAGCAGTCCAATCACCGGACCATCTGCAAATACATCCTGCCGGGACAGGTGGAGAGCTGTCAGCTGGAAATGGGCATGACGAAGCTGGAGCCGGGCAGTGTCTGGAACACAATGCCCTGCCACACACATGACCGTAGAATGGAGGTTTATCTGTACTTCGATATTCCGGAGGATGCTTTTGTTATGCATTATATGGGAGAGCCGACGGAGACGCGCCATATCGTAATGCGCAATGAGGAAGCGGTGATTTCGCCGAGCTGGTCCATTCATGCGGGCAGCGGTTCCCAGGCATATACCTTTATCTGGGGTATGGCGGGAGAAAATCAGGACTTTGACGACATGGACGGCGTTGACAACCGCGATCTGAGATAGTGCTTCCGGGAAGCGCCGGGAGAACAGAGAAGTAAGGAGGTTTTACGGATGGATATTCAGAAAAGCTTTTCCCTGGAAGGAAAGGTAGCGCTGGTGACAGGCGCCGCATACGGCATCGGATTTGCGATGGCGGAGGCGCTGGCGCAGGCGGGGGCAAGGATTGCATTTAACTGCCGCAGTCAGGAGCATATGGACAAGGCGCTTGCCGCTTATGCGGAAAAGGGAATAGAAGTAAAAGGCTATATCTGTGATGTGACGGACGAGGCGCAGGTGACACAGATGGTGGCTGACATAGAAAAGGAGCTTGGCGTGATTGATATTCTGGTAAATAATGCCGGGATTATCAAGCGGATTCCCATGCACGAGATGAGCGCGGAGGAATTCCGCCAGGTGGTGGACATCGATTTAAACGCGCCGTTTATTGTAGCGAAGGCGGTTATTCCGGGAATGATGAAAAAGGGGCACGGAAAGATTATCAACGTCTGCTCCATGATGAGCGAGCTTGGCCGCGAGACCGTATCGGCGTATGCGGCTGCCAAGGGCGGTCTGAAAATGCTTACCAGAAACATCGCGTCGGAGTATGGACAGTACAACATCCAGTGCAACGGAATCGGACCGGGCTATATCGCGACGCCGCAGACGGCGCCGCTGCGTGAAAAGCAGCCGGATGGCTCGCAGCATCCGTTTGACAAATTTATTGTCGGCAAGACGCCGGCGGCACGCTGGGGAACGCCGGAGGACCTTATGGGACCGACCGTATTCCTGGCATCGGAAGCGTCAGATTTTGTAAACGGTCATATTTTGTACGTGGATGGCGGTATTCTGGCGTATATCGGCAAGCAGCCGTAAGCGCGCGGCGGACGTTTTAAAGCCATTTGCTTTACTGATTCAGCGGGGCGGAGAAAATCCGGTCCGCTGTTTTTGTTTATGCGGGGCATCGACCCTGTTGAGTGCGCAAAGCGCACGAAATATCAACCACCCGCTATGCGGGTGCGCGGTGATTGTTATACAAAGAAATCACCTTTACGCCTATAATAGAGGTGTCCAAGCCACTATATAGAAAGGAAAGGTGATTTCAATGGCGAAGAAAGCCAACTCACTTGCACATACAAAGTGGATGTGTAAGTATCATATCGTCTTCACACCAAAGTATAGACGAAAAATGATTTACAATCAATACAAAGAAGACCTAAGAGATATTATAAAACAACTTTGTAATTATAAAGGTGTTGAAATAATAGAAGGTCATCTTATGCCAGACCATATTCATATGCTGGTAAGTATTCCGCCCAAAATAAGTGTATCAAGTTTCATGGGATATTTGAAAGGGAAAAGTGCCCTAATGATGTTTGACCGCCACGCAAATCTGAAATATAAATTTGGGAACAGACATTTTTGGGCAGAAGGATACTATGTCAGCACAGTAGGTCTCAATGAGGACACCATAAAGAAGTACATTCAGGAGCAAGAGAGAGCGGATATTATGATGGATAAATTGAGCGTGAAAGAATATGAGGACCCCTTTAGGGGTAGTCGGTAATACAAACGCCCCTTGAAGGGGCAGCGACGAGTGAAAAGCAAAGTGGCTTGAACGAAGTGAGAGCCAGCGCCTTGAGACGCGGGCCTAGTAACAAAGGCTTATAGCCGAAGCGCGAGCCACCCGTTAGACGGGTGGCAGCGACTGCCATGCATACGACGAAAATGCCCAGAGGACTTTTTTTGTTACCATGCATTCAAAGGGTGCTGCCAGTGGTCCAGAAAATAGATAGTGCAAATCCGGATAGCCTGTGCTATAATTATGAGCGGTTCATGATGCCTTCAGTAATCCGGGATAAATATTCCGGAACCCGGCATCATATATAAAAACAGACTGAATATAGGAATATAGGAGAATACTATGTGTGGAATCGTAGGATTTACCGGCGCCCGTCAGGCGGCGCCTATATTACTGGATGGACTTGCAAAGCTGGAGTACCGCGGTTATGACTCTGCCGGCATGGCGGTGCGGGACGGCGACGGAAAGATTGAGGTCGTAAAGGCGAAGGGCAGGCTGTCCGCACTTGCCGAAAAAACGAACAACGGGCAGAGCCTTGCAGGTACCTGCGGCATCGGGCATACCCGCTGGGCAACGCACGGGGAGCCGTCCGAGGACAACGCGCATCCGCATTGCAGCGACGATGGAAATGTGGTTGCCGTGCACAATGGCATTATCGAAAACTATCAGGAGCTGAAGGATAAGTTGCTGAGAAAGGGCTATCAGTTTTATTCCTCCACGGACACAGAGGTGGCGGTAAAGCTGATTGATTATTACTATAAAAAATATCTGGGGACGCCGGTGGACGCGATTAACCACGCGATGGTCCGTATCCGCGGCTCTTACGCGCTTGCCGTTATGTTTATGGCGTATCCGGGCGAAATTTATGTGGCGCGAAAAGACAGCCCGATGATTCTGGGAATTGAGGATGGCGAGTCTTATCTGGCGTCCGATGTGCCCGCGATTCTGAAATATACGAGAAACGTATACTATATCGGTAATATGGAAATCGGCAGGCTGGAAAAGGGCAGAGTAACCTTCTACAATCTGGACGGTGATGAAATAGAGAAAGAGCTGACGGAAATCGAGTGGGACGCGGAGGCTGCGGAGAAAGCGGGCTTTGAGCACTTCATGATGAAGGAGATTCACGAGCAGCCGAAGGCTGTCGAGGATACTATCCGCTCTGTGGTGAAGGACGGCACCATTGATTTCTCCGGCGTCGGTATGACAGAGGAGGATATGAGAGGTATCCGTCAGATTTATATTGTGGCGTGCGGTTCGGCGTATCATGTCGGCGTGGCGGCGCAGTATGTAATTGAGGATATGGCGAAGATTCCGGTGCGCGTCGAGCTTGCGTCCGAGTTCCGCTACCGTCATCCGCTGCTGGATCCGGAGGGGCTGGTCGTGGTCATCAGCCAGTCCGGCGAGACGGCGGACAGTCTGGCGGCGCTGCGCGAGGCAAAAAGCCGCGGGATAAAGACGCTTGGCATCGTAAATGTGGTCGGTTCCTCGATTGCCCGCGAGGCGGATAACGTGTTCTATACGCTTGCGGGACCGGAGATTGCCGTTGCGACCACAAAGGCGTACAGCACGCAGCTTATTGCGTGTTATGCGCTGGCGGTGCAGCTTGCGAAGGTGCGCGGAGAGATAGACGACAGTCAGTATGCGTACTATGTTGCGGAGCTGGAGACGCTGCCGGAGAAAATGCAGCGGATTATCGGGGATAAGGAGCGTATCCAGTGGTTTGCGGCAAAGCAGGCGGCGGCAAAGGATATTTTCTTTATCGGCAGAGGTATCGATTATGCGATTTCTCTGGAAGGCAGTCTGAAAATGAAGGAAATCAGCTACATCCATTCCGAGGCGTATGCGGCGGGTGAATTAAAGCACGGGACGATTTCCCTTATCGAGAACGGAACGCTGGTAATCGGCGTCCTGACGCAGCAGGAGCTGTACGAAAAAACAGTCAGCAATATGGTGGAATGCAAGAGCCGCGGCGCTTATCTGATGGGGCTGACGACATACGGCAATTATAATATCGAGGATACCGCGGATTTCGTGGTCTATGTTCCGAAGACTGACCCGCATTTTGCCACCTCGCTGGCGGTGATTCCGTTGCAGCTGATGGGCTATTATGTGTCGGTCGCAAAGGGACTGGATGTAGATAAGCCAAGAAACCTGGCAAAGAGCGTAACTGTAGAGTAAAAAGAAATCCTGGCTTATGAAATAGAATCCGTCGGTGGGGATACCCGCCGACGGATTCTTTATAGCCTGCATACTTTGCATTTCGCCGACGGATTCTTTAGGTCCGGAAGCATTCTGCTGCCTGGCGTTTAATCGCGGCGGAAAAGGTCTCTGGTATAAACCTTCTCAGCGACGTCATCCAGACAACTGTCATAGCGGTTTGCGATGATACTGTCGCTCATTTTTTTGAATTTCTTCAAATCATTCACAATCAGAGAGCCGAAAAAGGTGGTTCCGTCCTTCAGGGTCGGCTCGTAAATAATAACGGAGGCGCCCTTTGCCTTGATGCGTTTCATAACGCCCTGGATAGAGGACTGGCGGAAGTTATCGGAGTTGCTCTTCATGGTGAGGCGGTAGACGCCGACCACGACTTTTTTCTCGTTCGTCAGATTATAGGTATTGGCGTTTGCGTAGTCGTAATAGCCTGCCATCCGCAGCACCTGGTCGGCAATAAAATCCTTCCGGGTGCGGTTGCTCTCCACGATGGCGCTCATCATATTCTGCGGCACATCGGCGTAATTCGCGAGAAGCTGCTTCGTATCCTTCGGGAGGCAGTAACCGCCGTAGCCGAAGGAGGGATTGTTGTAGTGCGCGCCAATGCGGGGGTCGAGGCAGACGCCGTCGATGATATCTCTGGTGCTCAGCCCCTTCATTTCCGCGTAGGTATCCAGCTCGTTAAAATAGGAGACGCGCAGCGCCAGATAGGTATTGGCGAAAAGTTTGACAGCCTCCGCCTCCGTAAAGCCCATGAACAGGGTGGGGATGTCCTTTTTGATGGCGCCCTCCTGCAGAAGCCGGGCAAAGGTGTGGGACGCCTTCACCAGCCGTTCATCGGAGGAATCGGTGGATACAATGATGCGGGAAGGATAGAGATTGTCATACAGCGCTTTGGATTCCCGCAAAAATTCCGGGCTGAATATAATATTTGCAGTGTGGTATTTCTGCCGCACAGATTCAGTATAGCCCACCGGGATGGTACTTTTGATGACCATAATCGCCGCAGGATTTACACTTAGAACCAGTTCTATCACTGCCTCCACCGCGGAGGTGTCAAAATGATTCTGTACACTGTCGTAGTTTGTCGGGGCCGCAATAATGACAAAATCGGCGTCGCGGTAGGCGGCTTCGCCATCCAGTGTGGCAGTCAGGTCCAGCTCCTTTTCTGCAAGATATTTTTCAATATATTCGTCCTGGATGGGCGATTGGCGCCGGTTGATCAGCTCCACCTTTTCCGGAAGGATATCCACGGCGGTCACATGATTGTGCTGCGCAAGCAGCGTGGCGACAGAAAGTCCGACATAGCCGGTGCCGGCGACAGCGATATTCAGCGGCTGGTGCTCCGGGGCGGAGGAGGTTTCCTCTGCGGAAGCAGCGGTTTCGGTAGCTTCGGTAAAAAGCTCCGCCGGCTCAAAGCCCAGTATCTCACCCAGCTTTTCAAGCTGCGGGATGGACGGAAGGTAATTCTGCTTTTCCAGACGACTGAGCATTGCCCGGTTGATGCCGGTAAGCTCGGCAAGCTGCTGCTGGGTGAGTGATTTTTCTTTCCGCAGGCGGGCGGTCGTTTCCGCCAGAAGCGGCAGGGATAATTTCTTCATAAAAATCTCCATTCCGCCGCCTTTCAGTTGGCGGCACAAATAGTAATGAAAGTCTTCCAATTCCCCACGTTGCTGATAAAATAATTGTTAAAGAAGCTATACTACAAAGCACGGGGAGGTAAGTTGTAAAGGCTTTCTTCCGTTTTAGACAGCATAAAAATCAGTGTAAGTTTCATCTTTCAAGCACAAATAAGTGGCTCTGTCAGACCGTACAGTAAGAATTGTTTTAACTTCTCTGTTAAATGTGTGGTGGAACAGTCAATGGCTTCTTTATCTCATTCTGAAAGGAGTTCTGACCATGAAAGTTGTTTACCAAACCTGCTGTGGCGTCGATGTTCACAAATCTTTTCTCGTTGCCACAATCATCAAAACCTCTTCCGGTATAGAACCTTCTTATCAAAAGAAGCGTTTCTCTACCTTCAACAATTCTATCCTGCAATTCAAAGACTGGCTTATGAAAAACCAGTGCCGGGATGTCTGCATGGAATCTACCGGTAAATACTGGATTCCTGTATTCAACCTTTTGGAGGATGAAATTAATGTCACCATTGCCAATCCCAAATGGGTAAAAGCGGTCAAAGGCAATAAGGATGATACAAAAGATTCCAGGTGGATTGGGGATTTGTTCCGATTAGGTCTGGTTCCAGGAAGCTATATCCCCTGTAAACCAATCCGTATCCTGCGTGAATTTACAAGATACCGTTACAAACTGACCTCCTGCCGTACCAGTGAAAAGAACAGATACCAGAATGCGCTTACTGTCTGTAATGTCGCATTAGATTCGGTTGTTTCCGATATCTTTGGGAAATCAGCTGCATCTGTTATTGATTACCTGATCGGGCAATCCGACAATTCCATCAACCACGAAGAAATAGCCTCCAGACTCCTCCGTTCCCTAAAGAAGAAGTCTGACAGTGTCATTGAATCCATCGAAGGGTACCAGATGACTGACTCCCAAAAATACCGTATGCGCCTCGTCCGCGCACATCTGGATTATATCACATCCACGATAAATGATATAGACACTATGCTTGATTCTTTGGTTGCTCCTTATGAAAATGCTGTCCAGTTACTGTGTACCATTCCGGGTGTTGACCGTAACAGTGCAGTCACTGTTATCTCCGAGACTGGTACCGATATGGCTCCGTTTTCCAGTTCCAAACGCTTATGCTGCTGGGCGGGATTAACTCCCGGAAGCAATGAATCTGCTGGTAAGAAGAAGTCTGTCAGAATAACACGTGCCGGTGTTTACCTCAAACCTGCATTGGTGCAAGTCGCCCATGCAGCCGTAAAATCTGATAAATCTCCTTACTACAAACAGAAGTATGAACGCATTAGGAAGCGCCGTGGTAAAAAACGTGCCATCATTGCTATCGCCCGGATGATTCTTACCGCTGTCTACCAGATTTTGTCTACAGGCGAAGCGTGGAACCCGACCGACCTATACAAGATTGATATGCCTGAACCTCTAAAAGAAAAACAGAAGGAAAAGGCGATCAGGCAGGCTAAGAAACTACTTATCAGCGAAGGGATAATTTCCGAATCGCAATTAGCTTCTTAACACTTTATCTCAATACATTTTTTCAATGGCTGCCATAAGACAGCTTATTAAAGTGCGCCATTTATCGGCTGTCCTCTACTTTCTTTCACAGTAACTCCTTTCTAAAATAAATGTTATTTTAAATAACAAAATGCACGAAATAATGCGGGAAAAGTACCTGGAATCATAGTAGCAGAAACAACGCAGAAATGCAAGCAGAAAAAGCTTTCCGGACAAAAGAAAAATGTTATTTTAAATAACAAACATTAAAAGGCTCATAGAAGATTCTTTTTGCGTTCTTACTTTACTGGGAAGCTTTTTTATGATACATTAAAAAACAGGATGTCGGAAATGATCCGGCAGGGAAATCTGTAAAGCCGCGGTATGTACAAAGCAGTGGCATGAGAAAAGGAAGGCTATGAAGGAAAGACGGACAGAAAAAGCGGATAAAGGGAAAGATGGCGCGCAGGAGAGCACAGGATGGGAAGACGTACAAAAGAAGCAGGGAGAGAACGCGCGTGATGGCGGGCAGAAAATGCAGACAGCGGGAGAGCGCGCTGCCATGTACGGCGTTCTTGTGGCGCTCGCCATGATTTTCAGTTACGTAGAAACCCTGATACCCATCCCGATGGGGATTCCGGGCGTGAAGCCGGGGCTTGCCAATCTGGTAGTTTTTGCCGCTCTGTACAGAATGTGCCCGGCGGATGCCTTTGTGATTTCAATGGTGCGAATCCTGCTGGTGGGCATGACATTCGGCAATGAGTTTGCGATGCTTTATAGCTTTGCGGGCGGAATGTTAAGTTTTCTGGTGATGTGGTTTGCAAAGAAAAAGGAGTGGCTTGGCATGACGGGGGTCAGCATTGCCGGAGGCATCGCGCACAATATCGGGCAGCTTCTTGTCGCCGCAGCAGTTCTGGAGAGCATGGCGGTGTTTACTTATCTGCCGGTGCTTCTGCTGGCGGGCACCGTTATGGGGGCGTTTATCGGGCTGCTGGGAGCGCAGGTGATAAAGCGTCTGCCTGGGAAAGTTTGGTAAAAAATTAACAAAAAATCCTCCTTATATAAGGGGATTTTTGTGTTTTTTGGGAGAAACATAACAGATTCATGTTGAAAAATGGACGCAAAAAGTTTACTATATATACATAATGGCATTTGCAATTTAGAAAAAGGAGAAGAAAGTATGAAGTTAGCAACTTTTAAGGGAGGAGTTCACCCGGACGACGGGAAGCGGTTTACAAAAGATAAACCGGTTCAGACCTATCTTCCGAAAGGCGAGCTGGTATTCCCGCTTTCGCAGCACATCGGGGCGCCGGCAAAGCCGGTCGTCAAAAAGAAGGACACGGTGCTGATGGGGCAGCTGATTGCGGAGGCTGGCGGCTTTGTGTCCGCCAATATTGTCAGCTCTGTTTCCGGTACGGTGAAGGCGATTGAGCCGCGCATCACGGTTTCCGGCGCGAAGGTAGATGCGATTGTAATTGAAAACGACGGCAATTATACGCCGGTGGAGGGACTCGGACAGTACCGCGATTACACGAAAATGTCGAAGCAGGAGATTCTGGACGCCATCAGGGAAGCCGGGATCGTCGGGCTGGGCGGTGCCGGGTTTCCGACGCATGTAAAGCTGATGCCGAAGAATCCGGACGCGATCGACCATATTATCGTAAACGGCGCGGAGTGCGAGCCGTATCTGACGAGCGACTACCGCATGATGATTGAAAATCCGGAGCAGATCGTCGGCGGGCTGAAGGTGATGCTGCAGCTTTTCGATAACGCAAAGGGCGTGATCGCCGTGGAGGCGAACAAGCCGACGGGAATCAAAAATCTGCAGGAGCTTGTAAAGAATGAGCCGCGGATCGAAGTGGTTCCGCTGAAAACAAAGTACCCGCAGGGCGCGGAGCGCAACCTGATTTATGCAGTGACGGGCAGAAAAATTAATTCCACAAAGCTTCCGGCGGACGCCGGCTGTATCGTGGACAACGTGGATACCGTAATTGCCATACATATGGCGGTTTGTGAAAAAACGCCGCTGATGCGCAGAATTGTGACGGTGACCGGAAGCGGCATCAACGAGCCGAAGAATTATAATGTCAAAATCGGAACCTGCTTTGCGGAGCTTGCGGAAGCCTCCGGCGGGCTGAAAGAGGGCGTAAAGAAAGTGATTGCCGGCGGACCGATGATGGGAATGTCGATTCCCTCCCTGGATGTGCCGATTGTAAAGACCTCCTCCGCGCTCACCTGTCTGATGCAGGATGATGTGGAGCGCTTTGAGGAGACGGCGTGCATCCGCTGCGGACGCTGCGTGCAGGTATGTCCCTCGAACATCGTTCCGCAGAAGCTGATTGAAGCGGCGATGAAATACGACTCCGCGGCATTTGTGGCGCTGAACGGGATGGAGTGCTGCGAATGCGGCTGCTGCACCTATGCCTGTCCGGCAAGAAGACCGCTGACACAGGCGTTCCGCCAGATGCGCCAGCAGGTGACGGCGGAGAGAAGAAAGAAAGGATAGGAGGGATTGCTGTGAACGGCTTTTTAAATGTGTCATCATCGCCTCATGTAAGGGGCGCTGAGTCCACAAAAAGTATTATGTACAATGTTGCGCTTGCCCTGCTTCCTGCTACGGCATTCGGTGTTTACCGCTTCGGGCTTTATGCGCTGGCGATAGTGGCAGTGTCAGTTGCATTTGCGCTGCTTTCAGAATATGTTTTCCAGAAGCTTGCCGGTCAGAAGGTGACGGTATCGGACGGCAGTGCGCTGGTAACCGGGCTTTTGCTCGGACTGAACCTTCCGCCGACGGTTCCCTTATGGATTCCGGCGCTCGGAAGTATTTTTGCCGTTATATTTGTAAAACAGTTTTTCGGCGGCATCGGCCAGAACTTTATGAACCCGGCGCTTGGTGCGCGCTGCTTTTTGCTCATTTCCTTTACGGGAATCATGAGCGACTACGCGGTGGACGGCATTTCCGGGGCAACGCCGCTGGCGGCGCTCGCAGAGGGGCAGCAGGTGAACCTTGCGCAGCTCTTTATCGGCTTTACCGGCGGCTGTATCGGTGAGATTTCCACGCTGGCGATATTAATCGGCGGTATTTATCTGCTGCTGAAAAAAATCATCACCTGGGAAATTCCGGTGTGTTATCTGGTATCCTTTGCAATTTTTGAGCTGATTTTCGGCAAGGGCAGCGGAATTACCTTCGTGCTCGCGCAGCTCTGCAGCGGCGGTCTGATGCTCGGCGCATTTTTCATGGCGACGGATTATGTGACAAGCCCGATTACGAAAAAGGGAAAGATTGTCTACGGCATCCTGCTCGGCGTTCTGACCGGTGTCCTGCGTACCTTTGGCGCGCTTCCGGAGGGCGTTTCCTATGCGATCATCATCAGTAACCTTCTGGTTCCGCTGATTGAGAAGGTGACGATGCCGACGGCGTTTGGCTATGAAAACGGCGCGCTGGAGGGAAAGAAGGGCTTTTCGTTTGCAGCCTATAAATCCGCCTTTACGCTGTGCGGCATCACGCTGGTGGCGGGGCTGGCGCTCGGCGGCATCTATCAGCTCACGAAGGGACCGATTGAGAAGGCGGAGCTGGCGGCGCAGGCGGAGGCTTATGCGGCGGTATGTCCGGGCGCGGAGAGCTTTGATGTGGATGAAACGCTGGAGGCGGCGATTGCTTCGCTTACAGCGGAGGACGGCACGGTGGCGGACGGTCAGTTCGGCGGCATCGTATATGAGAGCGCTTACGCGGCGCTGGACGGAAGCGGAAACCGGACCGGTTGCGTGGTGAATGTGACCAGCAAGGAAGGCTTCGGCGGCGATATTACCATCAGCCTTGGCTTTGATGAGGAAGGAACCATCACCGGCATGGAATTTCTGACGATTAACGAGACGGCGGGTCTTGGTATGCGCGCGGAGGAGGAGAGCTTCCGCAGCCAGTTTGTCGGCGATAATGTCGAAGCGTTTGAGCTGACAAAGGACGCGGCGTCATCCGATGACCAGATTCAGGCGCTCAGCGGTGCGACAATTACCTCGAACGCTGTGACAAATGCCGTAAATGCTGCACTGTATCTTGTAAACAGTGCGGCGCAGTAAGGAGGTGTGGGAAGTGAATCCGTACAAAGAACGTATATTAAATGGTATTATAAAAGAAAACCCGACCTTTATCCTGGTGCTCGGCATGTGTCCGACACTGGCGGTCACGACCTCCGCCATCAACGGCGTCGGCATGGGACTGTCCACGATGGCGGTTCTGATACTGTCGAACATGATTATTTCGCTTCTGCGGAATATCATTCCGGACCAGGTGCGCATACCCGGCTATATTGTCGTTATCGCATCCCTGGTTACCGTTGTGGAGCTGATACTGAAGGCGTATATTCCGGCGCTGTATGATGCGCTCGGACTGTACATCCCGCTGATTGTGGTAAACTGCATCATTCTGGGGCGTGCGGAGGCGTATGCTTCCAAATCCACACCGCTTCTGGCGGCGTGCGACGGTCTGGGAATGGGACTTGGTTTTACGATCGCACTGACACTGATCGGTATTTTCCGTGAGCTGATCGGCGCCGGAACCTTTTTCGGTATGCATGTTATGCCGGAGAGTTATCAGCCGGTGGCGATTTTTGTCTCCGCTCCCGGCGCGTTTATCGTGCTTGGCGCGCTGATTGCGGTGCTGAACGGTCTGCATATCCAGAACAACGGCAACAAGAAGGTGGAGGGCTGCGCGGGCGACTGCTGCAGCTGTGGAAAAGCTGCCTGCTCAGACAGAAAAGAAGAGCAGAAGATGGAAAGCCAGGGGGTGTAGAGAATGTCGGAAATGGTTCTATTGTTAGTTGGCGCGGCTCTGGTAAATAACGTTGTGCTCAGTCAGTTTTACGGTCTGTGTCCGTTCCTCGGCGTGTCGAAGCAGGTAAAGACGGCGGCGAGCATGGGCGTGGCGGTTATTTTCGTTATTACCATCGCATCGGCGGTGGCGAGCCTCATCTATGATTTTGTGCTGACGCCGCTGGATCTGCAGTTTCTGCAGACTATCGTGTTTATTCTGGTAATAGCGGGACTGGTACAGTTTGTGGAAATGTTTCTGAAAAAGTCCAGCCCGGCGCTTTACCAGGCGCTCGGCGTATACCTTCCGCTGATTACCACAAACTGTGCGGTGCTCGGCGTGGCGCTGACGAATGTGCAGAAGGAATACGATTTTGTACATAGCGTGGTAAACGGAATCGGCACATCCGTCGGTTTTACGATTGCGATTGTGATTATGGCGGGTATCCGCGAGAGAATGGAAAATAATAATATCATCGGACCGTTAAAGGGAATGCCGATCGTGCTGTTTACCGCGGCGCTGATGGCGATTGCCTTCAACGGATTCTCCGGGCTGATTTAAGGAGGAAGGAACATGAGTATAACAGCGATTCTTCTGACAGCTCTGGTTGTCGGCGCGGTGGGTATCATTGTGGGTCTCCTTCTGGTAACTGCCGGGGAAAAGTTTAAGGTGGAAGTGGATGAAAAAGAGGTTGCTATCCGTGCGGAGCTTCCGGGAAACAACTGCGGAGGCTGCGGTTTTCCGGGCTGCGACGGTCTGGCTGCCGCTATCGCAAAGGGCGAGGCGCCGGCGAACGGATGTCCGGTGGGCGGCGCTCCCGTTGCGGCGAAAATCAGCGCCCTGCTTGGCGAGGAGGCTTCCGACGTAAAGCGGAAGGTGGCGTTTGTGCGCTGCTCCGGAGACTGCGATACAGCGCTGGAAAAATGTAACTACGTCGGGATCAAAGACTGCCGCGCGGCGGCGGTGGTTCCGGGAAGAGGTGCGAAGCACTGCGTAAAGGGCTGCAAGGGCTTCGGCTCCTGCGTGAGCGTCTGTAAGTTTGACGCCATTCATGTGGTAAACGGCATCGCCGTGGTGGACAGCAGCAAATGCATGGGCTGCGGAAAATGCGCCGCTACCTGTCCGAACGGGCTGATTGTGATGATTCCGGAGGATGCGCAGTATGTTGTACGGTGCAATTCCCAGGATAAGGGCAAGGCGGTAAAGGAAGCCTGCTCGGCGGGCTGCATCGGCTGTACGCTCTGCACGAAGCAGTGCGAGTTCGGGGCAATCACGATGAACGGAAACGTGGCGGTTATCGACCAGGAAAAATGTCAGGCATGCGGAAAATGTGCGGAGAAATGTCCGTCAAAGATTATCCGCAAGAGGGCTTAAATGAAAGGAAAACGTATTTTACCGGCAGTTCTGGCAGCCGCGCTGTGCCCTCTGGCAGGGTGCGGCGCGCAGCCGGAGCCGGAACAGTTTGAGCAGACAGCACTTTATTTTGATACGGTAGTTACCATCAGCTTTTACGCCGGGGAGAACGGGGAGGAGCTGATGGAGCACTGCATGGATATGTGCGCGCAGTTTGAGCATATTTTCAGCCGGACAGACAGCGAAAGCGAGCTGTATGCCGTGAATCACCGCACGGAGAACCGGGTGGAGGTTTCGGACGGCATTGCAGAGCTGGTGACAGTCGGTCTGGAATACTATGAAAAATCCGGCGGAAAGTTTGATATTACCATTGCGCCGCTCTCGGACATCTGGGATTTTAAGAGTGAGGATGCCGCTGTGCCGGATGCGGAAGTGATTGCGGAGGCGACGGCGAAGGTGGACGCTTCAAAGGTTCACGTGGAGGGAAACACACTCGTTTTTGACAGCCCGGATACCATGCTCGACCTGGGCGCGCTGGCGAAGGGCTATGCGGCGGACGCCCTCAAGGAATACCTGACGGGAGAGGGCGTGACGAGCGGTCTGATTAATCTGGGCGGGAATGTGCTGACGATTGGCAGCAGACCGGACGGCAGCGAATGGAACATCGGCATCCAGAAGCCGTTCGGGGAATACAGCGAGACGGCGTCTGTTATAAAGGTGGCGGATAAGACGGTGGTATCCTCCGGAATTTATGAGCGTTATTTTGAACAGGACGGAAAGCTGTATCATCATATTCTTGACCCGGACACCGGCTATCCGGTGGAGAGTGACATAGAAGGGATTTCCATCATCTGCGATTCCTCGCTGACGGGAGACGCGCTCAGTACTACCTGTCTGGCGCTCGGTCCGGAGCAGGCGGAGGAGCTGATTCGTCAGACAGAGGGAGCAGAGGCAGTTATCATACTGAAAAACGGCGAAGTGCGCTATACGGACGAGGGGCTGAATGAATAAAAGAAAAAATACGGTAATTTTTGTGTCGGTTGTGCTGGTAATCGCGTTCGCGGGAATCCTGGCGCAGGAGACGCTGCTGAAAGAAGAGGGCGGCTACGCGGTAATCTCCTCCGGCGGGGAGGAGGCGGCGCGGCTGCCTCTCTCAGAAAATACAGAGCTTGTCATCGGCGACGAAGAGCAGGGCTATAACCGCATCGTCGTGGAGGATGGTGCCATCTCTGTGACAGAGGCGGACTGCCCGGATAAGGTCTGCGTGCGGGAAGGAAAAATCAGCCGCACCGGGGAATTTATTGCCTGCCTGCCGCATGAGCTGATTATCACGATAGAGGGAGGCGGCGGGGAGACGATCGATGCGTTTGCCCGGTAAAAAGAATATTGTAGAATGGAAAAAAATGTGCTATGATGAGGTCTGATGGTTTTACTGCCGGTGGAATACGGAGCAGTCTGTCAGAATTTATATGAGCGGAGAATGATTATGCGACACGAATTTAGAAAAATTGAGCCGAAATGGCAGAAAAAATGGGATGAGGCAGGAATTTTTCATGCAGTAGATAATGGAGACAAGCCGAAATTTTACGGACTGGTAGAATTTCCTTATCCGAGCGGAGCTGGAATGCATGTGGGACACATCAAGGCATACTCCAGTCTGGAGGTTATTTCCAGAAAGCGCCGCATGGAGGGATACAATGTGCTGTTTCCCATCGGATTTGATGCGTTTGGTCTTCCGACGGAGAACTATGCGATTAAGACGGGGCAGCATCCGCGGAAAATTACGGATGATAATATTGTAAAATTTACGAATCAGTTAAAGAGAGTCGGATTTTCCTTCGACTGGGACAGAGTGATTGACACGACGGAGGAAGATTACTACAAATGGACGCAGTGGATCTTCCTGAAGATGTTTGAGAACGGGCTGGTGTTTCGCGACACGGCGCTGGTAAATTACTGCCCGTCCTGCAAGGTGGTGCTCTCCAACGAGGACAGCCAGGGCGGAAAATGCGATATCTGCCACAGCGATATTGTACAGAAATCCAAAACGGTGTGGTACTTAAGAATCACAAAATATGCGGATAAGCTTCTGGAAGGACTGGATACGGTGGATTATCTTCCGAACATCCGCCAGCAGCAGATTAACTGGATTGGAAAATCGACCGGGGCATTCGTTGACTTTAAGCTTTCCGGAAAAGACGACAGCTTCCGGATTTACACGACGCGTCCGGATACGCTGTTCGGCGTTACCTTCATGGTTATTGCGCCGGAGCATCCGATGATTGACAAATATGCGTCGGAGATTAAAAATATGGATGCCATTGAGGCGTACCGTGAGAACTGTGCGAAGAAAACAGAGTTTGAGCGCACGCAGCTTGTGAAGGAGAAGACCGGTGTGCGCATCGAGGGGCTGACAGCCTCCCATCCGCTTACCGGAAAAGAGGTGCCGATTTACATTGCCGATTACGTTATGATGGGCTATGGAACCGGTGCGATTATGGCGGTGCCGGCGCATGACGAGCGCGACTATGAGTTTGCTAAAAAATTCGGCATCGATATTATCCAGGTTATTGAGGGCGGCAACATTGAGGAGGCAGCCTACGCCGGTGACGGAAAGATGATTAATTCGGATTTCCTCAACGGCTATACAAACAAAAAGGATTCCATTGCCCGCATGATTAAAGAGCTGGAGAAGCTCGGCGTCGGAGAAGCGGGTGTGCAGTATAAGATGAAGGACTGGGCGTTCAACCGTCAGAGATACTGGGGCGAGCCGATTCCGATCGTTCACTGCCCGCACTGCGGCGTGGTTCCGGTGCCTTATGAGGAGTTGCCGCTGCGTCTGCCGAAGGTGGAAAACTTTGAGCCGGGGCAGGAGGGCGAGTCTCCGCTGGCGCGGATTGATTCCTTTGTAAACTGCAAGTGCCCGAAGTGCGGATGCGACGCGAAGCGGGAGACCGATACGATGCCGCAGTGGGCAGGGTCCTCCTGGTATTTCCTGCGCTATATTGACCCGCACAACGATCAGGCGCTCGCGGACCCGGAGAAGCTGAAATACTGGATGCCGGTCGACTGGTACAACGGCGGTATGGAGCATGTTACCAGACATATGATTTATTCCCGTTTCTGGCATCACTTCCTGTATGATATCGGCGTGGTGAATACGCCGGAGCCGTATGCAAAACGGACGGCGCAGGGGCTGATTCTCGGACCGGACGGCGATAAGATGAGCAAATCCAAGGGAAATGTGGTCGACCCGCTGGATGTAGTAGAAGAGTACGGCGCAGACGTGCTGCGCACCTATGTGTTGTTTATGGGTGATTACGGCGCGGCGACACCGTGGAGTGAAAATTCGGTGAAGGGCTGTAAGCGTTTCCTGGAGCGTGTGGCTGCGCTTACCGACATGGTTTCGGGCGAGGGCGTGACGCCGGAGCTGGAGAGCGCTTTCCATAAGACAATCAAAAAGGTGTCGAATGATCTGGAGGAGACGAAGTTCAACACGGCGATCGCGGCGCTGATGGGACTGGTAAATGATATTTATGCGAAGGGCTCCCTCACAAAGGATGAGCTTGTCACGCTGATTAAGCTGCTCTGCCCGATTGCTCCGCATATCTGTGAGGAAATCTGGGAGAGTCTCGGCGGGGAAGGCTTCCTTTCGCTGGCGTCCTGGCCGCAGTACGAGGAGAGCAAGACCATCGACGCGATGGTGGAGGTCGGCGTACAGATTAACGGTAAGGTGCGCGGAGCGGTAGCGCTTCCGGCAGGCTGCGAGAAGGACGAGGCAATCCGTCTGGTACTTGAAGATGGCAGAATCCATTCCCTTGTAGATGGAAAGACCATTGTAAAGCAGATTTATGTACCGAATAAGATTGTTAATCTGGTAGTGAAATAAAAAAGAGAATTTTCCGGACGGGATATTAGATACCGGTCCGGAAAATTTTTTTCAAGAAATAACCGGCGGCCGGGCTGAGAGATTCAGCGGCGGACGCCGGTTTTCCTGTTATTCTGTATAATCTGTATAAAAGTGTGCCGGGGCAAAAGCGCTTACCCCTCCTCTGTTTCCTCCTTCTTTTCCGGAAGATACAGATGTACCTGGTTGATGCGGTTTTTGTCGACCGCCTCCACAACAAGGCGGATGCCGTCCGGTGTAGTGACAGATTCACCCACCGCCGGCAGATGGTCAAGCTCTCCGATAATAAGACCGCCGATGGAATCATAATCCTCCGAATGCAGAAGCAGATCCAGAGCGTCGTTTACGTCGTCGAGCTTCATAAATCCGGGAAGGATATATTCTCTGTCAGAAATTTTTTTGATAAGCTCTTCCTCATCCTTATCGTATTCGTCGCGGATTTCGCCGACGATTTCCTCCAGCAGATCCTCCAGTGTAATCAGACCGGCAGTAGCGCCGTATTCATCCAGTACAATGGTGAAATTGACGGAAGACTGACGCATCTGATCCATCAGCTCCGAGGTACTCTTATATTCATACGTGAAATTCGGTTCACGCATCATGCTGCGCATATCAAAGCTGTTCTCATCAAAGAAAATAAAATCCTTGATATTGAGCACACCAATGACATTGTCGGTGCTTTCCTCATAAACCGGCAGCCTGGTAAACTTTTCCTCGCGGAAAACCTTCAGCACTTCCTGGTAGGAAGCGTTGACGTCAATGGAAACCATCTCCACCCGCGGAATCATAATATCCTTTGCCTGTGTGTCGCCGAAATCGAACACATTGTAAATCATCTGCTTTTCTTCCTGTTCAATGACGCCGTCCTCGTGGCTGACATCCACGTAGGTGCGCAGCTCATTTTCCGTCATGACGTCGCCTTTGGCATTGGGGTCGACCCCAAGAAGCCTGATAAGCAGATTAGATAGCTGGTTCGTAATGAAAATAACCGGTGTAAGTACCTTTGTCAGTATGTAGATGATACCGGCATCCGACAATGCGAGCTTTTCTGCATTGTGGGAAGCGTATGTTTTCGGGGAAATCTCACCGAAAATCAGAATCAGCAGTGTCAGTACACCGCTTCCGATACTGACCGCCCAGCTTCCGAAAAGGCTGGTGACAAGGGTGGTAACCATAGAAGCTGCTCCGATATTTACGATATTGTTGCCGATCAATATGGCACTGAGCATCTTTCCCGGATTTTCCGTTACCTTTAAGAGGGTGGCGGCGCGCTTGTTTCCTTCATCCGCCAGAGTTTTGATCTTGATTTTGTTTACCGTGGTCAAAGCCGTTTCTGCTGAGGAAAAGAAAGCAGAAAGGGCAATCAGCAGTACGATTACGCCTAGCTGTATGGCCTCTCCTGAGTCCAAAATGTCATCTCTCCTTTCGGTGCAGAGGTAGAATACTGCACTTACTTGATAATATAGCGTATATCCGGGGAAAAATCAAGGTGGCAGGCGAAGTTTATACAAATTTTAGCATAGGCATATTTCTGCAACGTGCCGCATATATTAACAACAGACAGGAGGGAGGGGATTTTATGACGGCAAGGACGAATATATGGATTATGCTCCGGTCGCTGATTATCTCGTATGTCATCACCGGAGTGCTTCTGCTGTTTGCGGCGCTGCTGCTCTACAGGCTGGAACCGCAGCAGAGCATGGTGTCAGTGGGCATTCTTGTGATTTATGTGCTGAGCAGCTTTTTCGGCGGGCTTCTGGCGGGAAAAGGCATCCGCAGCCGCAAATTTCTGTGGGGGCTTGCAACCGGAGCGCTTTATTTTCTCATGCTGCTGGCGGCTTCCTGGATATCCGGAGGGCAGGTTGAGGCGCCGGCATCGCAGATTATCACGACAATGCTGCTCTGTCTTGGCGGCGGGATGCTTGGCGGAATGCTTGCATGAAAGAAAAATGTTGCTTTTTGAAAAAAAACGTGCTATAATACTGCCATCTACATAATATCATGTCAATTCCGACAGATACCCATTTTAAACGTGTTAAAATGCAGACGATAGGTATTAATATTTTTGTTAGATACTGAAGTGAGGACAGAAAGGAAAATTTATGACAAGACAACAGTATGAATCGCTTCCGGCAGTGCAGCTTAAAGAGATTGCCAGGGCAAGAGGACTGAAGGTTACTGGTGGCATGCGCAAATCAGAGGTCGTAGAGCTGATGCTGGCGGAGGATGAAAAAGAAGGACAGAAGGATGTGCCGGAGCAGAAAATGGAGGAGTCTGCCGGCGTTGGCAGAAAGACGGAAGCTCCCCGGACGGAAGGGAAAACGGAAACGCATCCGTCTGCAGAAAAAACAGAAAATACAGCAGCGGAAGCCGGGGAGACCGGAGAACGGTCGGACAGGCCGCCTGTGGATATTGCGCAGCTTGACAGCGGTATCGTGGCGCAGGGAATTCTGGAGGTACTGCCGGACGGCTATGGTTTCATCCGCAGCAACAATTATCTTCCGGGAGAAAACGATGTTTATGTATCCCCGTCCCAGATACGCCGGTTCGGACTGAAAACAGGGGATATTCTGACGGGAAATACACGTATAAAAACGATGCAGGAGAAATTCAGCGCGCTTCTTTACCTGACGTCAATCAATGGCATGGCGCCGGGAGAGGCGGCGAAGCGCCGCAATTTTGAAGATATGACGCCCATTTTTCCGGATGAGCGTCTGCGTCTGGAGCGCGGCGGCAGGGATCTTTCCATGCGTATCGTGGATTTAATCTGCCCGATTGGAAAAGGGCAGCGCGGCATGATCGTATCCCAGCCGAAAGCGGGAAAAACAACGCTTTTAAAGGATATCGCAAAATCGCTTCTGAAAAACAATCCGGAAATCCACCTCATCATTCTGCTGATTGATGAGCGGCCGGAGGAGGTTACGGATATCCGGGAGGCGATTGTCGGCAATAATGTGGAGGTAGTTTATTCAACCTTTGATGAGCTTCCGGAGCATCACAAGCGTGTGTCTGAGATGGTTATCGAGCGCGCGAAGCGTCTTGTGGAGCATCAGCGCGACGTGGTGATTCTTCTGGACAGCATTACGCGTCTTGCGCGCGCATACAATCTGGTAGTGCCGCCCAGCGGACGCACGCTGTCCGGCGGTCTGGACCCGGCGGCGCTTCATATGCCGAAGCGTTTCTTTGGTGCGGCGAGAAATATACGCGAGGGCGGAAGTCTGACGATTCTTGCAACGGCACTTGTGGATACCGGAAGCAAGATGGACGATGTGGTTTACGAGGAATTTAAGGGAACCGGAAATATGGAGCTGGTCCTGGACCGCAGGCTGTCCGAAAAGAGGGTGTTCCCGGCAATCGATATTCCGAAATCCAGTACGCGCCGCGAGGATCTGCTGCTTGACCGCGATGAGCAGGAGGCGGTCGACATTATGCGCCGGGCGCTGAATGGCATGAAATCGGAAGAGGCAGTGGAAAATATTCTCAATCTGTTTGTGCGCACGCGTGATAACCACGAATTTGTGCAGATAGTTAAAAAGCAAAAATTTATATAAGTACTTGCAAATAAAATCGTAATGTGCTATAATCCAAGCATTGCTTAACTGAATTGTGAGGTGAAAATCATGAAAGAGGGAATCCATCCGGCATACCATCAGGCAACTGTTACCTGCAACTGTGGAAATACATTTACAACAGGCTCTACAAAGAAGGAAATTCATGTAGAAATCTGCTCAAAGTGCCATTCTTTTTACACAGGACAGCAGAAGACGGCGGCTGCCCGCGGACGTATTGATAAGTTTAATAAGAAATACGGCATCAATGCATAATAGAAATGGTAAAGGTAAGGTTGAGGTTGGTAAAATCTCAACCTTTCATTTTACATAAGGAGGAAAGTATGAAAGGTTCAGGAATTGGCGGACAGGCGGTAATGGAAGGCGTTATGATGAAAAACGGCGACCGTTATGCCGTGGCGGTCCGCAAGCCCGATAAAGAGATTATTGTAAAAACTGCGGAATCTCCGGCATTTGTCAGAGGAAAGAAGGTGCTGGGGCTGCCGTTTGTACGCGGCGTATTCAGTTTTGTGGATTCGCTGGTGCTCGGCATGAAAACGCTGACCTATTCCGCCGGTTTTTTTGAGGATGATGAGGAAGAGGAGCCTGAAAAGGAGCCGTCCAAACTGGATAAGAAAATCGACAGTTTTCTGAGTACCAAAAAGGGTATGGATATTCTGATGGGCATTACCGTGGCAATCTCGATGGTTTTTGCTGTGGCGATATTTATGATTCTGCCGTATCTGCTGTCCCTGCTGCTGCAGAGGGTGACGGATAATACCAATATCATCGTGACGTGCGAGGGTATCCTGAAAATAGCGATTTTCCTGCTGTATATCAAGCTGATCTCCAATATGAAGGATATCCAGCGGGTGTTTATGTATCATGGTGCGGAGCACAAATGCATCAACTGCATCGAGCACGGGCTGGAGCTGAATGTGGAAAATGTGATGAAAAGCTCCAGGGAGCACAAGCGCTGTGGAACCAGCTTCCTGCTTATCGTTATGGTGGTCAGCGTGATCGTGCACATGTTTATCCGGGTGGATTCCAATGTGCTCGGCTTTATAATCCGTATTCTGCTGCTTCCGGTGATTGCGGGAATTTCTTATGAATTTATCCGTCTTGCCGGAAAATCGGAAAATAAATTTGTCAATCTTCTGAGCAGACCGGGAATGATGCTGCAGCACCAGACGACGCGCGAACCGACGCCGGATATGGTGGAGGTTGCCATTGCTTCTGTGGAGGCTGTATTTGACTGGAAGAAGTTTCTGAATGAAAATTTCGGCGCGCATTATGAGCTCACAGAGAAAGAGTACGTGTGCGGCGAGACGATTGTGCCGGGCTCCGCGAAAAACGCCGGAGAGAGTGCACAGGCGGAAAACGGCAGCGTTGCTGCGGAAGGTGCGGCAGGATGAGAACTGCGGCATGCTGTGCAGAAGATGACAGAAGAAAAACTGCGGCAAAAAACGCGGCGGCTGTGGACGGAGAACCGCGGCAGCCGGACGCCGTCTCATATCACGGACTGCTTCAGTGGGGGATTCATACCCTGCAGCAGCAGGAAATCGGGGAGGCGGACGTGGACGCCTGGATTTTGCTGGAATATGTGACCGGCATTGACCGCACACACTATTTTCTGAAAATGCAGGAGCCGTGTCCGCAGGAGGAAGATAAGCGCTACCGGGAGCTGATCGGCCGCCGGGCGCAGCATGTTCCGGTACAGTATCTCACCGGTGTGCAGGAATTTATGGGCTATCCGTTCCGGGTAAACAGCCAGGTGCTGATTCCGCGGCAGGACACGGAGCTTCTTGTTCTGGAGGCGGAAAAGAGAATCCATCCGGGAGCGCGGGTGCTGGATATGTGCACCGGTTCCGGCTGTATTATCATCAGTCTGGCAAAGCGGAATCATATCTGCGCGGCAGCGGCGGATATTTCGGAGGGCGCACTTGCCGTTGCGCGGGAAAATGCCGGCGCGCTGCAGGTGGAGGCAGAGTTTATAAAAAGTGATTTATTTGAAAATATTGCGGGAACCTACGACTGTATTGTTTCCAATCCGCCGTATATTGCAAGCGGAGAGATTCCCGGTCTGATGCCGGAGGTGCGGGATTATGAGCCGCGGACGGCGCTGGACGGGAAGGCGGACGGTCTGTATTTTTACCGCAGGATCGTGGCGCAGGCAAAGCAGTTTTTAAAGCCGCAGGGCTGGCTGCTCTGTGAGATTGGCTGTGACCAGGGCGCGGCAGTGGCGGCGCTTTTTGAACAGGAAGGCTACCGGGAGATAGAGGTGAAAAAGGACCTGGCAGGTCTTTTCCGGGTAGTGAGTGGAAGGAGAAGTTAGGAGAGAATCATGTTTGATAAGCTGGAGGATTTATTAATCCGTTTTGAGGAATTACTAAACGAATTAAATGAGCCCGGAGTGGCATCTGACCCGGCTCATTTTCAAAAGCTGATGAAGGAGCAGGGAAATCTGCAGCCGATTGTGGATGCATATAAGGAATATAAGGAATGCAAGAAGACTGTCGAGGACAGTCTCGCCATGCTGGATGGCGAATCGGACGAGGAAATGCGCGAAATGCTCAAGGAGGAGCTGAATACCGCCAAAGACAGAATCGCGGAGCTGGAGACAGAGCTGAAGATTCTGCTGCTTCCGAAGGATCCGAACGACGACAAGAACGTTATTATGGAAATCCGCGCCGGGGCGGGCGGAGACGAGGCGGCGCTGTTTGCCGCGGAAATGTACCGTCTCTATGTGAAGTATGCAGAGAAACGCCGCTGGCGGGTGGAGCTGCTGAATGCGGATGAGATCGGTATCGGCGGCATGAAGGAAGTAAACTTCATGATTACAGGGCAGGGCGCTTACTCCCGCCTGAAATACGAGAGCGGCGTGCACCGCGTGCAGCGTGTGCCGGAGACGGAATCCGGCGGCAGAATACACACCTCGACCGTCACGGTTGCAGTAATGCCGGAGGCGGAGGAAGTGGACGTTGTGATTGATGAAAAGGATATCCGTATCGATGTGATGCGCGCTTCCGGAAACGGCGGCCAGTGCGTTAATACAACGGATTCCGCGGTGCGTCTGACGCATTATCCGACCGGTATTGTGGTTTACAGCCAGACGGAAAAATCGCAGCTTCAGAATAAGGCGAAGGCGTTTGCGCTGCTGCGTGCAAAGCTGTACGATATTGAGCAGCAGAAGGCGCATGATGCGGAGGCTCAGCTCCGCCGCAGCCAGATTGGAACCGGGGACCGCTCCGAAAAAATCCGCACCTATAATTTCCCGCAGGGGCGTGTGACAGACCACCGGATCAAGCTGACGCTTTATAAGCTGGATTCCATTATGGACGGGGATATTGATGAGCTTCTGGACAGTCTGATTGCAGCGGACCAGGCGGCAAAGCTGACTGCGATGAACGAAGAATAAAGGGGATGCCAAAATTGCGGGAGTGCAAAGTCCTGAAGGACCGCGCGTCGCAATCCGCTGGTATTATAAAGAAAAAAGAACAGTATGACAGCAGAGGATATTTTCTGCCGGAAATGCCGCAACAGGCACCGGCAGAAAATATCCTCTGTTTTTTTAAATAACACTTGCGTTTGTGTGACTGATATGATATAATCAGTGACATAAAACTTCTGAATGTTCTGGTGCATTCGCACACAACTCTCCGGGTTTTATAAATAAAGCATAGAAAGGATGATTATTTGAAGTATGAAGATTTTGTCTGCATGGCGCAGACGCAGATGAAAGAAAAATTGGGGGAGGGGGTGCAGGTACAGCTCCATCAGATTTTGAAAAATAATTCTGTTGTTCTGGACGCACTTTCCGTCAGTGAGGAAGGAAGTGCTATTGCACCGACCATTTATCTGAATGATTTTTACCGGAAGTACCAGGAAGGGACATCTGTCCCGGAAATCGTTGACCAGATGGCGGCTCTCTACCGGAAAAGCCGGGTAACGGAGCCGTTTGATACGACATTTTATGCGGATTTTGCAAAGGTAAAGCCGCGCCTGGCGTGCCGCCTGATAAACCGTGAAAAAAACCGGGAGCTGCTGAAGCTGGTGCCTTACCGGGTATTTCTCGACCTTGCCGTCGTGGTATATTATTACTTTGAGGATGACAGACTTGGAACCGGCACCATTCTCGTGCACGGCAGCCACTGCAGAAACTGGGGGATTACGGAGGAGGAGCTGTTTGCGTGCGCGCGGGAGAATACGCTGCATATCCAGCCGGAGGAATTTTTAAGTATGCGCAGTGTGCTTGAAAAATTTCAGGGAATCCGGGAAGTGAAGACAGAGGACGGGGCGGAGACGTCGCTGCCGATGTATGTGCTGACGAATAAAAGCAATTACTTCGGGGCGGCAAGTCTGCTGTTTGATTCCGTGCTGCAGGATATCGCCGCGAAGCTGGAGGGAGATTTCTGGGTGCTTCCGAGCAGCATTCACGAATGCATCATTGTGCCGTCGGAATTTACGATGTCAAAGGAGGAGCTGCAGGAAATGGTGCGGGAAATCAACCGCAGCGAAGTGGCGCAGGAGGACTTTCTGTCAGATGAAATCTACCTTTACCGGCGGGAAGTCCATAAGCTGAGTATGTAGGTGCTGCGAACGGAGGAACCAGTAGCCCGGTGTATGCCGCGGAGAAAAAGCTTCGAGGAAATTTGAAACAAATAAAAACAGCGGTTGACAAATATACTTTAGCGTGCTAAAATCTATTCATATCAGAAGAAACCGTTGAGAAAGAATAGTAGGCATTTTAAGGAAATCACAGAGAGCCGCAGATGGTGGGATTGCGGTATGGAATAGCTTGCCGAATGGACTTTTGAGGGCAGCCTGAAACCGGAAAACAGAGAGTAGGCGCTGTCGGGAACCGGACCCGTTATCAATCAGGAGTGTATGAAAGTACATGCGAGAGTGGACGTTAACGTTAAGTTGAGTGGTACCGCGATAATAATTCAGTTTATTACCGTCTCAGACAAGAGGATTGTTTGGGGCGGTTTTTTCGCGTAAGCATTAAGCCGTGCAAATCCTTCCGCCAAGAGTCTGCGCGAAAGTATTAAGCCGTGCAAATCCTTCCGCTCAGAGTCTGCGCATGCTTGCATGCACGCAGACGCAGGAGCGGGAGGATTTATAGGGCGCAAGCCCGCGACCGACATGGAGCGAAGCGGAATGGAGGTGAGCACGGCCTGGGAGGTACAGAGGGGCCGGGGCCCGCGACCGACATGGAGCGGAAGCGGAATGGAGGTGAGCACGGCCTGGGAGGTACAGAAGGGCCGGGGCCCGCGACCGACATGGAGCGAAGCGGAATGGAGGTGAGCACGGCCTGGGAGGTACAGAAGGGCCGGGATCCGCGACCGACATGGAGTGGAATGAAGGTGGCACGGCGGAACAATTTACTATGGCAACAAAAAAATTTAAATATAAAGGAGAGTAAGATTATGAAAAGAAAAGTACTGGCAGGAACAGCAGCGGCTCTGACGGCGGCAATTATGATGGCGGGAAGTGCGATGGCGCAGGATTACAAAGTGGGTATTATCCAGTTTGTGGATGACGCTTCTCTGAACCAGATAGAAAAGGCGATTGAGACGCGTCTGGATGAAGCTTCCGCAGAAGGGGAGGATAATTACGTTTACGAGGGTTACGTATACAACGGGCAGGCGGATTCGACGACGCTGAACCAGATTGCGACGCAGCTGATCGCGGATGGGGTGGATGTGATCGTTCCGATTGCAACCCCGGCGGCGCAGATTGTCCAGACGGCAACGGAGGATAACCAGATTCCGGTAGTATTTTCCGCAGTATCCGACCCGGTGGGAGCGGGACTTGCAGAATCTATGGAGGCTCCGGGCGCAAACATCACGGGCACCAGCGATTCCCTGAACACGACGGCAATCCTGGATCTGATGCTTGTGGCAAATCCGGATATCAAATCCGTGGGACTTTTATACAGCCAGTCTGAGGATTCCTCCAAACAGCCGATTGCGGATGCAAAGGCATATCTGGAGGAAAAGGGCATCGAAGCAGTGGAAAAGACCGGCACAAACAACACCGAGGTTTCGCAGGCGGCGGACGCGCTGGTTGCCGCTGGCGTTGACGCGGTATTTACGCCGACCGATAACACGGTTATGACGGCGGAGCTTGCCATCTACGAGAAATTTATCGATGCAGGCATCCCGCACTATGCAGGGGCGGATTCCTTTGCGTTAAACGGTGCTTTCTGCGGATACGGCGTAGATTATGAGAATCTCGGCACGGCAACGGCGGATATGGTTATCGAAATCTTAAAGGGCGCGGACCCGGCGGAAACACCGGTGCTCACCTTTGACAATGGTATCGCGACCGTAAACACAGAGACAGCGGAAGCGCTTGGCATTGATTACAGCGGCTTTGCAGAAAAATGCACGGCTGTCGTGGAAACTGTTACTGCAGAAGAATTTGAAGATTAAGCAGAAATATATTGTAGTAGAAATATATTGTAGTAGACAGGAGAAGAACAATTATGGAATCACTGTTATCACTTCCGGTAGTCATCAGTGCGCTGGAGCTTGGCTTCATTTATGCGCTGGTGGCGCTGGCGCTCTTTGTGAGCTACTCCATTCTGAATATTGCCGACCTCTCGACGGACGGCTGTTTTACACTGGGCTGCGCGGTCGGCGCGCAGGTCGCAATCATGGGGCATCCCATTCTTGCGCTGTTTGCCGCCATGCTGGCGGGCGTCTGCTCCGGCTACATCATGGCGTCGCTGCAGACGAAGCTCGGCGTGGAGCCGATTCTTGCCGGAATCATTGTAAATACGGGGCTTTACACGGTAAACCTTGCCGTGATGGGATTTTCGTCGAATCTGTCGATTTTCAAAAGCGAGACCATCTTCAGTCTGCTGAAGGGTGTGTTTGGCACTACCTGGTATAAGCTGATAACGGCGGTGATAGTTGTTGTACTTGTCTGCCTGATTCTGACATGGTTTCTGGGAACGCGGCTGGGACTTTCCATCCGCGCTACCGGAGACAATGCGGATATGGTGAAAGCCTCCAGTATCAATCCGGGCTTTACCATCACGGTCGGGCTCTGCATTTCCAGCGCGCTGACGGCGCTTTCCGGCTGTCTGATTGGACAGTACCAGAAATCCTGCGATATCAATCTCGGCACCGGTATGGTCACAATCGCGCTTGCCAGTCTGATTATCGGAGAGACACTGATTGGAAAGGGAAATATGTTTAAGCGGATCGTCGGCGTTATTCTCGGAAGCTGTCTGTACCGTTTCGCGATAGCGATTGCACTGCGCCTGCATATTCCGGCGGAGTGCCTGAAGCTTGTCTCGGCGGTGATCGTGGCAGTTGCCATCGCTTCCCCGTATCTGAAAAATCAGATTGCTTTCCAGAAGCGGAAAATGGCGGCAATGTCCGCCAGAAAGGGAGGCGGCAGCGGATGTTAAAACTGACAAAGGTAAAAAAGACATTTAATGCGGGCACAGTCAACGAAAGGGTTGCGCTGGACGGCGTCAGCCTGACAGTGGAGAACGGCGAGTTCGCTACGATTATCGGCAGCAACGGAGCCGGAAAGTCAACACTTTTTAACTGCATCGCCGGCAGCTTTTACGTGGACGAGGGAAGCGTCGAGCTGGACGGACGGGATATCACCTATGTTCCGGACTATAAACGCGCGACGGAAATCGGACGGCTGTTCCAGGACCCGATGCGCGGTACGGCGCCGCATATGACGATAGAGGAGAATCTGGCGCTCGCTTATCTGCGCGCCTCGCAGGGCGGAAGAGGTTCCGCGTTTTCACGCATCAGCAGGGAACAGCGCAGCTATTTCCGGGAGAAGCTCTCCTTACTTGGCATGGGACTGGAGGACCGCATGAAGCAGCCGGTGGGACTGCTTTCCGGCGGACAGCGGCAGGCGCTCACGCTTCTGATGGCGGCGACGCTTGTGCCGCCGAAGATACTGCTGCTGGATGAGCACACGGCGGCTCTGGACCCGGCAACGGCGGAGAAGGTTCTGGAGCTGACGAGAAACATTGTGGAAGAAAACAACCTCGCCTGTCTGATGATTACACACAATATGCATTCCGCGCTGCAGATGGGCAACCGCACGCTGATGATGGACGGAGGCAGAATCGTGCTGGATATCAGCGGTGAGGAGCGCCGGGGACTGACTGTGGACGGGCTGCTGGAAAAATTCAATGCCGGGGCGGGAAAGGCTCTGGACAACGACCGGATTCTGTTTTCGAAATAAAAGTATATTCTTCTCTTGACGTGTTCTGACGGAAATGATAGAATCAGTATCGGGCACTAAATCGTGTGCTGAAAAATGATGAAAATACAAAATATTGTTTTAAGGACGCGTTCTGGGAGGATTTCATGAGATATCATAATATTACGAAGGACGACATGCTGAACGGGGACGGGCTGCGCGTCGTGCTCTGGGTGGCAGGCTGTGCGCATTGCTGTCCGCAGTGCCAGAATCCCGTTACCTGGGACCCGGACGGAGGACTTTTGTTTGACGAGGCGGCGAAGCAGGAGCTGTTTGAGCAACTGGAGCAGTCCTATATTTCCGGCATTACCTTCAGCGGCGGCGACCCGATGTATCCCACAAACCAGCTGGATGTGGAGGCGCTGGCGAGGGAGATTAAAGAAAAATTTCCGGATAAGACCATCTGGCTGTATACCGGAGGGCTCTGGGAGGAGGTATGCCGCAGTCCCATCATGCGCTACGTGGATGTGCTGGTGGACGGAGAGTTTGAGGTGGATAAAATGGACACGCAGCTTCACTGGAAGGGCAGCTCCAACCAGCGTGTGATTGATGTACCGCAGTCGCTGGCGGCGGGAAGAGTGGTTCTGCACTGCGAGTAGGTCGTCCTGTCTGCAAAGCGGATCTTAAATGGATCTGCGAAAACGGTTGCGTGCAATAAGGGAAAAGGAGCATCCGGATGGAAAAAATACAGATTAAATATTTTACCGATAAGATTGAGCCGCTTGCTTATATTGACGGGAAATCGGACTGGATTGACCTGCGCGCGGCCCAGGAGGTTACGCTGAAAGCGGGAGAATTTAAGCTGATTCCGCTTGGCGTTGCCATGCGTCTTCCGGCGGGCTACGAGGCGCATGTGGTGCCGCGCAGCTCCACTTTTAAAAATTTCGGCATTATCCAGACAAACCATTTTGGCGTGATCGACGAGACCTACTGCGGCGATAACGACCAGTGGTTTATGCCGGTGTATGCGGTGCGCGACACGCAGATTCACGTAAACGACCGCATCTGCCAGTTCCGCATTATGAAGCATCAGCCCACCGTCTGCTTTGAGCAGGTGGAAAAGCTGGACGGGGAGGACCGCGGCGGATTCGGAAGTACCGGCAAAGCATAGAGAAGAGAGATACCGTTGCCTTTTTTGGCAGCGGTTTTGTTGGTATATGTGAGGGATGTTTATGGAGCACAGAACAGGTCTGGAGGACCGTTATGTACTGAAGAACAATAAACGGCTGCGCTGCGGCTATACGACCGGAACCTGCGCCGCCGCGGCGGCAAAGGCAGCCGCGCTGATGCTGTTTCTGAAAAAGGATATTCCGGAGGTGGAGCTGGTGGTGCCGGAGGGTACCCGCCTGCATCTTGCGGTGGAGGAAATCTGCCGCAGACCGGAGGAGGTATCCTGCGCGGTGCGCAAGGACGGCGGGGACGACCCGGATGTCACACACGGGCTGCTGATTTTTGCCAGGGTGAAAAAAACGGAAACGGACGGCGTGCAGATTACCGGCGGGCGCGGCGTCGGTACCGTCACGAAAAAGGGACTGTGGCAGCCGGTCGGGGAAGCGGCGATAAACCGTGTGCCGCGGGAAATGATTACCCGCGCGCTGGAGGAGGTCTGCGAGGAGCTGGAGCAGCCCTGCAGGCTGGCTGTGGAAATCTCTGCTCCTGGCGGGGAGGAAATTGCTCTGCGCACCTTCAATCCGCGTCTGGGGATTACCGGCGGAATTTCTATTCTGGGAACCAGCGGCATTGTGGTGCCGATGAGCGAGGAGGCGCTGGTTGCCAGCATCCGGCTGGAAATGGAAATGAAGCGGGCGGCGGGCAGGGATTATCTGCTGATTACGCCGGGCAATTACGGTGAGGATTTTCTGCGGGAGGGTATGCAGATCGATACCGCAGACAGCATGAAATGCAGCAATTATGTGGGCGAGACACTGGATATGGCGGTGGAGCTGGGCGTTCGCGGCATCCTGTTTGTGGCGCACATCGGGAAATTTATCAAGGTATCCGGCGGGATTATGAATACCCATTCGCGGGCGGCGGACTGCCGTGCGGAGCTGATGGCGGCGCAGGCGCTGCGCGCCGGGGCGGATGCCGGAACCGCCATGCGGATACTGGATACCATCACTACCGAGGAGGCACTGGATATCCTGGAGGAAAAAAATCTTACGGAAAAGACGATGAAGGAAATTCTGCCGCGTATCCGTTATTACATGCAGCACCGCTGCGGGGGAGCGCTGCAGACGGAGGCGGTGATTTTTTCCAACCAGCACGGCTATCTGGGAGAGACGGAGGGCGCGGGAGAGCTATTGGAGAAATTCCGCGTGAAGGAATAGATAAAACAAAAGAGAGAAAAGGCAGGAGGATTTATGCAGGGAACATTATACGGAGTGGGAATCGGACCGGGAGACGCGGAGCTGCTGACACTGAAGGCGGTGCGCATCATACAGGAGGCGGACTGCATTGCGGTTCCGGGAATGAAGAAGGAAGAGACGGTTGCATGGCAGATTACCATACAGGCGGTGCCGGAAATTGCCGGAAAGGAATGTCTGGAAATCCATATGCCGATGACAAAGGATAAGGAGGAGCTGCAAAAGAGCCATGAGGCGGCGGCGGAGCAGGTGGCGGCGGCGCTTGCGGCAGGGAAAAACGTGGCGTTTCTTACGCTGGGAGACCCCTGCATATATTCCACTTATCTTTATGTGCACAAAAGGATTCTGGCGATGGGCTACCCCGCTGCGATTATCAGCGGCATTCCGTCTTTCTGCGCGGCTGCGGCAAAGATGAACACCGGGCTGGTGGAAAAATCGGAGCCGCTGCATGTTATTCCCGCTTCTTATCAGATCGCGGATGCACTGAAGCTGCCGGGCACGAAGGTGCTTATGAAGGCGGGCAGAAAAATGCGGGACGTAAAGCAGCAGCTGCAGCAGATGGACAATGCAGAGACGCTGATGATAGAAAACTGCGGGATGCCGGGCGAAAAGCTGTACTATGGCGCAGAGGAAATACCGGAAACGGCGGGATATTATTCACTGATTATAGTAAAGGAGAGGGATTGAAATGGTAAATTTTGTAGGCGCAGGACCGGGCGCGCCGGATCTGATTACGGTGCGCGGACAGAAGCTGCTCTCTGAGGCAGATGTAATTATCTATGCAGGCTCGCTGGTGAACCCGCAGCTTCTTTCTTACGCGAAGGAGGGCTGCAGCATTTACAACAGCGCCCGGATGACGCTGGAGGAAGTGCTGGAGGTGATATATGCGGCAGAGGAAAAGGGGCTGATGACGGTCCGGCTGCACACCGGGGACCCCAGCCTTTACGGGGCTATCCGCGAACAGATGGACGCGCTTGATGAGAAGGGGATTCCCTACACGGACTGCCCTGGCGTCAGCTCGTTCTGCGGAGCGGCAGCGGCGCTCAATCTGGAATATACCCTGCCGGATGTATCGCAGAGCGTGATTATCACGCGCATGGCGGGCAGGACGCCGGTGCCGGAGAAGGAGGAAATCGCGTCGCTCGCGTCGCATCAGGCGACAATGGTGGTATTTTTAAGTACCGGTATGCTGGAAAAGCTTTCAGAGCGTCTGATTGCCGGCGGCTATACGGCAGATACACCGGCGGCTATCGTCTATAAGGCGACCTGGGAGGACGAAAAAACCTTTGTCTGCACCGTGGGAACGCTGGCAGAGACAGCAAGGGAAAATAATATTACCAAGACTGCGCTGATGATTATCGGGGATGTGGTCAGCCACAGCCATTACAACCGCTCTGAGCTTTACAATCCGGCGTTTACGACAGAATTCCGGGAGGCAAAGAAATGAAGCTGGCGGTTATCAGCTTCACGGAGCGCGGAAGCCGTCTGAACGCCGCCGTCACAGAGCTGCTTTCCAGGCAGGGCTACGACTGCCAGAGCTGCACCATGTCCCGGTATGCAGAAAAATACGGGCTGTCTGCGCTGGACGTTCCTGTAAAGGAGTGGACCGGACGGATGTTTGCTTCCGTGGATGCGATACTGTTTATCGGGGCGACAGGCATTGCCGTGCGCAGTATCGCGCCGTATCTGGAGCATAAGACGAAGGATCCGGCGGTGGTCGTGATGGATGAAAAGGGCGTTTTTGTTATCTCCCTGCTCTCCGGTCATATCGGCGGTGCCAACGACCTTGCCGGGACGCTTGCCAATCTGACGGGCGCGATACCGGTCATCACGACGGCGACGGACGTGAACGGACGCTTTGCCGTGGATGTATTTGCCAGAAAAAATCAGCTTTATATCACCAGCATGGAGCGCGCGAAGCAGATTTCCGCGGAGGTGCTGGATGAAAAGAAAATCGGCTTTTACAGCGACTTTCCGGTAATCGGCAGTATTCCGGAGGAGCTGGAGGTCTGGGAGGAGCAGAAGGTCTTTGCGGGCGCCTGTGGCATCTGCATAAGCCTGCAGGAGGAGAAAAAGCCGTATAAGCAGACCCTGACGCTGGTTCCGCGAATCGTCAGCCTTGGCATCGGCTGCAAAAAGGGAACGCCGGCGGAAACGATTGAGAAAAAGGTGCGTGAGGCGCTGCGGGCGTGCGGGATATCCATGCATGGTATCGAGCGGGTCGCCAGCATTTCCCTGAAGGCGCAGGAGCCGGGACTGCTGGAATTTGCCGCCGCGCATCAGCTTCCCTTTATCACCTATGAGGCAGAGGAGCTGCAGCAGGCGGAGGGTGATTTTTCGGATTCCGCCTTTGTGAGATCCGTTACGGGCGTGGATAATGTCTGTGAGCGCAGCGCATATCTGGCGTCGGGAAACGGCAGATTATTATTGAAAAAAACAGCGGGTGACGGTGTGACAGTTGCCGCCGCCGTCCGGGATTGGAGTGTGGATTTTGAGTAAAATATATGTGGTCGGCATCGGTCCGGGACAGTATGAGCAGATGACCATGCGCGCTGCGGATGCGCTGCGTGCGTGCGATACCATTGTTGGCTATACAGTATATGTGGAGCTTGTAAAAGAACATTTTGCGGATAAGGAATTTCTGACGACACCGATGACAAAGGAGGCGGAGCGCTGCCGCCTTGCTTTTGAGGAGGCGAAGAAGGGGAAAAATGTGGCGATGATATGCAGCGGGGACGCTGGCGTGTACGGAATGTCCGGGCTGATGCTGGAGATCGGCGCCGCTTATCCGGAGATCGAGGTGGAGGTCATACCGGGTGTTACGGCGGCGACCGGCGGAGCGGCTGTGCTGGGAGCGCCTCTGATTCATGATTTTGCGGTAATCAGTCTGAGCGATCTGCTGACGCCGTGGGAGAAAATTGAAAAGCGGCTTCTTCTGGCGGCGGAGGCGGATTTTGTTATCTGTCTGTACAATCCGTCCAGCAAAAAGCGCGCGGATTATTTAAAGCGGGCGTGTGATCTGATGCTGCGCCACAAAGCGCCGGAGACGGTCTGCGGAATTGTCAGCAATATCGGGCGGGACGGCGAAAGCTGCCGTGTGCTGACGCTTCTGGAGCTGCGGGATACGCAGACTGACATGTTTACGACTGTATTTATCGGCAACTCCCAGACAAAGGAAATCGGCGGGAAAATGGTGACGCCAAGAGGGTACCGGAATGTATAAGATACTTATTTTTGCAGGCACGACAGAAGGGCGTGAGCTGGCGGAGTATTTAAGCCGCCAGAAAATAAAGACGGAGGTCTGCGTGGCGACGGAATACGGTGGGCAGCTTCTCGGCGAGGATGCGTACCGCACTGTCCATGCGGGAAGACTGTCGGCGGAGGCGATGTGCGCGCTGATGGAGGAGCTGGCAGAGCAGAATGGGGATGACGTTCTTGTGGTGGACGCCACACATCCGTATGCGGCGGAGGTCTCGGCAAATATCCGGGCGGCGTGCAGGGTAAGCGGCGCTGTTTACATCCGGCTGAGAAGAGAGAGCAGTCCGGCGGCGGGCAGCGATATGGTCGTTGTGGATTCTGTGCAGGAAGCCGTGGAGTTTTTGAAGGGAACCGATGGAAATATCCTTGTGACGACCGGGAGCAGGGAGCTGGCAAAATATACGGAGCTGCCGGATTTTTCGGAGCGCGTATATGCGCGGGTGCTTTCTGCGCCGGAGTCTGTTGAAGTGTGCGCGCAGCTTGGGATTGCCGGAAAGCATCTTATCTGTATGCAGGGACCGTTCTCGGAGGATTTGAACGCGGCGATGCTGCGGCAGTTTGACGCGAAGTGGATGGTGACGAAGGAGTCTGGAAAGACCGGCGGTTTTGAGGAAAAAATCCGTGCGGCGCAGAGGGCGGGCGCGCGGGTGGTGCTTATCGGTCGTCCGCCGGAGGAGGAAGGTATGACGCCGCTGCAGGTGCGCTCCCTGTTGCTGGAAAAGCTGCAGGTGACGCCCAGACGTCATATTTTCATTGTGGGGACCGGCATGGGTGCCAGAGACGGGATGACGGTCGAGGCGCAGAAGGCGTGTGAGGAAGCAGAGCTTCTCGTGGGCGCAAAGCGGATGCTGGAGGGCTTCGACGGCCTTTTAAAGGCGCAGTTTGTATCTTATCAGCCGCAGGAAATCCGCGCGTATGTGGATGCCCATCCGGAATATGAAAAGATTGCATTGCTGCAGTCGGGCGATGTCGGCTTTTACAGCGGCGCCAAAAAGCTGTATGAGGTCTTTGCCGGTGAGGAGCTGTCGGTATATCCGGGAATCTCTTCGGTTGTCAGTCTGTGCGCGAAGCTGCGGATTCCCTGGGAGGACGCAAAGCTGGTAAGCCTGCACGGACGGGATACGAATATCATTGCGGCGGTAAAATCCCATAAAAAGGTGTTCTCTCTGGTGGGAAAGGGCGAGAGTCTGTGCCGCCTGCTGGAAAAGCTGGTACATTATAAAATGGCGGATGTGCGCGTGACGGTCGGTGAGGATCTGTCCTATCTTGGGGAGAAAATCCGCACGGGAACAGCCGGGGAGCTTGCAAAGGAAAACTTCCGGGATCTCTGTGTGGTGCTGATAGAAAATGAAAATGCGCATCCGGTTGTCACGCACGGCATAGAGGATGAGGCATTTCTGCGCGGCGCTGTGCCGATGACAAAATGCGAGGTGCGCATCGTTTCGCTGTCGAAGCTGCGTCTGTGCGCGGATTCTGTTGTCTATGATGTGGGAGCGGGCACCGGCTCTGTTTCCATAGAGGCGGCGCTGCAGGTGGCGGACGGACAGGTGTACGCTATCGAAAAGAAGCCGGAGGCGGCAGCGCTGATTCTGGAAAACCAGCAGAAATTTGCCGCGGATAATCTTACCGTGATTGCCGGGCTGGCGCCGGAGGCGCTGGAGACGCTGCCCGCGCCGACGCACGTATTTATCGGCGGGTCCTCCGGAAATCTCCGGGAAATCCTGGAGGCGGTTCTAAAGAAAAATCCGTCCGTGCGCATCGTGATCAACTGCATTGCGCTGGAGACCGTGGCGGAGGCGCTGGAGTGCCTGCGGGCGCTGCCGGTGACGGATACCGATATTGTTACCGTATCCGCTGCGCGCGCAAAAGAGGTCGGAAGCTATCATATGATGATGGGGCAGAATCCGGTTTATATTATTTCCTGCAGCGGAAAATCTCCCGCGGCGGACGGCGGGATGACCGGCACTGTTTCTGTGGAGGCGGCGGATACGGGAAAGCTGTAAGCGCAGCTTCCGGAGGACGAAGAGCCCTGCGGATGCCGCAAAGTGCGGCAGGTTAGGGCTGACGGGATGGAAAGGCAGGTTTTACATTTTGGAAGATAATCAGAAAATATATCCGCGCCTGCTTCTGACAGCGGGTGCGAGCGGAAGCGGAAAAACGCTGATTACCTGCGGATTGCTGCAGGCGCTGAAGAACCGTTCCCTGACGGCGGCGTCCTTTAAGTGCGGACCCGATTATATTGACCCGATGTTCCATGAAAAGGTGCTGAAGACGAAGGCGCGGAATCTGGATACCTTTTTTACCGGGGAGGAGACGACGCGGTATCTGTTTGCAAAAAATGCCGCCGGAGCGGATATTTCGGTCATGGAGGGCGTCATGGGGTATTACGACGGGCTTGGCGGTATTTCTGATACGGCGAGCGCCTATGACCTGGCGCGGGTGACGGAGACGCCGGCGGTACTGATTGTCAATACCAGGGGGATGAGCCTGTCGGTCCTTGCGTACATTAAGGGATTTCTGGAATACCGCGGCGACAGCCGTATCCGCGGGGTGATTTTAAACCAGATGTCCGCCGGGCTTTATCCGGAAATCAGGCAGAGAATTGAGGAGGAGCTTGGCGTGCGCGTGTACGGCTACGTTCCGAAGGTGACGGACTGTCTGATTGAGAGCCGGCACCTGGGGCTGGTGATGCCGGACGAAGTGGAGCGCCTGGAGGAAAAGCTGCAGAAGCTGGCGCAGGTGCTGGAGGAAAGCCTCGCTATTGACAGACTTCTGGAGCTGGCGGCATCGGCGGGACCGCTGCCGCAGGGAAAAGATGCGCCGGAGGGTGCAGCGCGGCAAAAGAACACGGCGGAAGGTGCGGCGCGGCAAAAGAACACGGCAGCGGAGCGCGCTCCTGTCACGATTGCCGTGGCGCGCGATGAGGCGTTCTGCTTTATTTATGAGGACAATCTGCAGCTTCTGCGGGAGTGCGGCGCACGAATTGTGGAATTCTCCCCGATACATGACCGGGAGATTCCGGCGGAGGCGGACGGGGTGCTTTTGTACGGCGGTTATCCGGAGCTGTATGCAGAGCAGCTCTCCGGAAATACGGCGATGCTGGAGGATGTCCGCGCCAAAATAACCGGCGGAATGCCCTGTATGGCGGAGTGCGGCGGATTTATGTATCTGCACCGCACGATGGAGGACATGGAAAAACGGGCGTGGAAAATGGCGGGCGTGATAGACGCGCAGGCTTACCGCACGGACAGACTGACGCGCTTCGGATATGTGGAGCTGGCGGAGGCGCCTGCCGGGGATGCGGACAGATCGCAGGAGGAAGCATCCGATGGGAATGCGGACAGACCGCTGGAAGAAGCGGCTTCCGGGAACGCAGACAGACTGCGGGAAGAAGCTGCTGCCGGGAATGCGGACGGGCTGCGCGACATAAAAATCCGCGGGCACGAGTTCCACTATTTTGACAGTACGGACAATGGCGGTGCTTTTCTTGCGCGCAAGCCGCTGCGCAAAAGGAGCTGGCGGTGTATGCACCGCACGGACACGCTGCTGGCGGGCTTTCCGCATCTGTATTACTATTCCTGTCCGCAGATAGCGGAGGAGTTTGTGAAAAAATGCGCCGGATACCGGCGGCGTCTGCTCCCCAAAAGCGGGAGCGGCTTAAAAAAAATCAGGTGAGGTAGGAAAAATGAGGTTATCACTGCTGGCGCTTCTGGCCGGTTTTCTGCTGGATCTGCTGCTGGGCGACCCCGCGTGGATTTATCATCCCATCCGCATGATTGGAAATCTGATCGCGGCGCTGGAGAAACTTTTGCGGAGGCTGTTTAAGGTAGTTCCGGCGGAGACGGAAAAAAATCCGAAAATCATTCGTTTTACGCAGGGAAAATCGGCTGACCGGGCGCTTCTTGAAGAAAAATTTCATAAACGGGAATTTGCAGCCGGGACGCTGCTTGCGGTCTGCGTTGTCCTGATTTCGGCAGGCGTTCCGCTCCTTCTGCTGCTTGCTGCGCAGATGGTGCATCCTTATCTGCGCCTGGTGATTGAGAGCCTGCTCTGCTGGCAGCTTCTGGCGACAAAATCCCTGCGGGACGAGAGCATGAAGGTATACCGCGTACTGCAGAAAAACGATATAAAGGGCGCCCGGAAAGCGGTTTCGATGATTGTTGGCCGCGATACGGAGAATCTGGACGCCGCGGGCGTGACGAAGGCGGCGGTGGAGACCGTGGCGGAAAATACGTCGGACGGCGTGATTGCCCCCATGTTTTATATGGCAATCGGCGGCGCGGTGCTTGGCTTTTTTTATAAGGCGATTAATACGATGGATTCCATGCTCGGATATAAAAATGACCGCTATCTTTATTTTGGCAGATTCGCGGCGAAGCTGGATGATGTGGTAAACTTTCTGCCGGCGCGCCTGTCTGCGCTGTTTATGATTGCAGCGTCCTTTTTGCTTCGCATGGATGCAAAAAATGCCTGGCGGATTTTCCGGCGGGACCGTCTGCGCCATGCAAGCCCCAATTCCGCCCAGACGGAGGCGGTGATGGCGGGAGCGCTTGATGTGCAGCTCGCGGGGGACGCCTGGTATTTTGGCGTGCTTCATGTGAAGGAGACGATTGGGGATGATATCCGCCCCATCGAGACGGAGGATATCGTGCGCGCAAACCGTCTGCTGTATATGACGGCGGTGCTGGCGCTGGTATTTATGGCGGCGGTAAAATGGATATGCATATGTCTGTAAGCAGGATGGAGGAAAGGTAACTATGCAAAAGCATCAGCATGGCGGGGATATTTATACATCTTCCTGCCGTATTGATTTTTCTGCGAACTTAAACCCGCTTGGAATGCCGGAGCGGGTGGCGGCGGCGGCCTGTGAGGGCGTGCGGCGTTCGGCAAATTATCCGGATGTGCACTGCAGCGGACTTCGCATGGCGCTTTCGGAAAGAGAACAGGTGCCTGCAGAGCAGATTATCTGCGGAAACGGCGCGGCGGAGCTTATTTTTTCTCTGACGGCGGCGGAAAAGCCCCGCAGGGCGCTGCTGGTCTCTCCCGGATTTGCCGAATATGAACAGGCGCTTTCGGCGCAGGGCTGCGATATCCGCTTTTATGAGCTGCGGGAAGCCGACGGCTTTGCTATCGGGGAGGATTATCTGGACTGCCTGACGGCAGAGCTGGATATGGTGTTTCTCTGCAATCCCAATAATCCGACCGGCGTGCAGATACCGCGCCCGCTGCTGGAGCGCATTCTGGCGGTCTGCCAGGAGAAGCATATCCGCATGGTCCTGGACGTCTGCTTCCTGGATTTTCTGGATAAGCCGCGGGAGAGTGATTTTAATATGCTTCTGCAGGAAAATCCGCAGCTTTTTCTGCTGAAAGCTTTTACAAAAACGTATGCGATGGCGGGGCTGCGCCTTGGTTACGGGCTTTGCGCGGATGAAGCGCTGCTTGCGCGCATGGAGCTGAACCGTCAGCCCTGGAGCGTCTCTCTTCCGGCGCAGATGGCAGGTGTGGCGGCGCTGAAGGAAACAGAATATGTAGAGCAGGCGAGAGCGCTGGTCGGACAGGAGCGCGCCTGGCTGCGTGAAAAGCTGACGGAGCTGGGCTTCCGGGTATACGATTCGGCGGCGAATTTTCTGTTTTTTAGCGGAGCACCCGGACTTTCAGAAAAATGCAGGTCAGAGGGCATCTTAATCCGGGACTGCGCAAATTACCGGGGACTTACAGAAGGTTACTACCGGATCGCTGTGCGCACGCATGAAGAAAACGAAGAACTGATAAGGGTGATGGCATTATGGCAAAGGTGATTATGGTGCAGGGCTGAAAAAGCAGCATGTCACAAGTGAATCATCGTCAAAATAGGAAGTAACAAAAAATATATAGAAAAATCAAAAACAATGTAGACAAACCGAAAAAACCGTGTTATTCTATAGAAAAGAGAATGTTTCTGACTGATGTGTGTGGTTTATGGAGGTGTGATTATGGCTACATCAAGTATATTTGCAAAAATAAAAATCAGTGACCCGAAAAAAGCTGCAGCATTTATTGATGCGCTGGCTGCATCCGAAGATAAGCCGGAAAGGAAACCATCTGTGCAGGGAAAATTTCTTCTGACAGATAGAAACGATATCAGAAAGTTTATGGAAAAGAGGTTTCCGGATAATGGCTGAGTACAGGATAGCGAATATTCTGGATATGGCGGATGTAATCGGGGAGAAAAATTTAAAAGTCCTTCTCTCCGGTTTTTTCTGTCCGAGAAATAAGGAACTGCAGCATTTTGTCCGGGAAAATGCCTACGATTTTGCCAGAAAAAAGATTTCCGTCACCTATCTGATTATAGATGAAGATAATCTTATAGCAGCAGTGTTTGCACTGGCGCACAAGGCGATAGAAATCAGCAACGAAGGGCTTTCCGGCGCGAAGCGCAGAAAAATAAACAGATATGCCGTGCTGGATGCTTCATCAGACAGTTATACGGTATCGGCGTTTCTGATTGCGCAGCTTGGAAAGAATTACGCGCCTGGTATGGAGAACAGTATCACAGGAAATGCCCTGATAGATGCGGCGTTTGAAATACTGGTAAAGGTCCGGCATGATATTGGCGGCGGGATTGTTTTTCTGGAATGTGAGGACAAGCCCGGACTGCTGAGATTTTATCAGGACGGGCAAAACGGGTTTATGCCGTTTAGCGAAAGGTATGCGGCACCGGATAAGATAAAATACATTCAGCTTTTTCAATTTTTTTAAAGGAGCAGTTATGGCAAAGGTGATTATGGTGCAGGGCACGATGTCGAATGTGGGAAAGAGCCTTCTGACAGCGGGGCTTTGCCGTATTTTTAAACAGGATGGCTACAGAGTGGCGCCGTTTAAGTCCCAGAACATGGCGCTGAATTCTTATATCACGGAGGAAGGACTGGAGATGGGGCGCGCGCAGGTGATGCAGGCGGAGGCTGCCGGTGTTGCTCCGTCCGTCGCCATGAATCCGATTCTGCTCAAGCCGACGAACGATGTGGGCTCCCAGGTGATTGTAAACGGCGAGGTAATCGGGAACATGAAAGCGCGGGAATATTTCGCTTATAAGAAAAAGCTCATTCCCGATATCATGAAGGCTTTTGAGAAGCTGTCCGATGAATACGATATTATTGTAATCGAAGGCGCGGGCAGTCCGGCGGAGATTAATCTGAAAGCCGACGACATTGTAAACATGGGAATGGCAAAGCTGGCGGATGCGCCGGTGCTCCTTGTGGGCGACATCGACCGCGGCGGCGTGTTTGCGCAGCTTATCGGCACCGTGATGCTGCTGGAGGAGGAAGAGAGGGCGCGGATAAAGGGTCTGATCATCAATAAATTCCGCGGCGATAAGACGATTCTGGATCCGGGCATCGGGATGCTGGAGGAACGCACCGGGATTCCGGTTGTGGGCGTGGCGCCGTATCTGCACATCCAGGTAGAGGATGAAGACAGTCTGACGGAGCGCTTCTCTGGCAGTCAGGAAGCCGGGCTGATTGATATTGCGGTAATCCGGCTGCCGCGGATAGCAAACTTTACCGATTTCAATCCATTTGAAAACATGGAAGGGGTTTCCCTGCGCTATGTGGGGAATGTATCGGATTTAAAAAATCCCGACATGATTATTCTTCCGGGAACGAAGAGTACGATGGAGGATTTGCGCTGGCTGCGCCAGAGTGGTCTGGAGGCGGCGGTGCTGAAGGCTGCGGCGGCAGGAAAGGTGATTTTCGGTATCTGCGGCGGCTATCAGATGCTGGGGGAAAGCTTAAGCGACCCGCAGGGCGTCGAGGGAGGCGGCACGATGCGCGGCATGGGTCTGCTTCCGATGGAAACTGTGTTTGCCGGGGAAAAAACGCGCACGCGGGTGAATGGTACCTTTGAAAACGTGAGTGGAATACTTGCCGGGTTATCCGGGGAGCCTCTCTCCGGCTACGAAATCCACATGGGCGTGACAACGCCTGGAGAGAATTGCAGCGCACTGACAGAGATTGAAAACTATGCGGCCGGGTCAGATTCGGCAGGTGCAAAGGATAGCGCGGAAGATGCGGCGGGTATGGAAAAGAGCGCCGCACAGGGCGGCAGACGCGCAGTGGGGATGAAGCCGGACGGAGCTTTTCTTGGCAATGTGTACGGCACCTATGTGCATGGTATCTTTGACCGCGAGAATGTGGCGAAGGCGGTCGTGACGGCGCTCGGAAAGGCGAAAGGACTGGACGTTTCCCAGATTACGGCAGTGGATTTTGCCGCCTTTAAAGAGAGACAGTACGACATTCTGGCGTCGGAGCTGCGAAAACATCTGGATATGAAAAAAATATATGAGATTCTGGAGGAGGGCATGGCATGAAGGTAGAGCTGGAAAAAGTAAAGCCGATGGACATAGAGCGGCGGAGCTTTGAAATCATCACAGAAGAGCTTGGACGGGAGCTGCCGGAGGATACGGCGCCGATTATCAAACGCTGCATCCACACCAGCGCTGATTTTGATTATGCCGATAATCTCTGCTTTTCAGAGAATGCGGTGGAGAAGGCGCTTGCCGCCATAAAAGCCGGCGCCTGCATTGTGACGGATACGCAGATGGCAAAGGCGGGCATCAATAAAAAGGCGCTTGCGAAGTTTGGCGGAGAGGTCTGCTGCTTTATGTCGGATGAGGATGTTGCACAGGCGGCGAAAGAAAAGGGCACCACGCGCGCCACGGTCAGCATGGATAAGGCGGCGTCCCTTAAAAAAACGCTGATTTTTGCAATCGGAAACGCGCCGACGGCGCTGGTGCGTCTTTACGAGCTGATAGAAGAGCAGAGGATAGCTCCGGAGCTTATTATCGGGGTGCCGGTCGGTTTTGTAAACGTGGTGCAGTCGAAGGAACTGATTATGCAGACAGATGTGCCATATATTGTGGCAAGGGGCAGAAAGGGAGGCAGCAATATAGCCGCCTGCATCTGCAACGCCCTTCTCTACATGGCAGGCGGACGCTGAAGTAATACTGTTCACTCCGTTCACAGTAACCTTGTTTCAAATCCTCAGAAAATTTTAAGGGCAGTTTAATGAAATCCGGGGCAGAGTATGCTATACTGTACCCATGATGCCGGACGCCTGGCGCCCGGCGGCACACGAAGAACTGGCTTATAAAAAAGGGGATGAAGATATGAAGAGAACGAAAGCGGCACTGGCGGCGGCACTGACGGGAGGGCTGATGATTTCTGCGGTGCTTCCGGCACTGGCGGAGGAAAACAGCGGGGCGACGCTGGTAGATTTGTTTTATACATATTCCAAAGACAATCTGATTGTGGAATATTATGACAGCAACTATCTGACAGAGGACGGGCGGCTTCAGCAGAAAAGCTATAACGGATTTCTTGCGCTCTCCCAGACAGACCTTGACTGGGACGGTACGGAGGAGCTGCTGGCTATCCGCCTGAAGCCGGAGACGGATGAGGCGGGAGATACGGTAAACACGCTGGTGGCGGAGGTTTATCAGAGAAAGGACAATACGCTGCAGCGCAATGCACAGTACACGCTGGCGGAGGGCATTTTAGACTGTGATGAAGCGCAGATAGATGTGTTCGCTGTGAATGGACAGAGCGGTCAGTTTATCTGCTGCGAGGCGCGCGACACGGCATCGCTTCTTGCGGACGGAGTTTCCTGGAGTATGCGGGCGGCGGGACATGACGGAGCGGATTTTTATGAGGCGGCGGATGTTTCTTTATCCGGCAGCGCTTTTTCAGAGGAGGATACTGCACAGGCGCGCGCAGCGGTAAATGCGGTCGGGCTGTATCCGGAAACTGTCATCTGGACCTCTGTGGCGGAGCAGTATGACCTGGGGCTGCTCTGTACGGTAAGGCGCTATCTGACATCGGATTATGAGAATCTGCAGACGGCGATCAGCGCCGGGCAGGCACAGCAGTACGGCGAGACCTGCTTTAAAAATTATATGAATCCCGAAAGGGAAAACAAATTTACAAAAGAATTTGCAGCGGAACTGACAGAGGGCGGGGCGCAGGCGGAGACGGCCTCTGCGGACGGTCTGCATTACAGCTTTGCGGGGGATTATGTTATCCCGGACAGCGACAGCCGCTATATCACGGAGGAAGATTTAAATGGTCTCTCCGCAGAGGAAATCCTGCTGGCGCGCAACGAAATATATGCGAAGCACGGGCGGATTTTTAACAATGCGGCGCTGGATGAATATTTCCGCAGCAAGAGCTGGTATGAGCCGGCGGTGGCTGGCAGTGATTTTACAGATGAGTATGCCGCTTCCGTATTTAACACGTATGAGATTGCCAATATCTCTGCGATGGTAAATTATGAGAAGGCGCATGGATTAAATGGATATTAAGCCGCGGGGTGCATGAAAGTGCAATCCGGCGGGCTTGCAGGAGTGAAAAATGATGGAACAACAGCAGACAAAAGCAATTCTGGTCGTCAGCTTCGGCACCAGCCACGCGGACACCAGGGAAAAGAACATAGACCGGATTGAGGCGGATATCAGTGTCGCCTTTCCGGATTACCGTATTTACCGTGCCTGGACAAGTAAAATGATACTGAAAAAATTAAAGAACAGGGACGGTATCGTGATTGATAATGTAAAAGAGGCGCTGGAGCGGATGGAATCGGACGGCATCCGGGAGCTGATTGTCCAGCCGACGCACGTTATGAACGGCATCGAGAACGAGCTGATGACTGCCCAGGTGCGCGCTTTTGACGGGCATTTTGATGAAATACGGCTGGGCGCGCCGCTGCTTACGACGGAGCAGGACAGCCGGGAGGCGATTGCGGCGCTGGAGCAGGAATGGAAGACGCTTCCGGAAAATGAAGCGCTGGTGCTGATGGGACACGGGACGGAGCACTACGCGAACAGCATATACGCCGCGCTGGACTATATGATGAAGGATATGGGACATGAAAACATGTTCCTTGGCACGGTGGAGGCGTATCCGACGCTGGAGGCTCTGATCCGCCGGATGAAAAAGGAAAAGCCGGTGAAGGTGCACCTTGCCCCGTTCATGATCGTGGCGGGAGACCATGCCAAAAATGATATGTCGGGCGAGGGGGATTCCTGGGCGGCAAGGTTTTCTGAGGAGGGCTTTGACGTGGAATGTCACCTGAAGGGGCTGGGAGAATATCCGCAGATCCGGGATATGTTCGTGCGTCATGTGAGGGAAGCAGTATGAGCATTTATATGGCGGGAATAGACCATACGAAAGCCCCGCTTGATGTGCGGTCTGTGTTTTCTTTTACAAAAAAGAATATGGCAGGGGCGATGGAGCGGTGGAAAAATATTCCGGGGCTTCAGGGATGTGTCATGATTGTCACCTGCAACCGCATGGAGCTGTGGGCGAGTGTGCAGGACGATGTAAAGCCGGATTTATTTGAGCTTCTGTGCCAGGAGAAGGGCGTCGACGCGCGGCAGTACCGTCAATATGCCGTTTTCCGGGAGGGGCGCGAAGCGGTCAGCCATCTGTTCGAGGTTTCCTGCGGACTGCAGTCGCGCATTCTGGGTGAGGATCAGATTATCACACAGGTAAAAGACGCGCTTGCTTTTGCGAGAGAGCAGTATGCGACGGACAATGTGCTGGAGGTATTGTTCCGCATGGCGGTGACGGCGGGAAAAAAAGTGAAGACAGAGGTACTGCTCTCAAAGAAGGACAGCTCCGTTATTCATCGGGCAGTGGAGGTTTTAAAGGAAGAGGGATATACCTTTGAAGGGAAAAAGTGCATGGTAATCGGAAACGGTGAGATGGGCAGGCTTTCCGCTAATGTATTCCGGAGCGAGGGCGCTGATGTGACGGTTACGGTGCGCAGCTACCGCAGCGGGGTAGTCGACATTCCCAGAGGCTGCAGGCGTATAAATTACGCGGAGCGTATGACGCTTTTCCCGCAGTGCGATTACGTGATAAGCGCAACGGCGAGTCCGAACTATACGCTGCGCCGGGAAGAGGTGGAGGCGGCTCTGGATGGACCGGTGGTCATGGTCGATCTGGCGGTGCCGCGGGATATTGAGCCATCCATCGGCAGTCTGGCCGGCGTAACGCTCTATGATATTGATTATTTTGACGCCGGGCATATCAGCGCACAGACACAGGCGGATATTGCGCGGGCAAAGGAGATTCTGCAGGCGCAGATCGCAGAATTTTTTGACTGGTATGAGGGCAGGGACGTAATTGAAAAAATACAGGACGTCCGGGAAGCGCTGGTGGAGGATTTTCATCTGCGCACGCAGAAAAAGACCAGAGAGCTGGGAACGCATCTGGAACCGGAAAGCTCCGGAATGCTGCAGGATTATCAGGAATATATTGAGACGGCGGCCGCGAAAACCATTGGCAAAATGATGTTCGGGCTGCGCCGGAAGGTCAGCGACCGGACTTTCCGGGAATGTATGGAGGCATTGGAAGATTTATATGAAAAGGACAATCATAATCGGCAGCCGGGAGAGCAGGCTGGCAGTTATCCAGTCTGAGATAGTGAAGCAGGCGATTGAGCAGGAGAATCCGCAGCTTGCGGTATCCATTCTGACGATGAAGACGACAGGCGATAAGATTCTCGACCGCACGCTGGATAAGGTGGGCGGAAAAGGTTTATTTGTGAAAGAGCTTGACAGAGCGCTTCTGGAGAAGAGAAGCGACCTTTCGGTCCACAGTCTGAAGGATGTGCCGATGGAGGTGCCAAAGGAGCTTCCGCTGCTCGCTTTTTCCGCACGGGAGGATGTGCGGGATGTTCTGGTACTGCCGGAGGGCGCCGTGGAACCTGATTTTTCAAAGCCGTTTGGCTGTTCCGGCAGACGCCGGGCTTTGCAGATAAAGGAGCTGTATCCGCATGTCACCTGTCATCCGGTGCGCGGGAATGTGCTTACGCGGCTGCGCAAGCTGGATGAAGGGGAATACGGCGCGCTGATTCTGGCGGCCGCCGGTCTGAAGAGACTGGGGCTGGAGGGGCGAATCAGCCGTTATTTTTCGACGGAGGAAATGGTGCCGGCAGCCGGGCAGGGAATTCTTGCGGTGCAGGGCAGGTGCGGAGAGGATCACAGCTATCTGAAGGCGTTTTCTGATGATGAGGCAAGGGACGCGGCGCTCTGTGAGCGGGCGTTTGTCCGTGCACTGGACGGCGGCTGCAGCTCGCCGGTAGCAGCGTATGCCCGCACGGAGGGCAGCCGGATTTTGCTGACGGGTTTATATTATGAGGAGGATACCGGGCGGTGGTGCCGGGGGTGCCTGGGCGGCGCGCGCACGGATGCGGAGCGCATCGGAGCGGAGCTGGCAGAATATCTTGCCGGCAGCGTGCAGTCGTCGGGAGCACCGCAGGGCAGCCGCCTGCCGGATATCTGTCTGTAGATAACTGATTGTCTGTCGGATATCTGTCTGTAGATGGCTGGTCGTCTGCCGGATATCTGTCTGCAGATGGCAGACCGTGGCAGGTGCGGGAAAAGCACGCCTGCAGATTAAAAAGAAAGGAATGGGAGTATGCAGGGAAAGGTGTATCTTGTCGGGGCTGGTCCCGCTGATGCCGGATTATTTACGCGAAGAGGCGAGGAAATTTTAAAACGGGCGCAGGTGGTCGTCTACGATGCGCTTGTCGGGCAGGGCGTGCTTGGAATGATTCCGCGGGACGCGAAGCTGATTAACGTGGGAAAGCGCGCAAGCCACCATACGATGAGACAGGAGGAAATCAGCCGTGTGCTCGTGGAGGAGGCGAAGCAGGGACAACTGGTCGTGCGTCTGAAGGGCGGGGACCCGTTTCTGTTCGGCAGAGGCGGCGAGGAGCTGGAGCTTCTGGTGAAGGAGCAGATTCCCTTCGAGGTTGTGCCCGGCGTGACGTCGGCGATTTCGGTCCCGGCATACTGCGGGATTCCGGTCACGCACCGGGATTACTGTTCCTCTGTGCACATTATTACCGGGCACAGGCGCGTGGATAAACAGTATAATATTGATTTTGAGGCGCTGGTGCGCACCGGCGGGACACTGGTATTTCTGATGGGAGTGACTGCTCTTGCGGATATCTGCAGCGGGCTGCTGGAGGCGGGAATGCGTGCGGATATGCCGGCGGCAGTTCTGCAGAAGGGAACGACGGCGGCGCAGAAGAAGATAATTGCAACCGTTTCCACCCTGCCGGAGGAGGCAGAGCGGCGCGGTGTCGAAACACCGGCGATTATCGTAGTCGGGGAAGTGTGCCGTCTGGCGGAGCGATTTTCCTGGCAGGAGAAGAAGCCTCTGGCCGGAAAGAAGATTCTTGTCACCAGACCGCGGGAGCTGGTCTCGGAAATGGCGGCGAGGCTGCGGGAGCAGGGAGCGGAGGTGCTGGAGCTTCCGGCAATCCGTATCGTGCCGCGTGAGTGTGCAGGAGAGGTGGAGGAGACGCTTAAAAATCTGCGTACCTTTGACTGGCTGGCGTTTACCAGCCCCTCCGGAGTGCGGGTGTTCTTTGAGAATCTGAAAAAATGCCGTCTGGATATCCGGAGCCTGTCGGCGGTAAAGCTTGCCGTTCTCGGCAACGGCACCGGAAAAGAGCTGGAAAAATATGGCTGCTATGCGGATCTGATGCCGCAGCAGGCGTATGCGCAGGAGCTTGGAAAAGCGCTTGCAGAAGCGTGCCGGGGCGGTGAGAGGATTTTGCTGTTCCGCGCGGCGGCGGGCAGCCAGGAGCTTCTGGAGGAGCTTGCAAAGGTGCCGGGAGTGGTTGTGAACGACCTGGCAGCCTATGATACGGTTTATGAGACATCGCCGCTGATTGATGTCCGTGCGGAATTTGAGGAGAAGAAAACCGATTATGCGGTATTTACCAGTGCATCTACTGTCAGAGGCTTTGCAGAGAGCGTGCCGGGGCTGGATTTTACGAAGGTACGGGCTGTCTGCATCGGCAGAAAGACAAAAGCGGCCGCCGATGAGCTTGGAATGGAAACCTTTATGGCAGAAGAGCCGTCTATGGACGCCGTTGTGCGTCTGGTGGAGAAGTTGGCAGGCGGCAGCTTATAACAGGCATCCGGGACTCAGGAGACCGTTGCCGGAACAGGAAAATGCCGGATATTGAAAAGAAAGATGACAGCCGGGAGGACCGGCAGGTGAAAAATAGAAAGGAAGCGTAACTATGGATTTGAGAAAACGCCCGCGGAGACTGCGCGGCGGGGAGGCTGTGCGCAGAATGGTGCGGGAGACGCGGATGGACAAGGCGTCTCTGATTTACCCGATGTTTGTGATGGACGGGGAAAATAGAAAGGAAGAAATCCCTTCGATGGAGGGGCAGTACCGCTACAGCGTCGACCGTATGGGAGAATGTCTGCAGGAGCTGCAGGACGCCGGAGTGACGGCTGTGATGCTGTTTGGTATTCCGGCGGTGAAGGATGAGCTGGGAAGCCAGGCGTATGCAGAAGACGGCATTGTGCAGCGGGCGCTGCGGTACGCAAGAGAGCATTTTCCACAGATGTATCTGGTCACGGATGTCTGCATGTGCGAGTATACCTCACACGGGCACTGCGGAGTGCTCGCCGGTCACGATGTGGACAATGACAGAACCCTGGAGCTGCTGGCGAAAACAGCGCTTTCCCATGTACAGGCGGGGGCGGATATGGTGGCGCCGTCCGATATGATGGATGGAAGAGTGCTCGCTATCCGTAATACGCTGGATGCGCACGGTTTTTCACATATTCCGGTGATGTCCTACGCCGTCAAATACGCGTCGGCATTTTACGGACCATTCCGCGATGCCGCCGGGTCGGCGCCCGCTTTCGGGGACCGCAGGTCTTACCAGATGGATTTCCACAACAGCCGCGAAGGTATAAAAGAAGCGCTGCTCGATGAGGAAGAAGGCGCAGATATCATCATGGTAAAACCGGCAATGTCCTATCTGGATATGGTGACGAAGGTGAAGGAGGCGGTTCATGTGCCGGTCGCTTCCTACAGCGTGAGCGGGGAATATGCGATGGTGAAGGCGGCGGCAAAGCAGGGCTGGATCGACGAAGAGCGTGTAATCTGCGAAATGGCGGCGTCAGCATACCGCGCGGGCAGCGATATCTATATTACGTATTTTGCGAAGGAGCTGGCAAAATTTATGGACGAAGGGAGAATCGGCTGATGACAAAATCGGAGCAGCTTTTCCAGGAGGCGGTCACACTGATGCCGGGCGGCGTAAACAGTCCGGTACGCGCTTTCGGGAGCGTGCAGGAGACGCCGCGTTTTATTGAGCGCGCGGACGGCGCGTATATGACGGATGCGGACGGCAATACCTATATTGATTTTGTCGGTTCCTGGGGACCGATGATTCTGGGACACAATCACCCGGAGGTTTTAAAAAGCGTTACGGAAACAGCAGCGAAGGGACTGAGCTTCGGTGCGGCGACAGAGAACGAGGTAAAAATGGCGCGCCTGATCTGCAGTATGGTTCCTTCCGTGGAAATGGTGCGCATGGTGAATTCCGGGACGGAAGCGGTGATGAGTGCGATCCGCGCGGCGCGGGGCTTTACGCGCCGGAATAAAATCATCAAATTCATGGGATGCTATCACGGACACACCGACGCCATGCTGGTGAAGGCAGGGTCGGGCGTCATGACGGCGGGCATTCCCGACAGCGCCGGCGTTCCGGCGGGCTGCACGCAGGACACGTTATCCGCAGAGTATAACAATCTGGAAAGCGTGCAGGCGCTGTTTGAACGCTGCCCGGAGGAAATCGCCGCGGTAATCGTGGAGCCGGTCGGAGCCAATATGGGCGTGGTGCCGCCGGTGGAAGGGTTTCTTTCCGGACTGCGCGCGCTCTGCGATAAGTATGACAGCCTGCTGATTTTTGATGAGGTCATTACAGGCTTTCGTTTAAGCGCCGGCGGAGCCCAGGAATATTTCGGCGTGAAGCCGGATCTGACGACCTTTGGCAAAATTATCGGAGCCGGAATGCCGGTCGGTGCATACGGCGGCAGAAGGGAAATTATGGAAATGGTATCTCCGGTGGGCAGCGTGTACCAGGCGGGGACCTTAAGCGGCAATCCGGTGGCAATGGCGGCAGGTCTGTCGCAGCTTTCCATTTTGCAGAATACGCCGGATTTTTATAAAGAGCTGAACGCAAAGGGAGACTGGTTCTTTGGGGAGCTTGATAAGCTTCTGGAGCGCTATGCGGTGCCGCACTGCTTGAATCATATCGGCTCGCTTGGCTGCGTATTCTTTACCGGAGAGCAGGTAAATGATTATGCTTCGGCAAAAACAGCGGATACGGCGGCATACGGCAGATACTTTGCGTATATGCTGAATCATGGAGTCTATCTGGCGCCGTCGCAGTTTGAGGCAATGTTCCTCTCCGCCGCGCATGGCAGGGAGACAGAGCTGGCAAAGACGCTGCAGACCGTGGAGGACTATGTTAAAGAAAATTATTGAAATCATTCTGGTGCCGGTCACGATGCTGTTTCTTATTTCAGCGGCTGTGTACCTGACGCTGGCGTGCAGACCATTGTATTATTTTGATATACAGTATCTGGAGATAGCGGAGGAGTCGGGTTATTCTGAAGCGGAAATCCGGGAAAACTACGATGTGCTGATTGATTATAATCTCTCGCCCCGGCAGGATAAGCTGGAATTTCCAACGCTGCCGATGTCGCGGGAGGGGGAAATCCATTTCCGCGAGGTGAAGGCGATCTTCCAGCTCTTTCTCTGGGCGCTGGTTGTCAGCATACCGGTGCTGATAATCGCGGGGATCTGGTTTTACCGGAATAAATGGGAGCCGGTATTCTTAAAATGGGCGGGGATGCTGACGCCGCTTTTCATTCTGCTGGTGGGGCTTCTGATCGCGGCGGACTGGGACCGGGCGTTTGTGCTGTTCCACGAGCTGGTTTTCCGGAACGATTACTGGCTGTTTGACCCGGCGACGGATCCAGTGATTACCATTTTGCCGGATACTTATTTTCTGCATTGTGCAGTGCTTATCCTGGTGCTGATTGCGGCAGGGTCTGCAATCTCTGTATTTATATGGAAGAAATGCGCGAAAGCGGCGGGCGGCAGGCATGGGCGGCTGCCGAAAACGCGCAGGAAAGGGAGTGGGAGAAATGAAAAGACTTTATAAATCGTCAGATGACAAAATGCTCTGCGGAGTGTGCGGGGGAATTGCGCGGTATTTTAATATCGATTCGACCCTGGTGCGTCTTATTTTCGCGATTCTCGGCATTACCGGGGGCAGCGGGGTGCTCGCCTATATTATCGCGGTGATTATTATACCATCCGAGCCGTAAGTGAGATGCTCCTGAGATAGCTGTCCGCCTGGCGAAAGATCCACCGGATGGCGGCTGCCAATCGTGCGGCATCCGGCATCGCACGGCGTGCATGTTAAGGATGCCCAATGCTATATCCGGAATCAGGATTCTTTTCCGGGAAATGTATAAGCGGCAAAAAAATGACGATACTCCTTAAATAGAAAAAAGAAAGGGGTATGGTTTTTATGCCGAAGAATAAGAAAAAAATTGATTTGCAGAATATGGAACCGGAAGAAAAGCTGAAATATGAGATTGCTGAGGAGCTGGGGCTGCTGGACCGGGTGCTGAAGGAGGGCTGGCGCTCACTTTCCGCGAAGGAGACAGGGCGTATCGGCGGTCTCATCACGAAGCGCAGACGGGAAGAAAAAGTATAGGACTTACATGAAAAATCTGATACAGGATTTGAAAAACAACGATTTTAAAAATATCTATCTTCTCTGCGGAGAGGAGGATTATCTGAAAAAGCAGTATAAGCACCGCCTGCAGGAGGCGCTGGTCGCCCCGGAGGATACGGTCAATCTGAACTGCTATGCGGGGAAAAACATTTCTGTCAATGAGCTGATCGACCAGGCGGAAACGCTGCCGTTCTTTGCGGAGCGCAGGCTGCTGGTAATCGAGGACAGCGGTTTTTTTAAGAGCGCCAGCGCGCAGCTTGCGCAGTACCTGGAGAATGTGCCGCCCACCACGTATTTTCTCTTTGTGGAGGATGAAGTGGATAAGCGGCAGAAGCTCTATAAGGCGGTAAAGAATCACGGCAGAATCGTGGAATTTAAAAGACAGACGGAGGACACGCTTTCGCGTTGGATTCTGGGAATCCTGAAAAAAGAAAACCGGAATATCACGCGCAGGGCGCTGGAGCTTTTTCTGGAAAAGACCGGCACGGATATGAACAATATCAGTACGGAGCTGGAAAAGCTGCTCTGCTATACGATGGAAAAAGAGGTGATAACGCCTAAGGACGTTGAGGAAATCTGCACAACACAGACTGTCAATAAAATTTTTGAGATGGTGAATGCCGTATCTGCCGGAAACAACCGCAGGGCACTGGATTTATACTATGACCTGCTTGCCCTGAAGGAGCCGCCGATGCGGATTCTGTTCCTGGTGACGAGGCAGTTTAACCAGCTTCTGCAGGTGAAGGGGCTGCGCAGCCAGGGCTACGATGCGGACAGTATTGCCGGAAAGCTGGGGATACAGCGGTTTGTCGCGCAGGGCTGTGTGCGGCAGTCCGAGCGCTTTACCGAGGCGCAGCTAAGGCGGCTTGTCACGCAGTGTGTGGAGACGGAAGAGGCGGTAAAGACCGGAAATTTAAATGAAAAGCTTGGCGTGGAACTGATTCTTGCGAAAAAGTCATAGTTAAAAATTGACTAAAATCGCTGGACGGAATAGGACTTCTTATATAATACGTATAAAGGAGTTGATTTCATGAAGAGGTACAAAAGAATCAGAGACCTGCGTGAGGACAGCGATATCACACAGACGAAGATGGCAGAAAAACTGAATATCTCGCAGCGGACCTACAGCCGTTATGAAAATGCAGACAGTCTGATGCCGCTCGATATTCTGGTTCAGATTGCGGATATTCATGGTGTCAGCATAGATTACCTGCTGGAGCGCACGGACGTGCCCGGAATGTATCCGCGCAGATGATGGAAGCGAAGCTTAAATTGTATGTACATGAAATCCGCGTATTTGAGAAGCCAAATTCCGGAGGGAAAAGCACTAAAAAGGGAGTTTTCACATAAACTGATAGAAACCCCTTTGAGGTGCTTTTTTATGAAGTCTTTTCCAAAGCCGCTTACTCCCGAAGAAGAAGCCTGGTTTCTTCAGAAATATAAGGAAGGCGACCTGGAAGCGAAAAAAATTCTGATTGAGAGGAATTTGCGGCTGGTGGCGCATGTGGCGAAAAAGTATCAGAAGCAGGGGGAGGATGGGGAAGAGCTGATCGCCGTGGGAACCATCGGGCTGATTAAAGCAGTCTCTACCTTTAATCATGCAAGAACCAACAAGCTTGCTACCTATGCAGCGCGCTGTGTGGAAAACGAGCTGCTGATGCTGTTTCGCTCACGAAAGAAAATTTCACGGGAAGTATCCCTGAATGAGCCGATTGGAACAGATAAAGAAGGCAATGAAATCAGTCTGATCGACGTCATCGAGGGCGAGAATATTGACGTCATCGAACGCATGGAGCTGGACAGAAATACACGGACGCTTTACCGTCTGCTGGAAAATGTTCTCACGGAGAGAGAAAAAGAGATATTAAAGCTCCGGTACGGGCTTTATGGAAAATCGGAGATGACACAGCGGGAAATTGCTGATAAAATGGGAATATCAAGGTCCTACGTATCCAGAATCGAAAAGAGCGCGGTCGCAAAGCTGCGGCAGCATTTTCTCGCCTCATAGGAGGGCGTTTTTTGCATCGCAGATTCCAGAGCGTGGATGACGGATGTATAAGGGGAGAGAAGCATGATTTATTTTTGCAGAAAAGACCTGGATAGCCGGGGACAGAAGCACGGGGAACAGACGGGGGCGGCAAGGGAGCTGCTTCTTGCCGGGCTTCGTCTGGAATATGGTATAAAGCAGCTCCCGGATATTGCGGCGGATGAGATGGGAAAGCCGTATTTTCCCGGAATGCCGCAGCTTTTTTTTAATTACAGCCACTGCCGGGAGGGAATTCTCTGCGGCATCAGCGACGCGCCCATCGGTGTCGATCTGGAACCGGTACGGGAACATAAGGAATCGCTTGTGCGGCGTGTGTGCCATCCGCGGGAGGCGGCACTTCTGCAGGAGACGGAGCAGAAGAATCCTGCACTGACGAAAATCTGGGTGGCGAAGGAGGCGTATCTGAAATATCTGGGTACCGGTATCCGCAGCGACCTGCGGCTTCTGGATATGTCCGCGGCGGTGCTGCACGATGAAATCCGTTTTGGCGGCTGCTTTCTGCATTTCTGGAGACGGGAGGATATTTGTATGTGCGCCTGCACAGAAAAGCCGTATTCCGGGGAATTGCGTCAATTTGAAATTTAATTATGTTTTTGTTGCATTTTTTAATTATATATGATATCATATCGATAAAGAAAGTCAAAACTCTTTTCTGGAAAATCTGAAAATCTTTCATCACCCACATGCGGCACTGCAGCGATAAAAGGAGGAATGCGTTTGTTTAGTACAGTGATGTCTGCGTCTGTTCTGGGCGTTGAGAGCAGACCGGTGAATGTGGAGGCGGATATTACCGACGGGCTTCCGTCGTTTACAATGGTCGGCTTTCTGTCGACACAGGTGAGGGAGGCGCAGGAGCGCGTGCGCACTGCGCTGAAAAACAGCGGGCTGCGCATGGAGCCGAAGAAAATAACGGTCAATCTTTCGCCGGCGGATGTGAAAAAAAGCGGGACAGGCTTCGACCTGGCGATTGCCGTGGCAGTCGCTGCCGCCTACGGCAAGATTGCCGGGGAGCGTCTGCGGGGCTTTCTGCTTGCCGGGGAATTAAATTTAAACGGCAGAGTGCTGCCGGTTCCCGGCATTCTTCCCATAGCGGCGGGCGCGGCGCAGTGCGGCTGTCATACCTGCATTGTCCCGAAGGAAAATGAAAAAGAGGGGGCGGTCATTTCCGGCGTCAAAATTATCGGTGTATCGACGCTTGCGGAGGCGATTGCGTATTTAAAGGGCGAGAGAGCACTGCAGCCGGCGTGTGCCGGAAATATGGAGGAGGGCGTACCGGCGCAGTATGAGGATTTTGCGGAGATAAGCGGGCAGGCGGCAGCCAGACGGGCGGCGGAGGTGGCGGCAGCCGGTTTTCACAATCTGTTGATGACCGGTCCGCCGGGCGCCGGAAAATCCATGCTGGCGAAGCGGATACCGGGAATACTGCCGCCGCTTTCCCTGAAGGAGAAGATAGAAATTTCAAAGATTTACAGCATTGCCGGTATGCTGACAGGGGACCGCTATCTTGTGCAGGAGAGACCATTCCGCGCGCCGCACCACAGCATCACGGCAAAGGCGATGGTGGGCGGAGGCGGACATCCCCGCCCCGGAGAGGTAAGTCTGGCGCACAACGGAGTGCTGTTTCTGGACGAGCTGCCGGAATTTTCGCGGGAGACGCTGGAGGTACTCAGACAGCCTCTGGAGGAGCGCCGCGTGTGTATTTCAAGAACGGCGGGAAGCTATGAGTATCCGGCAAATATCATGCTGGTTGCGGCGATGAATCCCTGCCCGTGTGGCTATTATCCGGACATGGAAAAGTGTACCTGCACGCACGCGCAGATACAGCGGTATCTGAACCGCATCAGTTCGCCGCTTCTGGACCGCATCGATATCACGATTGAGGTGCCGGCGGTACAGTACCGGGCGCTGGGAGCGGCCAAAACGGGGGAAACCACGGAGCAGATACGCGAAAGAGTGCTGCAGGCGCGCCGGATACAGGAGCAGCGGTACCGGGATACACCATTCCGTTTTAACGCGGACCTGGACCAGAGTGGGATACGTGCATACTGCGCCCTTGGCAGGTCGGAGGGAAAAATAATGGAGGAGGCTTTTGAAAAGCTTGATCTGAGCGCGCGGACATATTACCGCATTCTGAAGGTGGCGCGGACGATCGCGGATATGGAGGGGAGCGGGAACATCAGAAGCCGCCATCTGCAGGAGGCGCTCTGTTACCGCAGTATCCACCGGCGCTACTGGATAAACCGGTAAAGAGGAGAGAAAATGGAAAACGGATTTAATGAGAAAAGAGAGCTGGAATGGTTCTGGCTCTGCAGCATTCCGGGACTTTATGAGGCGGACCGCAAAAAGCTTCTTGCAGTCTGGGATAAGCCCGGACGGGTGTATGATGCGGCAAGGGGAAGGGAGCAGAAAATACCGGTTCTGAGTGAAAAAAAGATGGACGCCGTGCGCCGTCACTGGGAGCTTGCCAGGGCGCAGCAAGAGTATCATAAGTGGCAGAGAAAGGGAATACAATTTATCAGCTGCGAAAATCCGGCGTACCCGCAGCAGCTTCTGCAGATTGTGGATTATCCTTCCGGGCTGTTCTGCAGGGGAAGGATGGTTTCACAGGAGGAAACCTGTGTGGCGGTGGTCGGCGCAAGGATGTGCACTTATAATGGAAGAAATACGGCGGAGAGCCTGGCAGAGAGACTTGCGGAAAACGGCATTTCCGTGGTGAGCGGTATGGCGTACGGCATCGATGCGCGGGCGCAGGAGGCATGTCTTAACGCCGGCGGCAAAAGCTACGCTATTCCTGGCTGCGGAGTGGATATCTGTTATCCGAGGGAAAACAGGCGGCTGTATGAGGCGCTCATCCAGAGCGGCGGGGTGATATCGGAGTTTTATCCCGGTACTGCGCCGCTTGCCTTCCATTTTCCCATGCGCAACCGCATTATCAGCGGTTTGTCGAAAATTGTTGTGGTGGTTGAGGCGAGAAAGAAAAGCGGCACCCTGATTACGGCGGAGCTGGCGCTGGAGCAGGGAAGGGATGTCTACGCGTTTCCGGGGCGTATGCAGGATGCTTTAAGCGCGGGCTGCAACCGGCTGATACAGGACGGAGCCGGCATGATTACGGATATTGACGAATTTCTGGAGACCAATGGTTTCCTCCTGAAAAGAGCTGCGAAAGAGAAAAACTCAAAGATGGTACTTGCATCGTCTGAAAAATTGGTGTATAGTTGTCTGGATTCTGATGCAAAGAACCTGCAGACGCTTGCAGAGGAGACCGATATTCCAGTCTGGCAGGTAATGGGCGCTTTAAGCGCTCTGGAGCTGAAGGGACTTGTATCGGAAAGCGGTAAAAATAATTATGTAAAAATGAAATAATGATTTTTACGGAGGAAATCCTGATGGCGAAAAACCTGGTAATTGTGGAGTCTCCCACAAAAGTCAAGACGATAAAGAAATTTCTCGGTTCGAATTATGAGGTGGCGGCATCCAACGGGCATGTGCGGGATCTGCCCAAAAGCCAGCTCGGTATTGACGTGGAGCACGGCTATGAGCCGAAATACATCACTATCCGCGGAAAGGGGGAGCTGCTTGCGTCGCTGCGCAAGGAAGTGAAAAAGGCGGATAAGGTCTATCTCGCAACCGACCCCGACCGTGAGGGAGAAGCGATAAGCTGGCACCTCGCACATGCGCTGAAGCTGGATGAAAGCAAGATGCGCAGAATTACGTTTAATGAGATTACCAAGAATGCGGTGAAGACCTCGCTGAAAAATCCGCGGCAGATCGATATGAATCTGGTCGACGCACAGCAGGCGAGACGTATGCTGGACCGTATGGTGGGCTACGAGATCAGCCCGCTTCTCTGGGCAAAGGTAAAGCGGGGCTTAAGCGCCGGAAGAGTGCAGTCGGCGGTGCTCCGTCTGATTGCGGACCGTGATGAGGAAATCAATGCGTTTGTGCCGGAGGAATACTGGACACTGAATGCGGTTCTGGAGGTACCGGGCTCGAAAAAGCCGCTGGAGGCAGCTTTTTACGGGACGGAGAAGAAGAAAATGACCATCCGCTCCCGTGATGAGCTGGATGCGGTATTGAAGGAAATAGAGCAGGAGGAGTTCCATGTTGCGGAAATCAAAACGGGAGAGCGCGTCCGCAGGGCGCCGCTGCCGTTCACGACCAGCACGCTGCAGCAGGAAGCTTCCAAGGTGCTGAGTTTTTCCACACAGAAAACGATGCGTATCGCGCAGCAGCTTTATGAGGGAGTCGATATTAAGGGAAACGGTACCGTCGGTCTGATTACGTATCTGCGTACAGATTCGGTACGTATTGCGGATGAGGCTGACGCGGCGGCAAAGGAATATATTGCAGAGCAGTACGGAAGCGATTATGTGTCCGCGGGAAGCCAGGCGAAGGCGTCCGGCAAAAAAATCCAGGATGCGCACGAGGCAATCCGTCCGAGTGATATCGGGCGGACACCGACGCTGATTAAAGAGTCGTTATCCAGGGACCAGTTCCGTCTCTACCAGCTTATCTGGAGAAGATTTGCGGCGAGCAGGATGGCAAGCGCCCGTTACGAGACGATCTCGGCAAAGATTGCCGCCGGACAGTATTATTTCACGGCATCGGCTTCCCGTCTGGCGTTTGAGGGCTTTATGGCGGTTTATACGCAGGACTCGGAGGAGGACGAGAAGAGCCAGTCCGTGCTTGCAAAAATCACAAAAGAGACGCTGCTTGTGAAAAAAGAGCTGCAGGAGAAGCAGCATTTCACGCAGCCGCCCGCCCACTATACGGAGGCGGCGCTTGTAAAGACGCTGGAGGAGCTTGGCATCGGGCGTCCGAGCACGTATGCCCCGACCATCACGACGCTGCTTACACGCCGGTATGTGATTAAGGAAAACAAAAATCTGTATATGACGGAGCTGGGCGAGGTAGTCAACCAGATGATGAAAAAGGCATTCCCCAGTATCGTGGATGTAAACTTTACGGCGAACATGGAGTCGCTCCTCGATAAGGTGGAGGAGGGCGTTGTAAACTGGAAGACAGTTGTCAGCAATTTTTACCCGGACCTCAAAGAGGCTGTAGAAAAAGCGGAAAAAGAGCTGGAAAGCGTCAAAATCGCGGATGAGGAGACTGACGTCATCTGCGAGCAGTGTGGGCGCAGTATGGTGATTAAATACGGTCCGCACGGGAAATTTCTGGCATGTCCCGGTTTCCCGGAATGCCGCAATACCAAGCCGTATCTGGAAAAAATCGGCGTGCCCTGCCCGAAATGCGGCGGGGAGCTTGTGGTGCGCAAAACCAAGAAGGGCAGACGCTATTACGGCTGTGAGAATAATCCGGAGTGCGACTACATGACGTGGCAGAAACCGAAGCCGGAGCAGGAAGAAGAGGAAAAACAGGAAAAAAAGTAATTGTCTGAAATTAATATATTTTTTGTTGATGATTTGTGAAAACTGTGATACACTGAGCGCATGGGACAGCAGACAACAATGGGAAAGGAAGGAAGCCAAATGAGTGTACAATTATTGGACAAGACACGAAAAATCAACAAGCTTTTGCACAACAACAACTCCAGTAAAGTCGTTTTCAACGATATCTGCCAGGTTCTGACGGATATCCTGGATTCAAATATTCTGGTTATCAGCCGTAAGGGCAAGGTTCTCGGCGTCAGTCTGAGCGACCAGGTAGAGGAAATCCACGAGCTGATCGCGGATAAGGTGGGCGGTTTTATAGACCCGCTGCTGAACGAGCGCCTGCTGGCGGTTCTGTCTACGAAGGAGAACGTAAATCTGGAAACGCTGGGCTTTGTGGACGGGGATGTCGGAAAATACCAGGCAATTATCAATCCGATTGACATTGCGGGAGAGCGTCTCGGAACGGTTTTCATGTATAAATGCGACAGCCAGTATACGATTGACGATATTATTTTAAGCGAATACGGCACGACGGTGGTCGGGCTGGAAATGATGCGCTCTGTAAATGAAGAAAATGCGGAGGAAAACCGGAAAATCCAGATTGTGAAATCTGCAATCAGCACCTTATCCTATTCGGAGCTGGAAGCTATCATCCATATTTTTGACGAGCTGAACGGGAACGAGGGCATTCTTGTGGCGAGCAAGGTGGCGGACCGCGTGGGAATTACGCGTTCCGTGATCGTCAATGCGCTGCGCAAGTTTGAGAGCGCCGGCGTGATTGAGTCGCGTTCCTCCGGCATGAAGGGCACCTACATCAAGGTAGTAAACGACGTTGTATTCGATGAGCTGGAGGAAATCAAGGCAAGCCGGAAGAAATTCTGAGCGGCGTGAGTTTACAAATTTTTTAGAACATATATTGAAAAAGTGAGAAAACGGGAGCATTCAAAAGATATCGGGAGCTATCAGAAGAATGGTTCCGTTTTTTGACGACGTATAAAGTTGCATATTTTACATATATTTACTAATATATGAACTGTGATTAGCACTCGACTGAAATGAGTGCTAATAATAAGAGAATCGATGAAGGAGGAAGCAATCATGAAGTTAGTACCATTGGGTGACAGAGTTGTATTAAAGCAGTTTGAAGCAGAAGAGACCACAAAATCCGGAATTATCCTGGCAGCAAAATCGCAGGAGAAGCCGCAGCAGGCAGAGGTTATCGCAGTAGGACCGGGCGGTGTTGTAGATGGCAAGGAAGTTGAAATGCAGGTTAAGGTTGGAGATAAAGTTATTTATTCCAAATATGCCGGTAACGAAGTGAAGCTGGACGACGAGGAATACATCATTGTAAAACAGAATGATATTCTGGCAATAGTAGAATAAGGAGGTTGCATTATTATGGCAAAGGAAATCAAATATGGTTCAGAGGCAAGAGCAGCACTTGAGGCCGGCGTAGATAAGCTGGCAAATACGGTCAAGGTAACACTTGGACCGAAAGGAAGAAACGTCGTACTTGACAAGCAGTACGGCACCCCGCTCATCACAAACGACGGTGTTACCATCGCAAAGGAAATCGAGCTGGAGGATGCGTTTGAAAATATGGGCGCACAGCTTGTAAAAGAGGTTGCTACCAAGACAAACGACGTAGCCGGTGACGGTACGACAACAGCAACCGTTCTTGCACAGGCAATGATCCAGGAAGGTATGAAGAACCTGGCGGCAGGCGCAAACCCGATCGTTCTCAGAAAAGGTATGAAGAAGGCAACCGATACTGCGGTAGAAGCTATCGCATCCATGAGCAGCAAGGTTACCGGCAAGCATCAGATGGCGAGAGTTGCAGCTATCTCCGCCGGTGATGAGGAAGTTGGAAATATGGTTGCGGATGCTATGGAAAAGGTTTCCAATGACGGCGTTATCACCATCGAGGAATCCAAGACCATGAAGACGGAGCTTGACCTGGTAGAAGGTATGCAGTTTGACAGAGGTTATATCTCCGCATACATGGCAACCGACATGGAGAAGATGGAAGCAGTGCTGGAAGATCCGTACATCCTGATTACCGATAAGAAGATTTCCGTGATCCAGGATATCCTGCCGCTTCTGGAGCAGATCGTGCAGTCCGGCAGAAAGCTGCTGATCATTGCAGAGGATGTAGAGGGCGAAGCGCTCACCACGCTGATTGTCAACAAGCTGAGAGGAACCTTCGGCGTAGTTGCTGTAAAGGCACCGGGCTATGGCGACAGAAGAAAAGATATGCTGAAGGATATCGCAATCCTTACCGGCGGACAGGTAATCTCCGAGGAGCTCGGTCTGGAGCTGAAGGATACCACTATCGATATGCTCGGACGTGCAAAATCGGTTAAGGTTGCAAAAGAGAATACTGTTATCGTGGACGGCGAGGGCAATCGTGATGAGATCAAGGCAAGAGTTGCACAGATCAAAGCACAGATTGAGGAGACAACCTCCGAGTTCGATAAAGAGAAACTGCAGGAGCGTCTTGCGAAGCTGGCAGGCGGCGTAGCGGTAATCCGTGTCGGCGCAGCTACTGAGACAGAAATGAAGGAAGCAAAGCTCCGTATGGAGGATGCTCTGAATGCAACAAGAGCAGCCGTAGAAGAAGGTATCGTAGCAGGCGGCGGTTCTGCATATATCCATGCGGCGAAAGAAGTAGAAAAGCTGGTTGAAAATCTGGAAGGCGACGAGAAGACCGGTGCAAGAGTAATTCTGAAGGCACTGAGTGCTCCGCTGTACCAGATTGCAGAAAATGCAGGACTTGAAGGTTCTGTAATCGTAAACAAGGTTATGGAAACCGAAAAGGGCTACGGCTTCGATGCATACAAAGAAGAATACGTAGATATGATTGAGGCGGGCATCCTTGACCCGGCGAAGGTAACAAGAAGCGCGCTGCAGAATGCAACCAGCGTAGCCGCTACCTTCCTCACCACAGAATCCTGCGTCGCAAACATCAAAGAACCGGAACCGGCAATGCAGGGCGGTGGAATGAACCAGGGAATGATGTAAGCGCATAAGCACGAATGCAACAAAGGGAATGTGCGCCTGCGTAGCAGGCGGTAAGGAGGACGGGAGCAAATCCGCTGACTGCTTGCAGGCAGAAGGAATTGCTCCCGTCCTCCGGAGTCTGCGGAAGCAGACAGGCACATTCCCGTAAAGTTATATGAGTGCAACGGATAACGAGGAAACGAAGTTTCCGAGTGTGCGCCAGCGCGATTGCGCAGCGTGAAGTACAGGAAACAAAATCCGCTGACTGCTTGCAGGCAGAAGGAATTGATTCCGTCCTCCGGAGTCTTCGCCTGGGCACCATAAATATATCAGGACACTTGCAAATTCCTTTTGCAAGTGTCCTTTGTATATGCTATACTATTCGAAAAGGAGGACTCGGACATGAGTGATTTGTACACGGAGATTATTGTAAAAAGAAAAAAAACGGCAAAGGACACTATCTTGAAAGCCCTGCTGATCGCAGTGACGGTTCTTGCTGTGCTGGCGGCGCTGTTTACCACACTTGGAATTTTCGCCTTTATTGCGGCAGTCGTGCTTGTGATTGTGGACTTTATTTTTATCCCGACGTTTGATGTGGAGTTTGAATATCTCTACGTAAACGGAGAACTGGACATCGACAAAATCATGTCGAAGCAGAAAAGAAAACGCGTGTACAGCGCGGACGTCAAGAATCTGGAAATCATGGCGCCCACAAAATCCCATGCGCTGGATGCCTACAATCGCAGACAGGATTTAAAAACGCTGGATTTTTCTTCGCGCGATGAGCAGAATCAGTCGTACACGATGATCATCAAGGGAGAAAAAGGGCTGGAGCGCGTGCTCTTTGAACCGAACGAGGTTATTCTGAAAGATATGAAGCGCATGGCGCCGCGGGAAGTCAGCCTGTACTAATATCAGGCTCATTGTTATAAGGGTATATGCGCTTTGCACATCTGTAAAAATGGAAAAACAGCTCTTGGCAGATAAATCTGTACGGTCTGCCTTTCCATTTTTTTTGCATGACGGAACTGTAATGGCAGGTAACAGTTCAGCCAAGCTGCCCTGTTACCTGCAAAAATCCATTTAAAATCGCTTCGCGATGGGATTTTGCACTCTTGCATCATTTTCTTACGGTCTTTGCAGCGAGTGCAAAGACCTGTCTGAACTGTTACAATGGCACAATAATTTTGCCGAAAAAAGAAGAAACCGGCTGTTGACAGCCGCAGTGATATTTGATAGAATATCGGGAAATACATGAAAGAGAGGAAAAGAAGATGGGTCGTATCATAGGTGAGGGAATTACATTTGACGACGTGCTTTTAGTACCGGCATATTCAGAGGTGATTGGAAATCAGGTCGACTTAACCACGTATCTGACGAAAAAAATCAAACTGAATATTCCGATGATGAGCGCCGGAATGGATACCGTTACAGAACACAGAATGGCGATTGCGATGGCAAGACAGGGCGGCATCGGAATCATACACAAAAACATGTCTATTGAAGCGCAGGCGGAAGAAGTAGACAAAGTAAAACGTTCAGAAAACGGCGTTATATCAGATCCATTTTATCTTTCACCGGAAAACACGCTGGCGGATGCCAACGAGCTGATGGCAAAATTCAGAATCTCAGGAGTACCGATTACAGAGAACGGGAAACTGGTAGGAATCATTACAAATCGTGATTTAAAATTCGAAGAAGACTACACCAAAAAAATTAAAGACAGCATGACCTCAGAAGGACTTGTCACGGCCAAGGTCGGCATCACGCTGGAGGAAGCGAAAAAAATCCTCGGCAAGGCGCGCAAGGAAAAGCTGCCGATCGTTGATGACGACTACAACTTAAAAGGTCTCATCACCATCAAGGACATCGAAAAGCAGATCAAATATCCGAACTCGGCGAAGGATGAGCAGGGACGTCTTCTCTGCGGCGCGGCAATCGGCATCACGGCGAACTGTCTGGAGCGCGTGGAAGAGCTCACAAAAGCGCACGTAGATGTGGTCGTGCTTGATTCCGCACACGGTCATTCCATGAATGTCCTCAGATGCGTGAGAATGATTAAAGAGGCGTATCCGGACCTGCAGCTGATCGCCGGAAATGTTGCGACGGCGGAAGGCACCAGAGCGCTGATAGAGGCTGGTGTGGATGCGGTGAAGGTCGGCATCGGACCAGGTTCCATCTGTACCACCCGTATTGTTGCCGGCATCGGCGTACCGCAGATTACGGCGGTAATGGACTGCTACGAGGCGGCAAAGGAAAGCGGTATCCCGATTATCGCGGATGGCGGTATCAAATACTCCGGCGATATGACAAAAGCGATTGCGGCAGGCGCCAATGTCTGCATGATGGGAAGCATCTTCGCAGGCTGTGACGAGAGTCCGGGAACTTTTGAGCTTTATCAGGGAAGAAAATACAAGGTATACCGCGGTATGGGCTCGATTGCGGCGATGGAAAACGGCAGTAAGGATCGTTATTTCCAGTCGAATGCAAAGAAGCTTGTGCCGGAGGGCGTGGAAGGACGCGTAGCGTACAAAGGCAGCGTGGAGGATACCGTATTCCAGCTGATGGGTGGTCTGCGCTCCGGTATGGGATATTGCGGCGCACCGACGATTGAGGACCTGAAGCAGAACGGAAGATTTGTAAAGATTTCGGCAGCTGCTCTCAGAGAATCCCATCCGCACGATATTCATATAACGAAAGAGGCACCGAACTACAGTGTTGATGAATAAATATCTGAACAACTTAAAAAACGGAGTAGACCTTCGCGATTCCGCGCTCGGTCTGAAAGAAGAGATAAGAAAAACACACAGCGGGAAAACCCTTGCAAGAGAGCTTGCAGGGGATTTCTCCGTACTTACGGACCTTTTAACGCATGAGGACCCCAAGGTCCGCAAAAATGTGGCGCTGGTTATCGGAGAGCTGGGGGAGGAGTCACTGAAGCCGGTTCTCTGGGAGGCATACCAGAGGGAGACCATCCTTTATATCCGCGCGGACTATTTAAAGGCGCTGTCCCACTACGACTGCACGCCGTATCTGGATACGATAAAGGCGCGCATGGAGGAACTGGACCGCATCGCCGTGACGCCGGAGGAAGAAAAGCATGTTTACTGTGAGCAGACGGCACTGAAGACGGTGCTTGTGAAAACGGAAAAGATGCAGAAGCACACGTTTACGGCAATGCATGAGCATCTGGAGGTTATCCTGATTACAAACAGGGAAAACAGGGAAGCGACAGCAGAGCAGTTATACAGGCCGGAAAAGGTCCGTATGCTGGCAGGGGGCATCCGCTTCGAGACGGAGAATCTGGATCGTGTGCTGCCCATCCGCACTTATATGGAGCTGCTGTTCCCGGTTCCGGGGCTGGAGCATCTGGAGGGAAGCCCGCAGAATATGGCGGAGCAGCTCGTGCAGTCGCAGCTTCTGCCGTTTCTGAAAAAATGCCACCGGGAGGAGCAGCCGTTTTACTTCCGCCTGGAGGTGCGCGCGCAGTTGTCCAATGAACAGAAGGTGGACCTGGTGAAAAAGCTTGCGCGTGCGCTGGAGAAGGAGAGCGGACGGCAGCTTCTGAATGCGCCGGGAGGCTACGAGATAGAGATACGCCTGGTGGGAAACCGGGAGGGACGTTTTATTCCGCTGCTGAAGCTGTATACTATAAAGGACCGCCGGTTTGCTTACCGCGCAGGCTCGCTTCCGGTATCCATCGCTCCGGTAAACGCTGCGCTGATTATGTATATGGTGAAGGAATATCTGCGTGAGGGAGCGCGCGTGCTCGACCCGTTCTGCGGTGTCGGTACCATGCTGATTGAGCGCAGGCAGGTGGTGACGCCGGGAACGCTCTACGGCGTGGATATCCTGGAGGAAGCCGTACAGAAGGCGCGGAGAAACAGTGCGCTGGCGCACGTCAATGCGCATTATATCAACCGTGACTTTTTCGATTTTACACATGAAAAGCCGTTCGATGAGATTGTAACCAATCTTCCGGCAGCCGGCAGGCTCAGAAATCTGGATAACGTGGCGGCGCTGTATGACCGCTTCCTGGAATACATTCCTAAAGTGGCGAGACGGGGCGCAACGATTGTGGCGTACACGCCGGATTTTGGTATTCTGAAGCACAGTCTGGAGGAGCACGGGGAATATTATATCAAAAGGTCCATCTGTATCAATGAGCGGGAGGGCAGTTTTGTAGTAGTATTCCGATTAAAATAGAAAAATAGAAAAACTTTAAAAATAGTGTTGACAAATTCGGACGCATGTAGTATAGTATTGATTGTCGACGGGAACAGGATAAAGAAACGAAGTCGACAATATGCGCGAGTGGCTCAGTTGGTGGAGCGCGACCTTGCCAAGGTCGAGGCCGCGGGTTCGAGTCCCGTCTCGCGCTCTGAAAAATCCAGTTGAATACTGGATTTTTTTGTTGTTGTGCATACGACAAAAACGTCCGGTGGACGTTTTTTAGTTGTCCTAAATGATGAGGGAATCAGACAAATAGAAGTGAACAAAAAAATTTCTGCAGAATTTTGGAAAAATGTTTCATTTTTGTGTTGACAAACTTCAAAAGATATAGTATAGTATTCAATGTTGACAGGAACAAGAAAGAAATGAAGTCAACAATATGCGCGAGTGGCTCAGTTGGTGGAGCGCGACCTTGCCAAGGTCGAGGCCGCGGGTTCGAGTCCCGTCTCGCGCTCTTAAAAACCTCAGTATTTACTGGGGTTTTTTGATTTCGTGTTGCGTTTCGTGTTGCATAGCACTTTCAAAGTAGCTGTCAATAATGCTATCGACTCTTTCACGTTCTTCCGAAAATGTCTGCATATATATTTTTTTCATAACTCGGTCAGTTTTCCATCCGCCACGTTCCTGTGCATATTTATCAGGTATCCGAAGTAATGCCATGACAGAGGCGTTCAAGTGCCGGAGGTCATGAAAGGTAATATGTTCCATGCCGTTTTCATCCTGCAGACGTATCCAGCGCCGGTAAAGTGCCCTTCCGCTCATCTGTACAAGGCTGTCACCCTCCACCTGGTCTATTAAATATTTGATATAGGGTGGTATTCGGTGGCGGCGGGTCCGTGTGGGATTTTTTGGCATTTCTTTTCGAACAGCTTTATGTCCGACATCAACAACGACCTCGTTTACGGTCAGATAATCTCCGGATATAGATTTTGATTTTGTTAGTCCGCGTACTTCTGACATGGAAAAAGATAACCACATTGCAAGTAGAACAGGAAGTTCTATTTCTGTTCCTTTAACGATACGCATGACATCTCCGGCGGATGGAAGTTCTACTATACGCTGGGCGACAGTAGGAAGCTCAATTTCCTCAAAATCAATATTCTTGGAATATTTGTGCAACACAGCGCTGACAAGACCCCATTCGTTTTTGAGACGTTTGGCAGATATGGGTTTCTGTATTCTTTTTGTTTTATTACTGGGACGCCGTGCTTCTACGTTTATGGCTTCCTGCAATATTTGTTCATCTAAATCCTTCAGCTTGAAATCCATCAAATCTTGGAATGCATATTTTTTAATGCACTCATAATCCTGGATAGTGGTAGGTGAGCGATTCAGAATCTTTCTGGACTCAATATATGCATCGATTGCCTCTGTGAGCGTCATTTCACCGTATTTCGGGCGTTTTTTCATTAATAGGGTATCTTTCTCCAGCTGATATTGTGCAGCGGCTAATTCTGCCTCCTTTTTGCCGCGTGGGGAGGGGTCGTTGCTGGTAAACGATTCGTATATGCGCTTGCGCTTCATTTTTCCGGTTTTTTTGTCATAGACTTCTTCAGTATGGCTGTAAGCAAGGCATCGCCAGGAACCAGATGGAAGTTTTTTTGCTGTTGCCATTTTACCAATCCTCCTTAAAAAATGTATAAAAACTAGCTATACAAGAGTGGGAGAATTATGGTATAATCTTCGTGTCTGGGGATGATTATACCGATTCTCTGGAATCTGTATAGGAATCTATGTAAAGCCGTCCGATGCTGGTAACATTGTACGGTTTTTACATTTGACAAAAGATATTATCAAAGACTGATAATGTCTGGAGTGCCATTGGTGATATAGCGGGCACTTAGGAATTTTGAGTAAATGTATTTACAATCTTTTAAAAATTGGCTATAATATATTTGACAAGGCAGCCGGGAAATCGCAACGATTAATCCAGCAACAGCTATGATAATCATGAATTCTTCGTATGTACTCATAAGCATCATCCTCCTGTCAAGATTTAGGATGGATGGCACGCACGTTCCCCGGCTGCCCGGTTAAGCGTATTATTCAATTATTTTATCAAAATGTGTTTACAATCGCTTGAAAACTGACTATAATATACTTAACAGGACAGCCGGAAAGTAGGTGCACACTACCCATCCCGGCGAAAACAAATGACTAAGAAATCAGCCGTCTACTTTTGCAAGGAGTGGGACGGCTATTTCTTATGTGCATAACTCAGAATTGCAATGATTAATAAAGCAATGCTTACAATTAGGTTCAATTCTTCATATGTACTCATAATAATCACCACCTTCCGTCAGGATTTCGGAATGGGTGAGAGCACGTCCCCCGGCTGCCCGGTTAAGCATACTATTCAATTATTTTTATTAAAATGTGTTTACAATCTTCTGAAAACTGGCTATAATATACTTAACAAGACAGCCGATAAGGGAGGTTAAGGCTCCCCGTCTAGGCAAAAATGATTAGCTAGGAAGTAGCCGCCTATTCTTTACCAGAGAGCAGGGCGGCTATTTCTTATGTACATAATTTAGAATGGCAATGACTAAACTGGCAGTAGCCAGAATTATCATGAATTCTTCATATGTGCTCATAAGCATCCCCTCCTTTCAAGACAAAGGATGGGAGAACCATAGCCGCTCTATCAGCTGCCCGGTTAAGCATACTATTCAATTATTTTTATCAAAATGTGTTTACAATCTTCTGAAAACTGGCTATAATATACTTAACAAGACAGCCGGAAAGTGAATGCATCTCACCCACTCTGGCAAATATGTACTAAAGAATTAGCCGTTTACTTTTCCAGGGTAGGACGGCTATTTCTTATGCGTATAATTCAGAATGGTTACAATCAAACTGGCAGTAGCCAGAATTATTATAAATTCCTCGTATGTACTCATAAGGCACCACCCCCTTCTGACAAGACTCAGAGTGGGTGGAAGCACGTCCCCCGGCTGCCCGGTTAAGCATATTATCAAAGAACAAGTATAACGCATGGTGTGTCATTTGTGACACGTAAGTATTAAAGTTTAAGTGAAATGGACATATATAATTTTAGAGTGTTTTTCCGTGTAATATTTATGCCATTTTTTCGATGTCTCTTTTTTCTGTATAACCAAGCTCCAGTAATTCATCAGCGCGCTCCTGCAGTTTTTGTTTTCCAGCAGTATTTAATTCTCTATATATATCAACAAGCTTTTTTTCCTTATCATTTAATTCACAGGAAGATTTTTCTGATGGTACATTAACAAATTTTTGTGTACCGATTAATACATCGATAGATACACCAAAAAATTTAGAAAGCTGAAGCATGGTTGTAAGCTGAACTTTACGTGTTCCCGCTTCCCAACCTGCATATGTACTCTGCAATGTTCCTAAAGCGGCAGCGATTTCAGCCTGTGATAATCCGCGTGCTTTTCTTAATTTTGCCATATTATTTCCAAATTCTACATATTCTGGACCACGTGATTCGACTTTACGTTCCCTTCCCATTATTGATACTCCTTCTTGCGATTTAAGTACATTATAAACGCAAAAAAATGATTTATAAAGATAAAATAAACGCGAAATGCGTGTTTTTTGCGCGATACGCTTGACAAAAACACTATTTGAGTTTAATATAAATGGACAATATAACGCAATTTGCGTTAAAAAGGAGGTGAGAAGATGGCAAGAACACAAACTAATATTTTTCCTATGCTAAGGGTAAAGATGGCGTTTTTTAATATCAACACGTCTGAACTGGCTGAAATACTGCAAATGAGTGAGGACAGCACCAGGAGGCGTTTACGTGGAGAAGTGCAGTTTGAATTATCCGAAATTGTAAAATTGATGAAATTCTTTTCATGTACTTTTGAAGAACTCTTTGGAGATACGACAACAACGGGGAAGCAGATTAGTAATTTTTACTGAAAAAGATTCTGTAAGATATTTCCGTTATTTTTGGTGGCAATGTCGCTGTTATTAAATCGCAAGGGAAGGGGAATCGTACACAAGAAAAGAGCAGGTGTAGATTAACACCTGCATTGCCTGTTGATGATTTATGGAATTAGGATTCAGAGCTTGAGCATAGTGCTTTTTCGACGTCATCTAAAGCGTTAATGAAGGCAAGCACAGCCTTAATTTGGTCATCGTTCATTTTTTCAAGCTGAGATAATGCCTTTTGATGAAGAGCAGATAAGGTTTTGTTCTTACTAATTTGCTTCAGTTTTGGTTCGGTACCATTGAGAATCCATTCAGCGTTATAGCCGTATTTCTCTTCAATAAGTGTAGCGAGGGACTGAGATAAATTAATTTTAGGCTTTTTTAAGAGCATGGAAATATAGCTTTCAGATACACCAATTTCGGTGGCTAATTGTTTTTGCTTTAGATTATTTTCTTGTAATATAAGTTTTATTCTGTCACATTGATTCATATTCGTACCTCCCTATGATTTATACAATATTAGGCGTTTGCGAAACGCCACAGCCCGCATAAAATCGGGCTTTTTTCTTTGATAAAACAGAACAACTCCTCACAGGTTTGTGGTAAAATTTAAGTGACCAAACAAAAATCAACCATATCCACCTGAAAGGAGTTGTACCTATATGATACCATACAATCAGCTTTCTTTGGCAGATATTTTTTCAGATTGCCAGGAAATTTTTGAATCTGACAGACCTCAGTTTCTGTCCCTCTTACAACAGCACATTGACCTTGATGAAATTGTTCCTGCTTCTTTCCGGAAGCATTTCTATGCATCAACGGGCAGATCCCGTAAATACCCTCTGAACGCTTTTTTATGGGCGCTTATCATCCAGCGGATTTTTTCTGTCCCTACTGACTCCCTGCTCCTTGTTTTCCTTCAGTATTCCCGGCATCTCCGTGAATTCTGTGGTTTCAACAAGGTTCCAGATGCTTCTAAAATCACCCGGTTCAAGCAGGATTTTCTTGAAGATCTGCAGCTCCTTTTTCACCACCTGGTCGATCTTACTGAGCCAGTCTGTCAGGCAATCGATTCTGCCAGGGCTGATATGACCATCTTTGATTCCTCTGGCATAGAGGCCTGGGTTACGGAAAACAATCCCAAATATTCCAACCGTATTATCAAACAGCTCAAAGCATATGCAAAGACCATGCATTTTGATCAGAACTATGACCCTTACAAGGCTGCTTACGGCTCCATGCCTTCCCATGCTGCCGCAAATTCCGATATTAAGCAGCTTTACATTGACGGGCATTTTTGTTATGCCTACAAATTTGGCATTGTCACAAATGGTCTGGGCATTGTCCGGCATATCGACCTCTACAATAAGGATTTTTTTGATAAGCATCCTGAAATTATTCCTGGAAAGAAGTCCGGTTCTCCGGATGAGGATAAATCGGTCCATGATGCCAGGCTGCTTATCCCTACTTTACAGGACCTGTTTGCTGCACATCCCCTCATCAGCCCGGATATTTTTTTAGGAGATGCCGCCTTTGACTCCGCCAGACTTTATAAAGAGCTTCTTTCAGAGACACCTTTGGCATGGATGCTGACGGTAATGGCATTCACTTTCAAAAAGCCTACATCCCATTAAATTCCCGTTCCGGACTGGAAAACAGTGACTGTTCCGTAAATGAAAATGGGATCCCCTGTTGTCCGGATGACCCATCCCTTCCCATGAAATATGAAGGGACCAGTAAGCGGAAGAACGGCATTGTGCGCTATAAATTCAGCTGTCCAAAAGTCAGATGGGAAAAGAATCCTTCCACAGGAAAATATCACCGTGTCTGTCACTGTGACACTCCCTGCACATCTTCACCATGCGGAAGAATGGTATACCTTTACCCGGAAAAAGACTTCCGTACTTATCCCGGCACTGTGCGTGGGACTGAAGAATGGAACGATACATACAGGATCAGAACCACTGTGGAACGCTCCATCAGCCACTTCAAAGACAGCTTTGGGATCGCCGGCCGCAAGACGCAAAATGAGAAAACGCTTCATGCTGATCTGATCCTGGCCGGCATCACACAGCTTATCGGAGTGATTCTGGCTGATAAGATCGAACAGCATCAGTACATCCGAAGCCTTAAACCCCTAATTGCATAGAAGTTACTATTTTTAAAACAAGTTTTTTCATTTCCCTCTATAAATGCGCCCATTTCCTGTTCAATTCCAACTTATATCATGATCCACCATGTTTTTCCGTTCTTTTCAATCTCAGATATTCTAAACTCCCAAGCTTCGGCACTAATTAGAGCTATATCCGGAACCTGTTTCGCAATTACCTAATTTATACAATATCAATAAAACTTAAATTAGTCAAGAAAAATATATTGACAACTTAAACTGTTTATAATATACTTCAATCAGTGAAGAAAAGAAAGGGGATATTTAAGTGAAACAGGATAATAGAGATATCGCAATTAAAAAAATCACAGAAATGTCACAAGAACGAGTTTCTAAAGTATTAATCTTTATGGCGGGGATGGAAGCGGAACATGTTATTGAAAAACAGGACGAAATGGGGCAGTCAAGTAAAATAGCTCAATAGACCAATAGGACACATGGTTTCTATAAAATTTTAATTTTTCAAGACCCACTATGGTATTTTAATGATTCTATAAACTATAGAATAAGAGAGAAGGACTAACATGCCAGTTATCAAGAAATCAGACGAAGAAATAAGGTATGCGCTAATGAAGGGGAATATTCTGAAGCGTATGGAGGCATATCAAGTAACAGATAAGCAGATGGCACTGGTTACTGGTATGGCAGAAAAGACATTCGCGCAGAAGAAAAATCATCCGGAGAGATTTACATATCCGGAGGTGATACGGCTGTGCCGGAAATTGAAGTTTCCGGATAATGAAATACTTGAAGTAATCCGTCAGAAATAAAGCAGACAGCGTGTCATAAATGACACGGGTGGCTGGAATGAATTGAAAAATACATGGCGGTGCGGACGATTTAAAGGAAACAAGTGCAATCAGTCTCCAATATCTTGGCAGAGGGAGTTTTATGGCATACCGAAACATTGCAATTATAAACGGAGAAGAGAAAGAACTAAAAGAGCTTTCGGAAGAGGAACGCAAACGTCTGGCGGAACTCTGGAACAGGAGGGCAGCAGAGGCGGTTAATTACAAGGAAGTAGAATCGGCGTAACAGAAGATGTATGAATCAGGCTGATGTCTGTGAATAAAAAAACGGTATACGATAGTACCAGTGAATTATACTGGTGGGGATGAGAAGTACGGAAAGAAAAAAATCCCGGATAACAGGCAATCCGGGATGAACGTTATTATTTATTGTTATAGTGAGTCCGACACTGAAGAATTTCAATCCGGTTTTCGACAATTCGATATACCAGACGGTTGGAATCATCTATTCTGCGGCTCCAGTAACCCTGCAGGTTGCCCTTCAAGGGCTCTGGTTTACCAATACCAGTATAACCGTTGCGGTCGATATCCTGTAATAACTGGTTAATACGTTTTAATGTTTTTTTATCCTGTTTTTGCCAGTAAAGATAATCTTCCCACGCAAAATCGTCCCATGATTTAATCATCATCCACCTCTATAAGCTCATGTATGGTACCGCCGTTTTTTTCCATACGTTCTTTAGAAACCATTAGGCGCGCCTGGTTTTCAGCAGAATAAAACGGGTCAGCACGAAGCTCAAAAGGAATACCATTATAACGGACTACCTGTTTAAGAAACATTGTGGTGGCGGCAGAAAGACTGATTCCAAGGTCAGAGAAAATCAGTTCAGCCTGTTGTTTGAGTGTGTCATCAACACGGATATTTAAATTAGCCATATGCAACAGCTCCTTTCTTTGTAAAGGATTGTAATGTAATTTTCGTAAAATGTCAACACAATAAACGAAAACTGTATATTAAAATTTTGTAAATCGGATACTTGATGTCGGAAAAGGTGCTCTAGTGAATTGTACTATTATTCACAAACAAAGAGCAGGTGTAGATTAACACCTGCATTGCCTGTTGATATTTTTTAGCATCAGTTTTTATCGGATGCATTGAAAGCTTTTTTATAATCATCTAAAGAGTTGATGAATACTAATACAGCGTCAAGTTCTGCATCGGACATTTTTTCTATTTCAGAAATTAGTCTTTTTTTAGTAGGGGATAATTCGGGAATACGTGATTGTGTTATATATCGTTCACCTTCTCCGGTTAATATCCACTGTGATGAATATCCGTATGTTTGCTCTATGAGTACAGCAAGAGATTCGGAAATATTTTTTCGCTTGCCATTTAACATATTAGATACGTAACTTTCAGTGACTTTGATTGCCTGGGCAAAATCTTTCTGTTTTAGATGCTGCTCATCAAGAATTATTTGGAGCCTGTTTTTTAGTTCCATTCTATCACCCCTTAATCAGTGTATCAAAAAAAGTTTTCTCAGTCAACAGAAATATATTGACAACTTATCCTAGAAATAGTATTCTTATCTCAGAAAAGAAAGGAGGGTTAGGGATGTACAGTAAGAAAAAACTGCAAGTAATTGAGAATGTAAAAAACATGCCAAATAAAGAAGCGGATATTTTGGAAGTGTTTATGTCTGGATTCAGAGCTGGAAAACAATCTGTTATAACAGAAATGGAAAACAATCAGGCGAACAAAACATCTCAACAACCTAAGAAATCACATAATTGCCCATAACCCTTTAATATGGCTAAAGCATTCAGTAGGAGAACAGCATTTTAGAAAAATTGAAAGCAGGAGCAATGAGAGGAGGACTAACATGCCAGTTATCAAGAAATCAGACGAGGAAATAAGGTATGCGCTAATGAAGGGGAATATTCTGAAGCGTATGGAGGCATATCAAGTAACAGATAAGCAGATGGCACTGGTTACTGGTATGGCAGAAAAGACATTCGCGCAGAAGAAAAATCATCCGGAGAGATTTACATATCCGGAGGTGATACGGCTGTGCCGGAAACTGAAGTTTCCGGATAATGAAATACTTGAAGTAATCCGTCAGCAATAAAGCAGACAGCGTGTCATAAATGACACATTGAATATAAACCGTAAGAAACAATTTAATGAAAGAGGGAATGGTCGTATGGCAGCAAAGTTTGAATTTTATCTGTCTGAGGAAGATTTTGACAGGCTATATGAAATTAAGAGGGAACGGGGCAAAAGTGATATGTCCGGTAATGAATTCGCGAAAGAACTTCTGGAGAAGGAAATACACCGCCTGCATCCTGGAATAGTCGGGGATGAATGAACTCTGGTGTGTCATCTGATAAACACGATGAAAGAAAGGTGTAGTGAGGGAGATATTATGTTTGAGAAATACCAGAAGTTATTTGGAGCGTATTTAAAAGATTGCAAAGAAGCACAGGCAAAAAGCTTAAAAGGGAGTAAGGAGTATAGCAGCTGGTGTATGACGCAATTACTTGGAATAATTACATTTTTGGAATTTGCCGAAGTTATCAATCAGGATACAGCAGAGTTTGAAAGAGCACGGATTGAAAGAGATTTCTGAATATAACAAACGTACCAGTATGCTTGCTGCCTGGAAGTAGCGAAGGAGAAAAGAGACAATGAAGAAATTTGAAATGACGGAAGAAACCATAACCCGGTCCGGAAAAAAGCTGTTTAGGGTAAAGGCACTGATATCCTTTGGGAATGTCCGGGAGGGAGAAATGGGAGGGTTTATCGAAAATGAGAATAATCTTTCCCATGATGGTGAAGCATGGGTATATAAAGAAGCAGAAGTAAAAGATGATGCGATGATACTGGATAATGCATGGGTATATGGGAATGCAAAAGTAGGTGGCAATGCCAGAATCTGCGGGGATGCTGAAATATATGAAAATGCCAGCGTGGATGATGAAGCATATGTCGGCGGCGATGCAAAAGTAGGCGGAAATGCCCATTTATGCAGAGACGCGCTGGTATGCAGCGATGCTGATTACGTGTGCATCCGCGGGCTTGGGTCCAGTAACCGTACAGCAACATTTTTCCAGACCAGAAATGGAATCGGCGTAAGCTGCGGATGCTTCAGCGGGACATTACAGGAATTCCGGGAACGCGTAAAAGAAAGACATGGTAACAGCAGATATGCAAAAGAGTATTTTATGGCAGCGGATTTAATGGAGCTGCATTTCGAAAGGCATGAAAAATGACAGACGGTCTGATTATTGATTTATTCGCAGGCGGAGGCGGAGCTTCCACCGGTATCGAAATGGCACTTGGTCGTCATGTTGATATAGCGGTAGACCATGACCCGGAAGCAATCCGGATACATAAAACAAACCATCCGGGCACGCTGCACCTGACAGAAGATGTATTCCGGGTTAATCTGCAGGAATACGTGAAAGGACGGCATGTGGCGCTGATGTGGGCATCACCGGACTGCACGCAGTTTTCCAGGGCAAAAGGAGGAAAGCCGCGTGAGAAAGGACAGCGCGTACTGCCGTGGGCAGTACATATGCATGTGGCAGCATTAAAACCGGATGTAGTCATCATGGAGAATGTAGAAGAAATCCAGAAATGGGGACCGCTTGACGGGAACGGATATCCTGTCTGGGAGCGCGCCGGGGAAGATTATAAAAAATTCATCTGTGCGATGTCTGCACTCGGATATGTTTCTGACAGCAGGGAACTGGTGGCGGCAGACTATGGGGCACCGACGACACGGAAACGCTGGTATGCAGTTTTCTGGCGGGATGGCAGAGCTGTCACCTTTCCAGAGAGAACGCACAGCAGGGGCGGCATAAACGGACTGAAGCCGTGGGAACCAATCTGTAAATATCTGGATTTGCAGGATTTCGGGAAATCCATTTTCGGACGGAAAAAGCCTCTGGCAGAAAACACCATGAAACGTATCGCGCGCGGTCTGGGAAAATTTGTGTCTGATAATCCGGAAACTTTGAATTCGGATATTCCTGCGGTGCTGCAGGAAATGTTCGGGGGGGGGCAGCCAGTGCAGGGAACCAGCAGAGGAAATACTCCGGAAATGCACATGGACGTCACAGTATATCATGGAGTATTACGGATGCGGCACCGGGCAGGGTATAAGGGAACCACTGCATACAATAGTGACGAAAGAACGGTTTGCGTTAATCACAGTGGCTGGGAACAGACATGTAATACAGGATTTTTTTCTGCGGATGCTGAAGCCGCGGGAACTGATGCTGGGACAGGGGTTTCCGGAAGACTATATCATGGACCATGATTATACGGGGAAACGGATTCCGGTAAGCCAGCAGGTAGCAAAAATAGGAAACAGCGTGGTCCCGGTCATGGCACAGAAACTGGTGGAAGTGAACTGCCCTTATCTGAAAAGCAGGACACGCATGGAAAATCCGTGTATGGATTACAGTGAACCGCAGAACCGGTTTGCTTGAGAGGGAGGCGGGAATGAAAAAATCATGGGATGACATAATTCTGGTAATTCTTGCAATACTGACAGTATTTATCCATGCAGCAGCTATGATACTGAAAATGCTCAGAATCATTTATCTGTATGTGAAATAAAAGTATACACATGGATACAAAAATCATGCCGGATGCTGCCGGAAAAGAATATGGAAAACTGCCGTCTATGACCAGAAAGTGGTATCCGACAGAAAGAGAGGAAGAAATGGTAAGTGACAATGACGTATTAGGTTTTTGCATTATTTTAGGAGTAATAGCATTTTTCATTGCAATGGTTCTCTATATTTTTAATCTTTATTTATATATAGAGAAAGAAAAGCTGAATTGGCACCAAATACCTTGGCAGGTCCTTGCGATGGTGTTTTGTCGGAGCATCTTTATAGGAGCATTTACGTTTGAAATAGTATTGATTTATTTTTTGTATATATAGTTGTAAGCTGCCCCAAGAAAGATTTGGACAAATAAGACGGTTGAGCAGGTGTTGGAAAGTAGAAAAAATGAACGGAGGACAGGAAATGAAAATTTTAGAGCAGATTTTACAGGAGATTGTGGCAGATTACGAAATACCATTTTTCAAAACAGAAGCAGAAGGACGGGCTTATATGCAGGGGAAAACGGTACAGGCAAATGAAGATAGAAGAATCATCCGCTCCTACATGGAAGATGATGGGGATTCCGGTGTAAAACAGATGGATAAATACAGGACACTGCAGTAAAAAGCCAGGAAAGATGATGAGGTGGGAATATGGAAGAGCGATGTATCATTTGCGGGGAAATTATCCCGGAAGGGAGACAGGTATGCCCAGGATGTGAAGCAAAGTATGTTTGTGAAAATATGGAAAGTGAAAAAGAGGCAGTTATCAAAAAGAAGCTGATTGGGAAAATTGAAGTAAAGGATTATTTTATAGATGAACATGGTGAAAAGGTACATTACAGCTTGGCGGAAATGCAGCTATTTCTGCGCGCAAAATATCAGCCGCTGGATAATGAACACGCATATGATTTCCAGAAACTAGATATAAGGACATTGAATAGTATTGTAGACTATATTGCTTTTCTAAAGGCAAAAATTCCGGAATGGCGAATACATGAAACTAACAGTTCAGCGAAAAAACTACATAACCGGAATTATTTGCAGCCATAAAAGAAGGGTAGTCCATATAAATTGTTAGGAAGTATTCAGAACGAAAAGAGCACTTCCGCGCAGAATATTCGATGGAGGATTCAGATTATCCAGGTAAAACTATTGAAAGTACAGAGAGGGGAAAGAGAAATGAAAACGATTGTATTTCTGAATAACAAAGGAGGCGTGGGCAAGACCGCATCTGTCACCACAATCGCGCATATGCTTGCGGCAAGGCACGGGATGCGTGTCCTGGTGGCAGATATTGACCCGCAGGGGAATGCAAGCAACCTGTTTGGTACGACGGATTTTATCCAGCTGATAAAAGCGCGCAGGGAGGATGTACGCAGAAAGGAAACATACCATATCGGGGATTTGCTTGTCAGTACGGAGCTGGACCCGCGCGAGGTGATAAGGAAAACAGCTTACGATGGTCTGTGGCTGCTCCCGTCCTATCCGACGCTGGCAGCCATTGAAGAAAAGCTGAAAGCGGATATCCGACATCCGCAGCAGTTCCGGCTGAAGGAGCAGCTTGACAGGGTAAGAGGGGACTATGATTTCTGCCTGATAGACTGCGCGCCGTCTCTCTCAATCCTTAATATCAACGCCCTTGTTGCGGCGGATGAGGTGTATATCCCGACACTGACAGACGACGGCAGTCTGTTCGGGATAGAGCTGACGATGACAGAGCTGGTGGATGAGGTAAAGCGGTATGCAGGGAATCTTTCCGTAGGCGGGATATTTTTCACGAAATTCCGCTCAAAGCTGGGCATCAGCCGGTATGCACAGGAGCTGCTGGATGCTGTTTACAGTGAGCTGATTCTGCCGTTTACAATCAATGAGAACGTGGCAGTGGCGGAGTGCTCGCACAAGCATATGCCGCTGCTTGCATATGACCCTGGCATGAAGGTGAAGGCAACAAGGGATTATGCCGCGCTGACAGCCTATATTGCAGCAAAACAGGAAGCGGAAGGGAGAAATGCATAATGGGAAAATTTGGTGTGGTAAGTGACCTTCTGTCGGATGTGAGTGTGGCAAAGACAGGAAGAGATATGGACACTGTCTGGATTCCGAGGGAACGCATACGGAAAAATCCGAGAAACGGTTATGAAATCAGCAACGTGCAGGAGCTTGCGGAGGATATTGCAAGATGCGGGCTGGCGCAGCCGCTGGAGGTGACGCCTGCAGAAGACGGAAACTATCTTCTGATTACCGGGGAACGCAGGCTGACGGCGCTTGATGATCTGATAGACAGGGGAATCTGGAAGAAGGATATCCCGTGCTTTGTCCGTACAATGGCGTATTATGACCTGCCGCTGTCTGCGCAGGAAAAGGAAATGTATGCCATCCTGCGGACAAACTGCCTGAACCGGGACAAGTCGGACGCGGATTTGTATTTTGAGGTGACGGAATGGGGAAAAATCATATCGGAGCTGAAGCAGAAAGGATATAAGCAGATAAGCACGGATTCCGGGAACATCAGTCTCCGGGGACGCACAAGGGAGATTGCCGCGGCGCAGGTGCATATTTCGACCGGGCAGGCTGCAAAGATTGAAAGAATACAGAAACACGGACATGAAAAGCTGCAGGAAGCTGTGAGGAAAGGACGCATACGCCTTGCGGCAGCCTATAACGTGTCATTAATGACACAGGAGGAACAGGAGGCTTTTCTGGAACAGTGCGCCGGGAAAGAGAGCATCCGGCAGGAGGAACTGGAAAACTTCCGGAAAAATGCAGAAAAGGAGCAGCAGAATCTCCAGGAGGAACTGGTGCGGGAATTCTGCACGCGTAACAGCCGGGAAACACAGAAAATGCTGGAGTGCTGCAGAAGGGAGAAGGACACACGGAAAAAAGCGGAAGCGGTCCGGAGGGCAGTGTCCCCGCATGGTTCCATGTATTCGTCCGGCAGGGATTATGCGTGGCGGTTCGGGAACTCTGCAGAAGGAATCTCCCTGCAGGTGGAAAACAGACACGCATGTATGAGCTATGTCCGTTTTGTACGGATACTGGAAAAGCTTTATGATGGTCTGTCCGGGATGCAGAAGGATACGGAAAGTGGCGGTCCGGAAACCGTCCCGGAGGAAGAAGGGAATGCCCTGGCAGGAGAAGAAAAAGACATCCCGGCTGCTACGGGTATGACGGAAGGAAGGGGCAGCCTGCCGGAGCTGAAAAATAACCAGCAGCGGAGGGAATGGCTGCAGAGGTATAAGGAATGGGGACTGTGGTACCGCGACCCGAATATCGACGTCAATTATTACCGGTATATATTTCCGGACGGAACGGAGCTGGTGGCTGCGGAATATCCCTGCAGGGAGCATTACTGGAGTGACGGGGCATGCGACGAGGTCTTTTACCATCTTCTTGAGAAAAAGACGAAAAACCACAGGGGTCAAATATTTGACGGGAAATATCGCGAGGAGATTACCGGCGAGACGGAGCTGGTAAATTTCCTGAGAATCCAGGCTGGAAGGAGTGAAAAATAGTGGAGAAAAAACTGACAGTAAGGCTGGACACGGGGTATGAGTACCACAGGCTGGTACTGGAGAAAATCAGCGCGCGCGACAGGAACCGGTATAAAACACTGGCAGATTATATCTGCGAAGCGGTGGCTGCATTTGAAGAGCCGGAAGAAAAGCCGGGCAGGGTGCTGCTCACGGAGGAGGACAGGCACCTGCTCTGCAGGGAGATTGTGGCTGCGATGCGGCAGGAGCCTGCAGGAACAGCAGACGGGGAGCAGGAAAGCACAGCACAGCAGAAACCGGGATATTAGGAGAAAAGGCATGATATTCGGACCCATGACAGAACAGCAGATGACGGATTACCTGAAAGGGATGGACGGGCTGAAGTGCCGGATAGCAGAGCGCAGGGACCGGCTGTACAGGCAGGTCGAAACGCTGGAAGAGTGCATTGAGCGGAATACATTCCGCCATCCGGAGGAGGGCGGGACGGCAGCACCGCCCGGCGGCGGGGATAAGCTTTACCGCATCTGGAAAAAGACAAGGCAGGATATCGAGCGCGAAATCGGGGACATGGCGTACCAGTTCATGCAGCTTGAGCAGGAGGAAGAAAAGCTGGCATATGTCTGCCGGTGCCTGGATATGCTGTATCTCCCACAGAGGGAGCTGATTGAAGAGCTGTACATACAGGGCGTGTCATGGACAGCTTTTGCGCGTGAACACTGCATCAGTATTGCCACACTGGGGCGGAACCGCAGGAATGCCATGAACAGTCTGCTGGAATTATATAATTTCAGATTCCGGGAACGGGGAGAAAAGGATGGAAAACACAGTAAGGCAGTTTGATTATTTTTATACAGAGGAAGCAGACCAGTTTACATTTTACCGGATACCGAAGAAACTTTTTACGGAGCGGATTTTCCGGGAGCTGTCCTGTGAGGCGAAGGTGCTGTACGGGCTGATGCTTGACCGGCTGTCCTTAAGCCGCAGGAATAACTGGATTGACGGACAAGGAAGGGTATACATAGTCTACGGACGCAGGGAAGCGGCAGAAGAGCTTGGCTGCGGTGAGAAAAAGGCAGGAAGGATTATCAGCGAGCTGGCAGATACCGGTCTGATTGAAAAGAAACGGCGCGGGCAGGGAAAACTTAACCTGTTCTATGTGATGAATTTCAACAGGCTGCTGGAGAAAGCGGCTGCAGCACCGGAAAGAACGGTCCCGGAAGGGCAGGCGGACTGTCCGTGTGACAGGGACACGTGGAAATATAAGGCTGCAGAAGGGGAAGAAGAGCCTTTCCAGAAAGGTCAGAATGACACATCTGGAAAGGTCAGAACGACCGCTCAGAGAGAGAAGGGTCAGAATGACACATCCAGAAAGGTCAATCCGACCGCTCTGGAAGGGTCAAAACGACCGCCTAATAAGACTGATAAGAATAATACTGACGTGAGTGATAATAATCCATCTATCCATCCATCTGTCAGTCATCTGCGGAACGGGGAGAAGAAAGGAGACGAGAAAAACCTGATACGGAGAAGGCTTGATTATGATGTGCTTGTACATGACATGCCGCAGTCTGCCAGCCTGCTGGATGAGATTGTGGACCTGGTTGCAGATGTCATGAATGCCCCGCCGGATGCCAGGAAAAAGATAGACGGGATAACCATGCCCTGCAGCGACCTGCAGGAACAGTTCGGCAGGCTGGACATGTCACATATCCGGTATGTCCTGGAGTGCGTGGAAGAAGCGGGCAGGACATGCCGCATCAGGAACATAAAAGCCTATCTGCTGACGGCACTGTACAATGCGCCGATGACGATAAACAGCTATTACAGCGCAATGGTAAACCACGACCTATATAAGGGCATGGCGGAAGGAGGATAAGGTGAAAGCAGCAAAAGTAATCGCAGTGCTGTCGGCGGGATGTCTGATTGCCGGTACGGTACTGCTGGCATGTACAGAATACGGCTACCGGAAAGGAAGGCAGGAATATGCGCTTCTGCAGGAAAAATACATAAGCCGGACAGCAGGGATGGAAGACGCGGACGGCTCTGCATCCGGAACCACGGGACTTTCCACGGGCAGGTCATCCGGAGAGGAGGAAAGCGGTATCCTGCCTGCAGATGCTCCGCAGCCGTCTGTGCCAGACTGGGGCGGTCTGCAGGAAGAGAGCGGGGATATTGCCGGATGGATTGAACTGCCTGCCGTCGGGATATCCTATCCTGTCCTGCAGGGAGAGGATAATGAAATTTACCTGCATCACGATATCCGCGGGGAGTATCTGTTTGCCGGAAGTATTTTTCTTGACAGTGAATCATCCCCGTCCTTCCGGAATCTGAATACGGTCATTTATGGGCATAACATGCGCGATGGCAGCATGTTTGCACGGCTGAAGGAATATGCGGACAGCGCGGTATGGGAGGAATGCCCGTATTTCTGGATTTATACGCCGGAAGCGTCCATCCTGTACCGTATCGGCAGTGTGCATACGGCAGATGCATCCGGAAGCACTTATCTCATACGTTTCCCGGACAGCCGGACCTATACAGACTGGCTGGAGCAGATGCTGGAATGCTCTGCCCTGGAGACCGGTGCACAATGGACGGAAGAAGACAGGATTGTGACGCTGTCTACGTGTACCGGGCAGGATGGGCAGAGGTGGGTCGTCCAGGGAGCAAAAGCTGCGGAGCTGGGGGCACAGCAGAAGAATACTGGGAATGAATAAGGAATCTGGAAAAAATCTGAAGGGGCGATAAATTGGACGGCAGAAACAGGTCCCCGCCGGAACCGGCAGACATATATCAGAAACAGGGACTCAGAAGAAAATATATCACGGGAAACAGGCTGCGCGCGATTACAGGCGCGCAGTGTGTTTAGAAATAAAGCTGATAGAAATCAGCAACTGTGGTAATACAGTTATCCTGCGGATAGTGCTTTATGTTTCCAATGATAAGTGGAGCGTAGCAGAATTTTGCTACCTCATAAAACTTCTTATCGCTTTCGTCAGTAAAGGGGATTTTCGGTAATGGCTCTGCGATGACAGATATGCCATTTTTAATAATGGGTTCCAACAGGCAGACGACTTCCCATTCGGAAAATCCGAACTTTGGTCTGCGCAGGACGTTGTTGTATTCACCAAGGATACGGTAATCATAGCAGGCAGTAAATCTGCGGCTGATTACCGCATTTAAAATGGCGACCGGCTTACTGGAGGGTGACCAGAGCGCAGAAACGAGGACGTTGGTGCCTAACACAATATTCATAAGCTATTCCCCGTTTCTGACAGCTTCAATCTCCGCCTTGATTTCTTTTTTGGACATAATGCCGCGAGAGGAAGCTTTGCTTCGCAGATTGTTGAAGGCAATCATGGCTTTTGCCTGACGGACAGCCTGCACAACTTCGTCAAAGCAGTCCGCAGGGATATCAATCATTAAGGCTGCCGGTTTTCCATTGTTGGTGATGACCACCTCCCCGCCTGCGGAAAGATTATCCCATAAGCTTTTGGTTTCGTTTCTTAAATCGCGTACAGAATAGAAATTCATAAATAGCACCTCCTTGTTATTAGTGTACACGATTAAGTCCCCCAAATAAACGGATTGTGCATTGGTTAATAAAAAATTTACAATGCATATTTCCATGCCGACATGAGTCAGACGGGGTATTTTTTTACTCTGCTTTTTTCAGCATGAATGGCGAAAAGAACTGGAAATAGTTGGAAGTGATGTTTCCGGCTATTTTTTTGTCTTTTTATTTCCATTTGTATGATTTTACATAAGCAACAATGCTAAATCATTACAAATGTATTGACGTGGCACTATTTGTTTGCTATTCTTATAGTATAAATAGAGTAGATGCAGGAGGTGACGTAAATGGCAAGTACGATTCAGGTAAGAGTAGATGATGATTTAAAAGCAAAGTCAGATGCTTTGTTTAAGGATTTAGGAACAGATACCACAACTGCAATTCGTATGTTTTTAACACAGGCGTTGGCAGTAAATGGTTTTCCTTTTGAAATAAGGAGGGCAAATGCAAATCCATATGGAGCATTGACAGAACATGAAATATTAGATAAGCTGGAAAAATCACGTGAGCACGCAGCACATGGAATGTATAAGGATGCGACAGAAGTTTCTCGTAATATGAGGGAAAAATATGGATTATAAAGTAGTAGTTACAAGAGACGCAGAAGAGGACTTAGAGCGTTTTATTAAATATCTTTTGATTGAGAAAAAAAGTACGCAGGCGGCAGAAAACCTGCTGAATGATTACGATATAACAATCGAAAGTTTAAAACATGTGGCAGGAAGTTTGAAGCTGTGTGATAACCCAAGACTTCGTCAGTTAGAATATCGACGCATTAACTTCTTAAATCACAGATATTTTATGCTATATCGCATCATGGATAATGTAGTATTTGTGGATAGTATTTTTCATGAGTTGCAGGACTATGAAAATAAGATGTATTAGTCATGGTGCAGAGAGACAAATTACAGGTTTGCCGGGCTGATTGTCCACAGGGATAGCGAGCATCGGATTGTGTCAGGGAGACTTTTTCCATCTGGTCTGTGCAATACGAAATACCCGGCACTGCATATTGTCAATATCAATATCACGTTCACTCATCAGATATCCCTCTTTTGAACATCTATACTGTAACAAAGCACAGAAAAAAATACACTGCACGGCTGCACTTCTGACTGGCGAAAATAACTCGAAATAGCTGGAAATGACGTTTCCAGCTATTTTTCTGTCTTTTTATTTCCATAAGTATTCCTTAATAAAAAAATAAGATTAAGTGGATAAGTTGAGAATCTGTGAGAATACTATTGTCTGACTTTTTAATAACTTAAACACTACTTAATAAAAAAATAAGAAACGTGTGGATAAGTTGAGAATCCATGAGAATGTTCTTGTGCTACACTTGGAAACATGAAAATGGGATGGAAACAGAGGACTGCAGAAGCGGTCCTTTTTTCATGCCTTTTTCACGCCTGGCTGACGGGGCGTAGAGTACGGCAGCAGCGACCGGCGCCGTCTGAAAAGCTCCGGGGTGGAAATCCGACAGACAACTATACAGAGCAGGGAGGCTTAACAGATTGGAGAGAAAGAAGAAAAGGAAAAGGGCTGCATCATTTGCCGCCGCGCTGCTCATGGCAGTTTCCAGCATGGGGCTGCCTGTCCCTGCAGCAGACGGATACGGGGAGAGCAGGGCTCCGGATATGATGGCAGGGACAGCAGAGGAAACGGAGGCAGAAACAGAAGATATGACGTATTATACCGTTACCCTGCCGTATTATGACGGGTGCAGCTATGATTTTGATGAAGAGAGAGTGCAGGAAACGGGAGAGGAGGACGAGACGGCAGGGTACAGGAAGGATAATCCGGAGGAAAAACAGGACACGGTGCTGCGGTACCGGGCAGAAGAAGCGGTGGAAATACTTATTAAACCGGCAGACGGCTTAAAGCTTTCGGAAGCTTATGTGCGAAGCTCAGAGGACAGGGGCAGCAGCCATGCTTATACCATGACAGACGCGCCGGAGAATACCTACAGGATGGAGTTTACCATGCCGGAAGAGGACATCCGGCTGGAGCTGGTATTCGGGGAGAAAGAGCAGGAAGAAGAGACACAGGTCCCGTCAGAGACATACCAGATGGAAACAGACCAGACGGGTGATACCCTGCAGGAACCGGGAACAGAACCTTTACAGGAGGATGCTGACGCGCAGGGAGAAGAAACGGACGAATGGACAGAAACGGAGCAGACAGGACAGATGGATGCCGTGCAGACGGATGCAGTGCCGGTAGAAACGGAAGCAGAGACAGACACGGACGGTCTGCCGCTGCAGGGAAGCATTGTACAGATGTCTTCTGTCACAATTCCGTATGATACCTGGGATTTTGACCCTTACAGTGATTTCCGCGGGATTACGTATGACGGGGACCAGTTTTCCATTGAGTTTATTTCTGACAATGTTATCTATGATGAGGCAGGTGTATATGACTGCATTTACAGGGTGAAGGACAACGGGAGCGGAAAAATTTGGTTTGTCCTCCGCCCTGTTGTCGTATCAGAAGAAGGAATATTTATACCGGAGACGGTAACGGAGGTGGAAACGGAGCCGCAGACAGAAACAGCGTCCGAACCGGAAACAGAGCTGCAGACAGAAACAGTGTCCGAACCGGAAACAGAGCTGCAGACAGAAACAGTGTTCGAACCGGAAACAGAGCTGCAGACAGAAACAGTGTCCGAACCGGAAACAGAGCTGCAGACAGAAACAGTGTCCGAACCGGAGACGGAGCCACAGACAGAAGAAGCGTCTGAACCGGAGACGGAGCCGCAGACAGAAGCAGAATCTGAAACGGAAACACAGACAGAAACAGAACCTTTTATGAGAGAGGTAAAAATCGTAAAGAAGGACCTTTATACCGGAAGCCCGCTTGCCGGTGCGCAGTTCCGGATACTTGACGGGGACGGGAAGGTGCTCCTGATGAAGGATAACCAGAATGACGGTGAGCTGACGGATACCGTTACCACGGATGATAAGGGAGAAATCCTCCTGCCAGAGCCTCTGGAAGAAGGAAGGTATACGCTGGAAGAGGTAAAAGCGCCGGAAGGCTATCTCCTGTCAGAAGCGCTGGAGTTTTCCGTAAGTAATGACGGTGATGAAGGAGAACAACTGGAGGTGGAAAGCACTGGAAAACCGCAGACAGGCAGCATCAGTATCCATGTAACGGACGGGGAAGGAGCAGCTGCCGGGGAAGGATTTTCCTTTGAGATTTCTGTTGCGGAGGATATCACGGACCCGGCAGGGATTATCCGGACAATGGATACCGCGGACGGAACTGTAGAGCTGCGTAAGGGAACAGTGGCTGCTGTCATCAGTACCGGTACGGATGGCACTGCAGTGGCAGAAAACCTGTATCCGGGAAGCTACTGCTATACGGAAACTGCTTCAGCAGACTGTTACGCGGCAGATACAGAACTGTATACGGTGGAGCTGCCCGGCAGGGAAAGTGCCAGTGAGATGAGGAAGGATGTAACTGTGGTAAACAGAAAAACATTCTTTGAGCTGTATAAGGTTGATGTGGAAGCAGACGGAAACGGGGATGTCCCGCTTGCAGGTGTTTCTTTCTGCATCTTTACATCAGAAGGAATGGAGGAAGAAAAAGCTGCGCGCGCAGAAGCAGTTATCGGAGAGCTGCAGGGAACCGGAATGGACAATATACAGCACAGACAGGAGCTGCTGGATGAGCTTACGGCAATGGAACCGGGCAGGGTATGCACGACAGATGAAAACGGACGTATCAGTATCAGTGATTTCCGCCATGATGCCGTGTATTACTTCTACGAAACGGCAGCCATGCCGGGATATAACAGGGATACCGGAATCTACCAGTTTGAAGTGGATGCGCTGGGACTGGTCAGCGGGAATGCCGGATATTCCGTGAAGCTGTCAGGGACGGCAAACCTGCTTGACATACAGAAAACGGATGCCGCGGGACAGAATGTGCTTGCAGGGGCAGCGCTGCAGCTGGAAGATGAAGCGGGAAATCTGGTCGAGGCATGGACTTCCGCGGAAGAGCCGCACAGAATCAGAGGACTGTCTGCAGGAACATACACGCTGTCAGAAACGCGTGCCCCGGAGGGATATGCGCTGGCAGAGGACATCACGTTTACCCTCACAGACAGCCTGGAAATCCGCAGGATTGTCATGAAGGATGAATTGTTGACAGTATCCTTCCGCAAGCTGGATGAATCCGGAAAAACAGCGGTGGCAGGCGCAAGGCTGGCTGTCCTGGATGAAAGCGGGGAGAAGCTTGCAGAATGGGTGACAGACCAGGAAGCATACCGGCTGAACCTGCCAGCGGGAAGTTACCGTCTGGAGGAGCTGGAAGCACCGGAAGGATATGCAAAGGCGGAAACGGTAAGCTTTGAAGTAAAGCCGGATAAGGCACTGTTGGAGGTCACCATGTATGGCAGGCTGATACAGGCGGCAGTATCCAAGCAGGATATTACAGACAATAAAGAACTGCCTGGAGCCAGACTGATACTGCGGGATACGGAAGGAACAGAAATTGACGAATGGGTATCCACGGAGGAACCGCGCGTGATGAACCTTGCCGCAGGAAAGTACGTGCTGGTGGAGGAGACTGCGCCGGAAGGTTATGAGCTTGCGGAAAAGCTGGAATTTGAGGTGACAGACAGCATGGAGCTGCAGACCTTTGTCATGTACGATACACCGAAAGAGAAGAAAATCAATCTGACGGGGAAAACGCACAATGAGACGAAAACAACTGGCGGAAGTACCGCAGCGGCAGGAGGAAATCCTGCAGCGCAGGGCGGTACCGCCACGGGGACAGCGGTCAGGGCGGCAGGCGCTCAGACAGGTGATTTTAACCGGTATCTGCCTGCGGTCATCATAATCCTTGCGGGAGCCGCCGGGCTGGCAGCAGCCGCAGTGCTGCACAGGAAAAACAGGAAACACTGAAACATGGGCGTGTCACGGATGACACGCTCATTTCATTACAGAATGGAGAGAAAGGACATGAAAAAGAAACAGAATATCAGAAGAATTTTACAGATACTGATGGTGACAGCAGTAATGGCTGCCGCCCTGTGTATCACAGCCTCTGCCGAGGATGCTTCCGGGCTTGGCGCAAAGATGAACACAATATACCAGCTTGTCATGTCAGTTGTCCAGGGCATCGGGCTAATCCTGATTGCATTCGGACTGATGGATTTCGGACCGGGCATCAGCCAGCATGATTCTGCGCAGCAGCTCCAGGGACTGAAAAAGATGGGCGGCGGCGCGGCGATGCTGCTCGGACCACAGATTATCCAGCTCTTGAGCTGACAGGAGGCAGCCTATGGGATTTCTGGATGATATCGTAAAAGGACTGGGGGACGGACTTCTGGGCTGCGGGGAGTGGTTCCTGCAGGGAGGTGTAAGCTTCTGGAGGGCGTGCAGTAATGTAACGCTTACCTACCTGGAGAAAAACCCGGCATCGCAGACAGAAGCATGGGGAATCGTTACCGGAAATATCTTTTCGGTAGCGCTCGGCATTGCCGGGACACTGGCGCTTATATTCATGCTCCTGGGCTGGGTGCGGGACAGCATCGACATCCGGACGACCTTTACGCTTGATAATATTTTCAAGGAATTCATCCGGCTCGCCCTGACTTTTTCACTGCTCACAAACTGCCTTGCAATCATAACCGGTGTGACGGAATGCTCGACCGCGCTTGTAATGAAGGTCAGTCCGGAGGTGACGGTGGAGGAAGAACAGGATGCTTTTGATGAGCTGCGGGAGGAAATGGATGCAGACGATGCCGGGGCGCTGGAATGGATTGGCATGGGTATTGGAGGACTTATCTGCGGGCTTGTGGGCGGAGCAACGATTATTGTATGCGGGATGAACCTGGTACTTGCTGTGATGTCCAGGATGTTCAAAGTGCTGCTATGTATTCCCTTTGCACCGCCTGCCCTGGCAGGCTTTGCGGGCGGGGGTGGCTTTTCACAGATGGGGATATCCTGGCTGAAGTCGTTTATCGGATACGGGCTGGAGGCGGTAGTGATTGCACTTGCAATCTCAATCAGCTTCGGGATGTTTTCAGATGCCAGCCTGTTTAGTACGGATGATGCCACCGGGGTGGTGCGGCTGATACTGCTTACCTGTGACTATTGTATGCCGATGCTGACTGCTGTTGCCTGTGTGAAGGGTGCGGATACGGTCGTCAGACGCTGCATGGGATTTTAACCAGAGAGGAGGACTGCAATGCAGATACCAGTAAACAAGAATATTGATGTCTATAAAGATGATTTTTTCCGGGGTCTGTCCATGAAGGAAACCATTACGGCGGCAGCGATGATACTGTCCGGCACGGCAGGTTTTCTATTTTTCTATATGTACCTCGGACTGCCGCAGACAGTGGCAATGTACTGTATGCTGCCGCTGCCGATGGTTATCGGGGTGGCGGGCTTCCTGCGGATACGCGGCAGGTCGCTGCCGGAGTATCTGAAAAGCAGGCGGAAAATCATGGACACACCGGTTTACTACTTCCGTCCGCGGATACTTGAAGAGGCGGAGCCGCACACAGACGGATGGCAGCATACCGGCACCGGAAAGGGCAGAAAAAGGAAGATTTACCTCGGAGAGGATGGGGAACTGACAGGCAATGAAAAAGAGCATGAAGGATTATAAGGAGCTGACGCAGAAAGTCTATCCGGTGCCGGAACGCGTCCAGGAGCTGATACCGGTTTACCGGATAGCGGAGGACGGGATATTTGAGCTGGAGAAGAAACCGGAGGATGCGGACCGGCTGTTTGATAAGGCATATCTGTTCCTGGATACGAATTTTGCCACAATGGATGACTATGAGAAGGAAGATTTCCTGAAGCTGTACTGTACGGTCCTGAACAGCATGTCGGTAAGCTTCAAGATAGAGATTATTAACAATAACTGGAATATGGACAGGGTAAGACAGGATATTTTCCTGCATAACCGCGACGGACGTTTCGGGGAAATGGTGGAATCACTTAACAGGCATATAGAGGATTCGATGATGAAAGGACGTGCAGGCATTGAGCAGGTGCGTCTTTTCATTATCACCTGCAGACGGAAAAACATTGAGCAGGCACGGAATTATTTCGTTTCTGTGGAAGCAAACCTGGCGGTGAATTTTGACCGGATGCAATCCGGACTGGTTCCCTTAGATGCGACAGAACGCCTGCGTTACCTGCACGCATTTTACCGGCAGGGACAGGAAACAAAGTATGATTTTGACTTTAAAACTGCCATCCGCAGGGGAACAGACTGGCGGGATATCATATCACCGGCGGTAGTGAAGCATTACCAGGACGAATACGGTACCTTTGACGGCATCACCGTCCAGATGGACGGGACTTACGTGCGGGCACTCTATGTACCGCAGCTTCCGAATTCCATTGAGCCGGGTATCATACAGAAGCTGATGTCCGGTCCGTATCATGTCATCCTGACACTGGATACGGCTGCCATCCCGAAGCAGGCGGTAAAGAAACGTCTGATAGACCTTTACGTGCAGAACGCGCGTGCAATCGAGAAACAGCAGCAGACAAGAAACAAGGCGATGGCGTGGTCGTCCGATATTACGTATGAGCGGCGCAGGGAGCGGGATGAGCTGGAAAACTATATGGATATCGTGAATGAGAATGATGAAAAAATGTTCTATCTGGGTATCTATGCTGTTATCAGCGCCGGGAGCAAAAAACAGCTTGAAAATGACGTGACAGCTTTCTGCAGCATGGCGGAGGGAGAAGGCTTCAGCTTTGAACCTGCCATCTGGGAGCAGATAGAGGCAATCAATACGGCGCTTCCGACCGGCGCGCGTTTCTGCAGCGTCATGCAGCCGGTCTTCACGCAGCCGCTGTGCGCGCTGACACCGTTTGTGGTGCAGGAGCTGTACCAGCCGGGAGGACTGTTTTATGGTATCAACCAGGTAAGCAAAAATGTGCTTATCGGAGACCGTAAGCTCCTGAAAAACGGCAACGGCTTCATCCTCGGCATTACCGGCGGAGGAAAAAGCGTGGAGACCAAAATGGAGATTATCCAGGTATACCTGCATACAACGGACGATATTATTATCATCGACCCGCAGAACGAATACCGGGATATCGTGGATTATCTTGGCGGGACATTTATCGATTTCGGGGCGGAGAGCGGTCATTATATCAATCCGCTGGATACCGGTACCTATGAGTACATGGAGAGCAAACGGAAATTCATCGCAGACAAGACAGAACTGATGCTGGCAATTTTCTCCCAGATACTGGAATATGAGATATCCGCCCAGGACAAGTCGCTGATAGGGCGCTGTGTCCGGGAGGTTTTTGCAGACATGGATGATAAAACGGGAAGGAAGAAAAGGCAGCCGCCCACACTGGTTGAATACTATGAATGTATGAAACGCCAGAGGGAACCGCAGGCAGCCCAGCTTGCACTTGCACTGGAGCTGTTCGTATCCGGGTCACTGGATATGTTTGCGCGGCAGACAAATGTGGATACACGGGCACGTCTGACAGCATACGGAATGGAAAATCTTGGAAAAGAGCAGTCAGCTACGGGCATTACGGTCATGCTGGAGGGTATCCGTTCCCGCATCGCCGAAAATGCCGCAAAAGGGAGAGCAACGCGGCTGTATGTAGAGGAATTCCACAACCTGGCAGGAGACCCTTATTCAGCAAATATCCTTGAAAAGAGGTGGAAGGAGGTCCGTAAGATGGGCGGTCTGTGTACCGGTATAACCCAGAATATCCGTGACCTGACGCAATCAAAGGCAATAGAAACAATGCTGTGCAACAGTGAATACCTGTCGCTGCTCTGCCAGTCGGATATTGAGATTGATATTTTCCGGCGCATTTTCGGAATATCGGAAAACCTGCTGGCTTACCTGAAGAATGCAGAATCCGGCTGCGGTCTGTTAAAATTTGGCGACAGATATATCCCGAAGGATGGAAGGATACCGAAGGACAGCGAAATGTACCGGCTGTTTAACACGAACTTCCATGAAATCCAGGCACAGAAACGGAAAAAGCAGCGCACAGGCAGCCTGCAGAAACAGGTGGATGCGCTGCCGGAGCTTGTGCTCTCTGAGGCAGAGGCACATCCTACAGAGGCAGAGCAGATATACCAGAGGAAGGGATGATGCATGGAGCTGCGCAAAGAAAATGAAGCACCGGAAATCCGGCTGGAAAGCACGGATATCCGGCGGACCGGAGCCGCCATAAGGCAGGGAAGAAGGGCTGCCGGAGCGGGCGCAGGAGGTGTGGCACGGGCTGCGGGAGCTGCCAGGAATGCCGTAAAATATGTTGCGCTGGACAGACAGCAGAAAAAAGCACTGGATTATCTGTCCGGCGAACAGATGAAGCAGTGGAAATCCTACAGCAGACGGGAACAGAAAAGGATTCTTGCCAGTGCCGCGCGGACGGCGGAAAAATGGGAGCGGACCGGCATGGTGCAGGGTGGATGGAACAACGCAGAGGCTGCAGCAGATACCATACTGCCGGAACAGGAAACAGGGATGCCGGATATTACAGCGCAGCGGCAGAAAATGCCGGTTGCCGCAAAAGCAGAAAAGACTCCGGTGCGGAACAGGGCAGAAAGAAATGAGCGTTTCCGGATGGTACGCGTGAAGACGGGATATCCGGACGCCCTCCGGGAAGGACGCAGAAAGCCGCCGGTTATCGTAAAGGCAGAGCTGACAGCGGCAATGCGGCAGACGGAAGGGCAGGCTGTGTTTTTAATGCCGCATGGAAGGGTTGTCAGGCGGGCTGTCACCGGGGCGGAGGGACAGAAAATACCGGTTTCCATAAAAGCAGAAAGGACTTTTATACGGAGCAGGACAGAAGAAAACGGGCGTTTCCGGTCAGTATATGCGGAAACGGGACATCAGGATATCTTCCGGGAAAGACGCAGAAAGCCGCCGGTTATCGTAAAGGCAGAGCTGACAATGGCACGGAAGAAAAAGGATGGACAGACTGTTTATTTCCTGCCGCGCGGGAGGGCTGGCAGACGGGCTGCCGCTGCAGAGGAAGGGCAGAAAGTGTCATCCGGGAAATACCTGGGTTTTGCCCTGTACAGGAAGATGGATGCACTGCCGCGGGGACGCCATATTGTGAAGGGCGTACATGGCGGGGATGTGGTCTTTTATGAGCCGCGCAGGGACAGAGCTGTAAAAAAAGCAGACCGGATTATGCGCGACCAAAGAAAGGCGGCGAAGCGTGAAGCCGGGAAGGAAAAGGTATTCTGGCGGACATTTACCAGTATGCTGGACAGGGATATCCGCAGGAAAGAGCAGATGGACCAGGTACACAGGCGGGAGAGGATGGAGCTGGCGGAGCATGAAGCTGAGACGCACCGGCGGGTATCCCGCACGGTGTTTTTCCTGCCGCGCGCGGCAGCGGAAATGTTCCGGCAGAAGCTCATCATAGCACTGCAGAAAGCGGCGGCAGGCATGTTGAAATTTCTTGCCCCGGCACTGGTGCCGCTGCTGCTGGTGATTATCCTTGTGGCGGTCATGGGCTGCCTGCTTGGCGGAATTTCCGGCAGCAACGGATATTCGGCAGCCGGTCAGGAAATTGTCGCATACGCGGAGCAGTTTATCGGCGTCACAAAATATGTATGGGGCGCAGGACGCGGAGGCGGGGATGACTGGCAGGATTACGCGGACTGTTCCTCTTTTGTGCATGGCGTGTTTGCACATTTTGGTTATGAAATCGGCGGGGTTACATATGACATGATAAATTCCGGGACGCTTGTCAGCAGTATCGAAGAGGCAGTGCCGGGAGACATTATCCTGTTCATTGATGGCAGCTCTCCGGAGCATGTGGGGCTGTATGCCGGTGACAACCGGATGATACACTGCGCAGGGGGACCGGAGAACTATTCACCGGCAACGGCAGGTACCGGCGTCTGCTGGGGGAATCCGTACAGCGACGGACGCCCGTTCCAGGTACGCCGTATCGTCCAGGATGTGGTGTACGGTGAAGGAGGTCACAGAAAAGACCGGACAAACTATACACAGGCACAGAAGGAACTCATCTGGGCAATCGTGGCGCAGGAGGATAACGGCAGCTACGAGGGAGCCCTTGCAGTCATCAGCTCGGCAATGAACCGGACGGATTCCCCCTCCTGGTCCTTCTGCGGGAGCAACGCGCTGGAGCAGCTTACCGCACCGGGACAGTACTGTTACAGTATTGACAATTACTGGAGGGCAAGGCTTAACGGCAACGTGCCGGATTACGTAAAAAGAGCGGTAAGCGACTGTCTGGACGGAGGCGTGCGCAACCATCCGTATACCTGCTTCCGCAGCACAAAGGGAAGCGCAACGGGACCGGATGCCGTACAGATTGGCGGGAACTGGTTCTTTGGAAATTAGAGAGGACAGGAATTTTCAGAAAGCTTGATAACAGCCGGGAAATGAACCGGAGGAAAGGAGAAAACAGGCATGGATATTAAACCGGACAAAAACAGGAAAAGCAGGGAAACACGAAAGGATGAACAGAGGAAAAGGCTGGGCGGATATGCCGTCAGACTGATGAAGAAAAGGGGTGGAAATGCGTGAATTACGGGGAATTCATGGAGACTGTGGTGAAAAGCATACCGGATTATCTGCCGGAAGAATACCGGGATGCATCTGTATCCGTTTCACAGATGCAGAAGATAAACAGTCCGCTACAGGATGCCATTATTATCAGAAAACCGGATGACAATATTGCAGTAACAATATATCCGGAGAAATTTTACGAGGAATACCAGAGAGGTGTTTCACTGGAAGAAATCCTGAGGCAGATTGCAGACGCCGGGAAACAGGCGGATATCGGAGGAAACAGAAACAGACTGGAAGAAATGGTACGGGATATCCAGGAATTTGGCAGGATACAGGACGAGATTTTCGTATATGCGTGTAATTACGGATATAACAGGGACGGGCTGCAGGACAAGCCGCATACCGTGGCGGGAGATATCGCAGCATATTACCGGTTTACCAGAGGCGATTACGGTGTAACCATCACGGATAAGATGCTATCTGCTTATGGCATCACAAAAGAGGAGCTGCATGATATTGCAGTAAAGAATACGACCAGAACATTTCCGGGACCGTTGCCAATGGAAGAAATAATAGGCGGTATTCCGGGAATGGAGCTGTCACCAGGAGAAGCACCGGCAATGCTTGTCCTGACAAATGAAGAGGCGTGTAACGGAGCCGGGGCAATCTTCTGTCCACACGTCCTGGAGAATGCCGGAAGAAAAATGGGAGGGGATTTTTATATCATTCCGTCCTCGGTCCATGAGCTGCTTCTGGTTCCTGCCGGAATAGGGGATGCAGAAGACATGGACCAGATGGTCCGCGAAGTAAATGCCACCTGTGTGGAACCGGAAATCCAGCTTGCGGACCATGTATTCCTGTATGATACAGTCCGGAAAAAGGTTACTGTGCCAGGAGAAAAAACACTGCAGGAAAAAGAACCGGGAAAAATGAATGTAAAACAGGAAGACAGTTACCAGCCGCACAAAAGGACAGGGCGCTGAAACCAGTACAGACGGAAGCTGCAGGGAGGACTTTTCTGCAGCTTCCATATTATCCGGAAAGAAGGAGATGTAAGTGCAATGATAACGAAAAAGAAAGCGGCTGCATGGTGCTGTGTGCTGCTGGTATCTGCGCAGGCTTCCATGTCGGGAGCATCAGAGGCATCCGCTGTGCCGGAGATTTCCACGGAAATGGTAACAGAAGTACAGATGGAGACGGAAAAGAAGCAGGAGACAGAAAAGCAGACAGAAACGGAAAAAAAGACGGAGGCAGAAACGGAAGAACAGACAGAGGAACAGACCGGGACAGAAGCACCGACGGAGACGGAAGAGCAGCCGGAGACAGAAGAACAGCCGGAGACAGAAACGTCACCGGAAACAGAAGGGCAGCCGGATACAGGGACGCAGACCGGGACAGAAGGGCAGCCGGAAACGGGAACGCAGACCGGGACGGAAGAACAACCGGAGACAGAGGCGCAGACCGGAACAGAAGAGCAGCCGGAAACAGAGCCTGTGACGGAGAACGGAAGCGGGACGGAAACAGAAACGGAAGACAGCACAGAAACCGGGACAGAAACAGAGACAGAAGCCGCAGAAGAGGAATCTGACAGAGAGCCGGAGGCATGGCGCAGCTATGGGAGCTGGTACGGAGGGTATCCGGTATATCCGGCGGGATACTTCCATACGTTCCGGAAAGACTACCGCTTTACAAGAACAGAAAAGGTATACGGGCTGGTCCGGGGCGGTACAGGAGCAGAGGTTTACGAAGAAATGGATGAGCAGGCGGAGGTGGTCGGGAAGGTCCCGTACTTCGGTCTGGTATATATCCTGCAGGAGGAAGAAGACGGGTGGCTGTATATTGAAAGCGGTGATGTCAGGGGATTCCTGAAGAGCAGCCGTATATCCACGGGAAGCTATGCGGACAGCGTTGTCCGGGAAATCGGGGAAGAACATTTTGCCCTTGGGAGAATGCAGTGCGAGAAGGCGGACAACAGTGCCTATACCTATACGCATACAACAGTATACGAGGTGGTTGCGCAGAAGGAGTACGCACTTGCGCGTTATACAGGGGATATCTATGAATACCAGAACCTTACTTCACGGGCAGTCGGACATGCGGCGTCAGGATGTCTCCTGTATGTGCTGGAGAGCGACGCATGGGATACCGGATGGGTCTATGTGGAGAGTGGGGATGTAAGAGGCTTTGTCCCGGAGAGCGGGCTTATTTCCGGAAATATCGCAGCGGATGTGATTTCTGCAGACGGGGAGGATTCGCTGAAGACCGCAGAGGTATACATAGAGCCGGAAGAGAACCGGAGCTGTTATTACTCATTGAAAAGCGTGCAGGCTGCAGCATCTTCTGAACCGGGAGAGCAGATTGCAGAGTATGCTCTGGGGTACGTTGGCAGGCTGCCATATATCTGGGGCGGTACAAGCCTGACGGACGGTGCGGACTGTTCCGGATTCACGCAGTCTGTATATGCGGCATTCGGGATAGCAATACCGCGGCTTGCCGAGGAACAGGGAGCATACGGCTATGAGGTGGGCAGCCTGGAGGAAGCGCGTCCGGGCAATATCATATACCGGGCGTCCGGTCCTCATGTAGGCATATATCTTGGAAACGGCATGGTAGTGGAATGTAACGGGGACAGCTCCAATACAGCCGGGAATCCGGGACCGGGTCCAACGGTCAGTCCTGTCACATACCAGCCGGTCACTTCCATACGGCGGTACCTGCCGGAAACGGTACTGTATACCGCCGGAAACGGAGGCAGCCGGACGGATGGCACAGCTTACACACAGGCGCAGATGGAGCTTATCTGGGCGGTCGTGGCGCAGGAAGATAACGGCAGCTATGAGGGTGCACTGGCAGTGATAAGCTCTGCCATGAACCGCACGGAATCTCCGGTATGGGCGTCGCGCGGCAGCAATGCACTGGCGCAGCTTACCGCACCGGGACAGTACTGTTACAGCGTGGACAGTTACTGGAAGCCACGCCTGGGCGGAAATGTCCCTGACTATGTAAAACAGGCTGTAGCGGACTGCCTGCAGGGCGGTATACGGAACCATCCCTATACCTGTTTCCGCAGTACACGGGGCAGCCAGACCGGACCGGATGCGGTACAGATTGGCGGAAACTGGTTTTTCGGAAATTAACAGGAGGAACGGCATGAAGGACAGTGAAAGGAAGAAAAAAATCCGTCTGTATGCCTGCGGGACCGTGCTTGTCGTGGCAGTGTCTGTCCTGCTCCCCTATGCAATCAGCAGCGGCTTTTCGATACTGAGAGGACATATCGCGGACATGGGAGCAGAGCAGACAGAAACCGGAATGGAAACAGAAACGCAGGGCATGGAAACAGCGCGCATCCAGGCGGAAAAAAATAAGGAAAGTCCTGCGGGGACAACGGATACAGACACAGATGAAATCCGGTATACAGAGGCGGAGGAAGGGCTGCAGCGGAAATTCATAACAGAAGACCATATGGAGAGATTTGAAAATACAGCCAGAAGTTATGTCAGAGGCATATACGGGGAGGAGTGCCGGATTAAGGAAATAACATTCCTCACTGTGACATCCACGGAAGGACAGCTTGTATCCCGGATGCAGGTATGCATCGCAGACGGGGATAACGAATTCCGGGAATACCTGGAAGGAACCTATAACCAGGAATTCGGATTTTATGGATTTTATCCGGCGGATATGACGGAGCAGGGACAGGAAAAGGAGTAAAGGAAATCATGGATAACGGAATGAGGTTTAAAAAGAAAAAACGGACAACACTGTACGCAGGAATTGTGACTGCTGTGGTGCTTATTGCAGCCCTTGCAGGGCTGCGGTACCTGCAGGCAGAGAAGGACGCTGCACAGAACAGGGAAACGGAAACGCAGCAGACGGAACATACCATACTGATGTACAAGACCAGTGACGGGGTGGTTGAATTTGATGCGGCGTGGATGAAAACGGACAGCGATACGGAAACAGTTCTCAGCGTGGAGGAAAATACACTTGTAACCATGCTGGTCACGCCGGAGGACGGGAAACTGCTGGAGAGTGTGGACGTAGTGGATTACCAGTTCAACAAAATTGATTCTTTCCTGCGCGATGCAGAGAACGGCGCCACCAGAGTGAATTTTGTGATGCCGGATATGGATATTATCATGAATTTCAATTTCCGGAATGAGGAAACAGAAAGCGAAGCAGAAACAGAGCGTGAAACAGGAACAGAACCGGAAACAGAAACGGAAGGAATGCCGTATGGACTGGCACTGCACGGTCTGACGCCGGATATCATCACTTCCTATAACGGGCAGTTTGACGACCGGTATTTTCTCCAGCAGCTGGGCGATGCACTGCACATGGATTCCGCGCGTTCTGATTACCGGGATGTGACAGATGTGACAATCAGCCAGGAGCCGTATGAGGGGGAGCAGGAAGCAGACAAGATATACCACTATATTTATTTTAATAATGATGCGGAAAGAAAAATCTTGTCCACGTATTACATGAAGGATAATGCCTATGTGTTTACCGAACCGGAAGAGCCGGAGACAGAAACGGAGACGCAGGCTGCAGCAGCGGGAAGCACAGCGACAGAAAACACACAGACTTCCGGAACGCCATCCTATGGTGGCACTACAGCCGGGAACACGCAGACAACGGAGACGACCTCGTTTGATGTCCTGCAGGTATCTACTGTATTCCTGGCATTTACCGGGGATGAAAGCGGTGAACGGTTTTACCAGGAGCTGTTTAATTATGTCCTTGAAAAAAAGGCGGGTGGAAATATCGTCGGGACATTCGGGACGTACAGCATCAGTCCGGAAGATGAAAAGGCTGAATTCATGGTCACGCTGAATGTGGGCGGGACAATACAGGGAAGCTTTGACAAGAAAAAGAATGTATTTGAATTTTCCGGCTTATAAGGAGACAGAACATGAACGATATAAAAAATGAAAATCCGGTAACAGAAAAGCCGGAGGAAGGAAAGAAGGAAACAGACCTGGCAGAACAGAACGGAATCCGGAGGTCAAATCCGGTTGCCACAGCATTTGTCCTGCTCCTGCTGTGTGCAGCCCTGGTGACAGCGGGCTGGCTTATTTTTTCATTCCTGCAGAGCCGTACAGAGCAGCCCGCACAGGAGGAAAGCCGGAAAACGGTAGCTGTTACCGGGGTAAGCTCCGGGAACGGGATGCTCCAGAGACTTACCGAAAACACACCGCTCACGGAAGAGGCGACGGAAACACCCGGAAGCGAAACAGAGGAAAATCAGGAAGAGCTTTTTTTCGGGTCATCCCTGCCGTCGGTGGCTTCCGGTCAGCTTACGGTGGAAGGACTGGATGCCGCAGATAAAGAAAAGACGGGGTTCCGTGAATCGGATTTTGTGAAAGCCGCATCGGAGTTCCTTGAAAACAACGGGATAGAGGCAGACCGGATTACATTCCGGGAAGAGATTACCTGCTCATCAGATGCATCCGCATATGAGGCGCTGATTGACGGACGGGAGGATAAAATCCTGTCTGTTTTATTTTATCCTGATTTTCCGGGAAGATATATTTTCATTCTCCAGGACGCGCGGACTGTAACAGTACCGGTCCAGACGCAGCAGACAGAAAGGACGCAGACAGTGCAGGATATCCCGGCGCAGACAGAAGCGCCGCAGCGTGAGACAGAAGAAACGGAAACGCCTTACGATGCAACAGAGCTGTCCGTCACGGGAATGACGGGTACCCTGCAGAATTATCTGGAAAATTATTACGAGCTGCAGTACCGCCTGTATGAATATCTTTACCGGAACGGCTACCGTGACATGAAGAGCGTGAACGTGGAGGATTATGAAATTGATGCGGATACAAGGACGGCAGTCATTTATCTGAAACTGCCGGACGGAAGCATTATCACATGCAGTTACCGGAGGGATGAAAATTCGTACAGCTTTCAATAGAGGGGAGAGGAATGGAAAGGAGAACAGAAATTATTTTTGCAGCCGGGAAATACGGGGCAGCCGCATCGGAACCGGAGCTGCCGGAGGCACTTGCCATGCTGCAGGTGCTCCTGCTTCTGGACAGACACCAGAGGATTCAGAAATCCCACTGCGTGAAAGCTGCCGCTGTTATCTGCAGCGGAAAACAGTACAGACGTCTGGAGGCGGCAGCGGAGCGCGGGAAAAAATTTGTCCGGATTTTTCCGGCGGGAGGAGAACGGTACGCCGTTATTTTTTCCGGGGACGCCATTTTTCTGCTGTATGCAGTGGGTATCCGTGAAATCCGGGACATGTCATTCCGGCAGGCAGTCTGCTACGTGAAGAAATGGAGCGGGCAGATAAAAAAACGCGGAAACCGGACAGCAACGGAAAGAGGCAGCGGCAAAAAAAGCAGTAAAAAATGATGATTTTTACACAGAAAAAATGACGGCAAAAAGGCGGCATTCCAGACGGCAGAATGCCGTCATTGCTGTCAGAATGCTGGCATTGCTGGCAAAATGCTGTCTTTGCTGGCATTCTGCCGTCATTCTGCCGCCAAACCGCCGTCATTTAGTATTTTGCCGTCTTTCTGACGGCATTTACAGGGGTAAAAGGGGATTTTCCCCTTAACTGCCAGCAAACTGCTGGCACAAGATGCGAATGTATTACATTTGCGTATCTTGCAATATCTCCTGCGGAGATATGTCTATTGCCGCCCAAAAGGCGGCAAAAATGAGTACAAAATGCCGGCAAGACGGCAAATTGCCGTCAGAATGCTGGCAAAAAGACGGCACAAGACGGCAAAAAGGCGGCAGGAAAAAAGCACCCGAAAAAGGGACATCGAAAAAATCACGGGAGGAAATACGGCTTATGAAAATGCGGACGGTTACAAAAACGTTCCGCTGCACACCCGGAGAAGCGGAGGAGCTTGCAGCCGGGGCAGGAAAATTCCGTGTATCCGAATCAGAGTATATACGGGGCAGGGTCTTTAAAAAAGCGCAGCCGCGGTTGCCGCCGGAAATTGTCGGGCTTCTGGAAGAAATGAATTATCTGAACCTGAAAATCGGGACCAACATCAACCAGACCATGCGTTACTGCAACACGAAAAAATATATCACGAAAAATGATTACCAGAAACTGGCAGTGGAACTCCGGAAGCTGGATGAACAGTATGAAAGAATTTACAGGCTGCTGGAGGAGGCGGTAAAAAATGGCGGTCACGAAACTGCTGAGGATGAAACAGGCAGCGGGAAACAACAAAGCAGCCCACCTGAAGTATAATATCCATTACATCTGCAATCCGGAGAAAACGGAAGGCGGTCTGTATATCAGCAGCAATGCCGGATTTTCACCGGAAACGATTTTTTGCACAATGATGCGGAACAAGGAATTCTGGAATAAACCGGACGGGTCACAGGGATTCCATTACATGCTGAGTTTTGCACCGGATTCCGGAGTGGATGAAAAACTGGCGCTGCAGATAGCAGAAGAATTCTGCCAGGAATTACTGCAGGGAAGATTTTATTACGTGTGTGCTGTCCACAATGACAGACCGCACATGCATGTCCACATTACTTTTGATTCTGTTTCAAAGGAAGACGGGTATAAATTCCATTCCCCGAAAGGAGACTGGGAAAGACGCATCCAGCCGATTACAGACCGGCTGAGCAGGAAGTACGGTCTGCCGGAGCTTGTCTATGATGCGGAACGAAAAGGCGTGCATTACGGGGAATGGGAGAAGCGGAGTGCAGGGAAGAAGGAAGACATAGAATGGAAAACAGCGTATGAGTGGGATGACATCATAAGGGATGATATTGATGAAGCGGTTGCACATTCACACAGCATGGAAGATTTCTTCCGGTACCTGCGGGAGCAGAAATATGTTATCCGTGACGGGACATATCTGTCGCTTCGCCCATACGGAAAGCCGCAGGCGCGCAGGACATCACGGCTAGGATCGGGCTATGGAAAAGAGGAAATTGCGAAGAGGATTGCCGACAATGCTGTCACGCCGCAGATAGAAAACCGCTACCGGACATACGGGGACTGGTCCGCCATGCAGGCAGTGATTTACGCAAAGATAAAAATAACGCCGGGCTGGAGGATGAGTCCTTTTCAGCGCCAGTTTTACCGGCGCTGGAACAATACTGTGTTCCTGCGCAGACCCGGAGCTGCGCAGCCGTGGAAATATAAAAAAGAGCTTCTGGAAATCGGGAAGCTGTCGGATGCCATCCGGTACATGACGGACCACGATATCGGCTCGCTGCAGGATTTGCAGCAATGTATGGATAATCTGGAAGCGGAACGGGATGCCGCCGGACGGAAGCTGCAGGCAGAGCGCACGAAGTTATACAGGAGCAGCTCTGCAGGAACAGAGGAAAAAACAGCCATGCAGGAACAGGTCAAAAAATACAGCGGGCTTTTACGGCAGGTGAAAAAAGAAATAAATCTGGCGGAGTATATTTCACGGAAGTTTTACGAAATGGAGACCGAAGAGAAGGAGCATTTCCAGGATACGGATATCCGGCTGGACAGAAATATCAGACAGGAAAAACATCCTGAGGAAAAAAGAAGGAGGCGGGAAGCATCAGAAAGACAGACACCACAAAAGTGATATGGGATGAGGCAGACGGCAGCGCGGAGGAAAAATACGAAAAGTGTCTGGGGCTGTACCGGTATCTGCAGGAAGACGGATACGCACATAAGCGGGAACAGCTCTATCTTATGGTACACCAGGGAATGTCCGGAAAATTTGTGAAGACATTTTTTAAGGACGACAGCAATATATCCTCCACGGACCTGGACATGATGCGCTGCATGGCTCTGCTCATGGGTGAGGATTTTGTACTGGAGAATTTTTACAGGAAAGAATTTACACCTGCAGAAGCAAAACAGATTTTCGGGGAGCGCATGGCGGAGGAAGCTGCAGGAAAGCTTCCGGAACTCCGGGAGCTTATACGCGAGCGTGAGCATCTGCAGGAAACATTCGACCTGCAGATGAAATTTCTGAAAAAAGAACGGGAAGAAACTGGAAAACATTACCAGGAGCTGCTTGAACGGGAACAGGAAAACAGGCGGCTTGAACAGGAGCTGCTCCGTGCAAGGATGGAACAGGAGAACGCTGCCCTTGCCAGCGAGAAGGAACAGGTACAGTCAGAAAACATGCGCCTGAATGAGAGCCTGCAGCAGATACAGGAAGAACGCAGGCAGCTCCTGCAGATGTGCAGCGAACTGAAGCGGCAGCTTAGGGAGAGCAGGTGCGGGCAGGACAACATGCCGCCGGAAAGACGCTACGGTATCCTGCAGCAGTGGCTGCGCGCGAACCAGTGCCGCAGGGAGAAAAAACAGAAAAACGATTTTGTAAAGCAGGTCATTTCAAACCCGGCATTCAGCAAAGAGCAGCTGGAGGTTATCCTGCGGATGGTACAGGAAGGAATGCCGCTGGAGAGGCTGGAGCAGATATGTGTCCCGGAGCTGGCAGCAGAAAATATGAGCCTGCTGGCTGAATATTTCAGACGCTACGGGGACGATGAAGAATATATGAATAAAGGAACGGAGGAAAAAAACAATGGATGATGCATCCAGAAAAATGCTGGAGGATTACATAAAAGCTTTCCAGTCACTGAATGATTTTTATAAGAAAAGCAGCCAGGCGTTCCAGGCAATGCTGGAGCTGTCCCCGGAAATGAAAAGGCGCTATGAGCTGATGGTACAGCAGGAGAAATTTGCAGAACAGGTGGATGAGGTAATTGACGGAAAAAGAAGCCAGTATAATGCGCTGAAGGTATGTGATACCCCGCCGATTCTGCTTGAGACAGGTATGTCACAATTACCGATGTTATTTACACAGAAGCATCTGGCAGACTGCATACATCCTAAGAAGGATGGAGCAGACAGTTATCATGAAATCAGTATTGAACAGATAAAAAACATGCCAGTCCTGATTGCGGAGCCAGTCATGATTTACGATTCACTCAGCAGGAATGACAGTGTTGTTGTTGTAACTTCAGAGACGGACAAAGAACATCTGCCGGTTATTATCAGTATCAGACCGGATGGACAGGGAACATACGAAATGCAGAGAGTAGCATCAAATTTTATAACCAGTATATACGGACGGACAAATTTTGAAGCCCATCTGCAACGCGTAATAAGCCAGGATAAACTGCTGTTCTGCAGCAAACAAAAAAGCCGGGAACTGTTCAGGGTGTCAGGGGTACAATTCCCCGGATGCCTGGACGGTATCGGCTTTGACATTATTATACGTCAGAGCCGGAATATTGTCAACAGCCACATTCCGGAAGAGCGGGAAGAAACAGCCGCGAAAACAGCCGCAGAGCAGGAGCAGATACACTTACAGGAAGTGCAGAAAGAGTCTTCTGCACAGGAAGCGGAAGCCGTCCGGCAGAAAGAACAGCAGGCGGAGAAAACAGAAAAAGAACAGCAGAGGAATCTGAAGCGATAGGGGACAGAAAACGTGCCATAAATGACACGCGCCGGGAAGGGAGGTGACGGGATGAGCACTCAGCAGGAAAAGCTGACAGCGCAGATTGAAAAAGCAAAGGAAAACCTGCGCAGGCTGCAGACAAGGGAGGCGGAGCTGAAAAGGCGTGAAAAGGAACAGAAAAAGAGGGCGGCAGACAGATGGTACCAGGAAATCCGGCGCACTCTGGACAGTGCGATGAGAGAGGTTTACGGTACAGACTACTGGGAACGGATACCGGCAGCGGATGCAGCAGCGCTGATGTCCGCTGCAATAAAAAACGGAAGGGGTGAAGAAGAGCTTGAAGATAGAGGCGGACATGAGGATTATTGATGATAAGACGCTGTTTGCGGTCGGGGATGTCATACTGGATGAGCTGTTTGTCATCCACCAGGTGAAGGTCCTGAAGATGGATGATAAATATGATGTTTTCCTGCCGCGGAAAGCAGGACAGAACGGATGGCAGAATGTTATAGGTATCCGGGACAGGAACCTGCTGGAGGATATCAAACAGAAGGTGAAGGAGGCGGTCATGGAATCGGCGCAGCTTGCATACCTGCCGGAGGATACCGTAAAGGCTGAAGTGACACTGCATAAACAGGGAAATATCCGCGGATATGCGAAGCTGGAAATTGACGGCGCTGTCGAAATAAACGGCATCCAGATAAGGGAGAAGGAAGGTCGGCTGTATACGGTGTATCCATATACACTGCAGGGAGACAATATCCAGTCCCTTATAAGTCTGCGGAGCCCGTTTGTCCGGGAAGCAATGCAGCAGCGTATCCTGGACGCCTACCGGGAAAAGGCGGCGGAGAGCAGGACAGCAGAACAGAGGAGGATGACAACATGAGTGAAGTGGGGGATGCCGTACAGGTCATTGTAGTTTCCGGGCAGGCGGGCTATCTGCTGGGGAAAGTGACAGTCCAGACGGCTGCATTCGTGCTGAAGCTGCTGAATACAGCTTATCTTGCAAAGTGGCACGGGCGGGTATCCCTGCGAAGAATGCGGCAGATTAAAGGGGAAGACTATGTTTTTATCAATGCCGGAACAGAGAGCAGGATACTGCTGAAAGCAGTTGAAAAAGAAATGAAGGCACATGGCATTTTATATGCGCGGCTGCCAGACCTGTGCGGTGGGGATAACCGGACACAGTATGTTATCCCGGCGTCAGATGCGGCGAAAATGAAGGCATTTTTACTGGACCATGCGAACGGAAAGTATAAAGACATCAGTGTGGGTCCAATCAGTCCGGCTGATTATGCAAAAAGCGGTATAACCAGAAACGGTCTGCCGACAGAAGAAATGGAAAATCTGCTCCAGTCAGTCCCGCGCGCCGGACAGAAGGAACCGTCCCGTCTGGAGGACCGGCAGCGTTTTCTGCCGGAGACAGCATACAATGTCCGTAAACATGATATTGACACAGAACAGAAGGGAAAAGCTTACTGGATACAGGGCAAGCCCATGAGACAGCATGACAGATGGGGCATGTACCGGATGCCGGATGGAATCCATGCAGTTATCATACCAAGAGAAGACATGCTTGAAGGATATACTTTAAAAGGCGCGGGAAAAGTAATGCCGCCACAGGCTGCGGTGTGTCCCGGCAAAACCTATCTGACTTTAAATTTAAAGGACGGACGGCAGGAAAGGACCAGCGGAAGCAGCGTGATTACTGAACTGGAAAAAGAAGATATCCGGAAAGAAAATGAAAGGCTGCGGGCGGGAAACAATATCCGGACGGAAAAAGACGTTGTATATGCGCCGGTACAGAAACAGAACGGGGAAAAAGCAGGGCAGGAATATACCAGAATAACCATCAATGAAAAGATGTTTGAAAAAATGACAGGAAAAGGCGTATACACGACCAGGATACCCTACCGGCAGGACCTGGTCAGTATCCCGAAATCAGACTGCCGGATGTATACGTTCCGGAACGGAACGAAAATCCTGTCCGCATATATTTACCATGATGCAGATTACCGGATACAGGGCAGGGACGGGGAAATACGCACCGTAAAAGGAAGCACGCTCAGAGGATATTATGACAACCGGACAAAAAGAAACCGCGCGCCGGAGAAAAACGGTGCAAAAACCACGGCAGGGAAGGAGAGGAAAAAGGCTGGAAACCGTGTGCCGGAGGCGGGACACACACAGGAACAGAAAACAAAAATGCCGCCGAAGGGAATGAAAAAAACATATGCCTGAGACACGGAAACCGGACCACAGGATGTTCGTCATCCTGTTTTTTGTAGCGGTCTATATCGGTTACTGTATCGGGACACTGTCCGGAACGGAGGTCACGCTGGAAAATGTAAGGGACCTGCTCGTGCAGGCACTGCGCAGTCCGCTGCCTGTCCGTATCACGGAACTGACGGGCAAAAGCGTTGCAGTATGCCTGCTTGTGTGGGGCGTCGGCTATATCTATTACCTGGCATCTGTCGGGAACTATATGCCAGGAAAAGAATATGGTACCTCCAGGTTTATTCCTGCTTCCGGAATCAGCGCCAGAATGATGGACAGGAAGCATCCGCAGAACAATAAAATCCTGTCGGAGCATCTGCGGATAAGTACAGCGGCGCGGAATTTCAACAACAACTGCCTTGTAATCGGAGGCTCCGGCGCAGGAAAATCTTTTTACGTTGTCAAGCCGAATATCCTGCAGTGCAATGCCTCTCTTGTCGTTACAGACCCGAAAGGGGAGTGCCTGAGGGACTGCGGAGGATATCTGGAAGCACAGGGTTACCGGATAAGGGTACTTAACCTGATAGATTTTGCAAAATCAGACCATTTTAATCCGTTTGAGTATATACGGTCAGACAATGACATTATCCGTCTGATTACGAATTTTATCGCAAACACAACGCCGAAGCAGTCCATGCAGAGCGACCCGATGTGGGAGAGGGCAGAAGGGCTTCTGCTCCAGGCGCTGATGTATTACGAATGGTATGAGGGACCAAAGCAGGGGCGCAAGCCGAGTATACGGGGCGTCATGGACCTGAAAAACAAGGCTAAGGTAAATGATGACGGGAGCCCGTCTGAAACAGATATCCTTCTTCGCGCGCTGCCGGAAGAGCATCCGGCAAGGATTGCATATGAAAATGTGATGGCAGGTGCGGGAGATACAATCCGCAGCGTCCTGATTTCGCTTAACGCGCGTATGGCGCTGCTCAACAATCCGGAGATACTGCGGATACTGGACAGCGATGACATGGACATTGCAGCGCTGGGGGAGGGAGTTTATGAGAATCCGGCAAGGAAGACAGCCATTTTCTGCGTGATACCGGACAATGATAAATCCTATAACTTCCTTGTCGGGATGTTCTATACGCTCATGTTCCAGGAACTGGAGCGCATTGCGGACCATAAGTACCACGGGACACTGCCGGTACCGGTCGCCTTCTGGATGGAAGAATTTGCAAACGTCGCCCTGCCGGAGGATTTCTGTACCGTATTATCGACCATGCGCAGCCGGAACATGTCGGCGAACATCATTGTCCAGAACATTGCGCAGCTTAAAGTGCTGTTTAAGGACGCCTGGGAAAATGTCACGGGTAACTGTGACACGATGGTGTATCTTGGCGGCAATGAGCAGGGGTCCCACAAATATGTTTCGGAATCGATGGGAAAACGGACAATCGGCAAACGGGCGACCGGGGAAACGCGCGGTGAGCACGGGAACAGCAGCCGTAACTATGATGTCCTTGGGCGTGAGCTGCTGGACGCTGCAGAGGTGCGGAAGCTGGATGAAAAGAAATGTATCGTCATGATTAAGGGACGCGACCCTGTCCTGGATGAAAAATACCGTACCTGGGAGAAAAAGGAGTACCTGGAGGCATCTTCCCTGGGGGAATATGTCCATCACAGGACAGAGGAGCTGTACAGGGAAGGACAGCGGCAGTTTTATCTGGAAGGGACAGGGAAAAATGCAATGGAAAATTCGCTGGCTTACCAGATAGAGGAGAGCCACGGCATATTTGAAGAATCGGCTGTTTATGCGCTCATGTCTGACGGGAAGGACGGAAAATACATACCGGACATGCCGTGCAGCTACTACTACAATTTTAAGGAGGTATACCCGGTGTTTTCTGTGGAAGCGGATGAACGGGTGCGCTCCGGGAACAATACCCTGATGAAACACAGCATCACCGGATATTATGAGGACGACAGATTTGTTGCGGCGGAGCCGGAGCTGCTGGCGGCAGTCTTTACAAAGGAAAACAGGATAGCAGGTGCAGCATGAAAGGAGGAGAGGAATGAAAGATATGGAATACCTTGATGAGAAAGACCTGGAATACTGGAAGAAAAAAGAACAGGAGGGGGAGGCGGTGATTATCTATCTGAATCCGGAGAGGCTGCTGTCCCTGGATATCCGGGAACTGCTCCCGGAAAGAAACAGGAATCCACCGGACGGGGCAGAGGTATATGAATGGCTTAGGGAAAATAAGCTGGTTGACGGGCAGCACGATAAAAAGGCAGACAGCATCCGGAAAGAAAACGAGTGCCTGAGGAGGCAGGAGAAAGGGGAGGATGTGGGAGAAATCCTGGCAGACTGGCTGAAACGGACGGACCTGGATGAGGAACGTATCGCTGTTGTGGAGGAAGCAATCCGGCAGGGAGTAGAGAAAGAGCTGCTCCTGTTCATGATACGGGAAGACCTGGAGACAGCGCAGGTAAAGGATATCATCAGTGCGTTAGGGCTATTTGACGACTGAAACATGGAAACGTGTCACGGATGACACGGAAAGGAGGAGATATGATTCTTGAGCTGAAGCAGACCGGAAGGGGATTCTGCACTGCGGGTTTTGCCATAAAACGGCTGACGGAGGAGACGGGGACTGTTTCGCTTTCCGGGAAACCCTGGTCTATGGAGGCATATATCAGCGGGATATACCGCGGCATGGAATTTGAAATGCTTCCGGACAGGCACAGTGCTGCCGGTAAAAAGAGATTCCGTCCTTACCGGATAAGGCAGGACGGCAGGGAAACGGGCAGCGTGTACCAGACAATCCATAAGGACAGCATGTGCAAGAGCTCTGGGTATCACCGGATGGAAAAAGACGGCATGATATACAGCATGTATCCGGTCGGATTCGGTATCGAAGGAAGCAGATGCCCGGTCTACTGCGGCGACCGGCAGACCGCACAGGCAGAAAAAGATGGGACTGTCCATAATGACATGCATTACTACCGGATACTTGCCACTGATGAAAATGCGGCATTCACGACAGTGCTTTTCTGTATGTATATGTATGTGAATGCCTGTTATAAACCAGGAAAAAGGGCGGCTCTGTCGGAAGTGAAAACAGTATCCGTGACGACGGACAGGTTCTTAAAAGAGAAATATAATCCGGATTTCAGGGAACGTATCACAGACTGATACGGTGGTCCGGACCGGGATGGAAGGAGGATGATGACAGATGAAGCTGCTGAAAACAGACAGCCAGGAAACGGACAGGAAAATACTTATGGAAAGGTTTGGTATTACGGAGGAGCCGGGGACGGTATCTGAAGAAGACCTGACAGGAAAGGAGGGGATTATCATATGCCGGGCGCCTTTGACATCGTAATGGAACAGCGCCGGGCGCTGGTGGAAAAAATCACCGCAATGATGAGGCAGGGGAAATTTTTCAACAACGCGGCTGAGTGGGACCGGGAAAGGCTGCGTCCACATAATCCGCTGTCCCGTGCGGTATACCGGGGTGGAAACCGTCTCCGGCTGATGTGGGCGGTGCTGGAAAAAGGGTATACAGACCCGCGGTGGGCAACGCTGAGACAGTACCGGGAAAAAGGATATTACCCGAAAAAGGGAGAACATGGCATCTTATGTGAGAAGTGGATTTTTACAAAAGAAGTCATAAGGACAGACGAAAACGGCAGGAAAATCAGGGAAACGGAGGAGCTGGAGCATCCGGCTGTTGCCTACTTCACAGTATTTAACGCCGGACAGATACAGGGATTTCCCCAGTACAGGGCACCGGAGAGAGCGCAGGAGACGCAGGTCACGGCGCTGATGGATGATTTCATGGCGGCGAGTGAATGCCGGATACGCGAGCTTGCACAGGAACGTGCCTTTTATTCACCGGCGCGGGATGAGATTGTCCTTCCACTCAGGGAATTTTTTAAAGATGATACCAGTTTTGCAAAAACTGTCCTGCATGAAATGGCGCACAGTACCGGTCATCCCACGCGTCTGGACCGGAACCTGTCGGGCGGATACGGTTCCCCGGAATATGCGCGCGAGGAGCTGCGTGCGGAAATCAGTGCACTGTTTATGGGGGCAGACCTGGGACTGCCCCTTACCGGGGAGCATTATGAGGACCATTCCGATTATCTGCTTTCCTGGACCGGCGTCCTGCAGGAAGATTACAATGAGCTCTTCCGCGCATGTGCGGATGCCGAGAAGATTGCGGCGCGCCTGGAAGGAAATTATGAGCGGAGCCGCGGCTGCTCCCTGATGCCGGTCATGGAAGAAGTCCCGCCCGCGGAAAAAAGAACGAGGCATATGGAAAAAGCATCATGCAGCTTATAAGGCTGCTTTTTTCATGCCAAAGACGGACGGAAGAAACACCAGGACTTCCGTTCCGTGTCACAAATGACACCAGAAGGAGGATGAATCATGAAAAAGAAATCTGTTCTGGCAGCGGCTGCGCTGCTGCTCACACTGACATGTGCCGGTATCGGCTACACATCTGCCTATCTGATATCGGATGATGCGGAAAATAACGTATTCGACGTATCAGAAATTGATATTGATATTCCGGAGATATTTATCCCGCCCGAAGAGACGGAACCGGGAACCGTAATCACTAAAAAGCCCTGTATCCGGAACAACAGTGACACAGACTGTTATGTCCGCGCGGGCATCGAGTTTACAGACGGCGGTGATGAAATCTGCCAGCCGCTGCAGATTAATGACGGCTGGGTCCGGAAAGATGACGGTTATTATTACTGGACGGGGAAATTATCACCAGGCGGGCAGACAGGCTACCTGTTTGACAGCGTGACTATACGCAGCGATATCAGCGCAGAGGACATTGTGCCGTTTGATGTGCTTGTGTATGCGGAGGCAGTGCAGGCAGGGGACCTTACGCAGGAAGAAGCATGGGCAGATATGAAGTAATCCGGGAACCCTGCAGTTACCGGCAGCGGAGGGAGGTGAAGGAAATGGGGAATCATCTGCATTACTATCATGCGCGGGATGAAACAGGATACCGGCAGAACCAGCGTCATTAATAAACCAGAACAATCCAGAAAACAAAAAACCAAAATAACCGGAACAGGAAAATTCCGGAACACAGAAAAAGAAAGGGATACGATTATGAAAAACACAAAAATGAAAAAATATCTTGCAGTTATGGCGGCAGTACTCTGCACAGGAGGCGTTATCGCGGGAGGAACCCTTGCATACATGACAGAATATGATGAGGTGACAAACGTGTTCACCATCGGCGACCTTGACATCGGTCTGGAAGAGCCGGAGTGGAATCCAGACGACGGTGACGGGGAAAACACCTATCCGGGTTATACCGTATACAAGAACCCGACCGTCAAAAATATCACGACGGATGCCAACGGTGAGGAGCCGTGCTATGTGCGTGTAATCGTGGAGGTGCAGGACAAAAACGGCAGAGCGGTCACGGATACGGAAGCGCTGAAGCTGATTGAACAGACCATCCGGTACGATAAGAACTTTACCGGTACATATGATAAGAACGGGGAATCCTTCGGTCTGACAGAAGGACGGATTCCGGGATATTCCCTGAGCGATATGAACAGCTACCCGATGGTCAACCCGGATTTTGTGAAGGATGCAAACCGTTCCACAGCTAACAGATGGGTATTTAACTATGTTGCAGGGGACGGAATCCTGAAAATCGGCGAGGAGGCGACCCTGTTTACGACAATCTGCATACCGACAGAATGGAACCAGACACAGATGCAGACCATCGGCGGAGGCATCGGAGGCATGTACCAGCTTAAAATCAGCGCGGAAGCAATCCAGGCGAACGGATTTGAGAGCCAGGCGGCTGCATACCAGGCGTTGGATTCGGAGATTGCAGGTGGCACACTCCAGCAGATTGAAAGAAAATAAACAGCCCTGATACCACAATCCTGCCGGAAGGTTATCCGGCTTCCGGCGGGATTCCAGAGGACGGACCGGCAGAAAATGCCGGTCCTCCGGAAAGGAGAGTTGCATGAAGAAAAAGAAAAAACTTCCGGTGATACTGGTCCTGCTGTCTGTCTTCTGCCTGCTTGCTGCATCCATTACCGCGTATGCATCGTGGGCGGTCACCGGCAGTACCAATAACTTTATCGGGATGGCATCCTTTAAAAATGAAATCACGGAGCAGTACAGCCAGCCGGGAAGTGTGGACCCGTCCCAGGAAGTCACCAAAATCGTAAACGTAAAAAATACAGGAAATGTGGCAAGCTTTGTCCGGGTGCAGATTGAAAAACAGATTGGGGACCTGGATGGAAATGGCGTATTCGTGAAAGATGAGAGCCTCGACCCGGAAAAAATACTCATCACCTTCAATAATACAATGTGGGCAGACGGGCATGACGGATATTTTTACTACCGGGAAGCCCTGGAAGCGGGAGAGACTACAAAAGAGCCGCTGATGGAATCCTTTGTGCTGTCGGCGGATGCGGGCAATGCCTATAAGGGCAAACAGGGGCACATCATTGTAAGGATGGAATCTGTGCAGGCGGAAGGCGGAGCGGATATCTGGAACATATCAGACCGGAAAATCATCAGCTCCTATAAAGGGACGTCTGTATCGGAGGCGACATCTGTGACATTCCTCGGAAAAGATAAGGGATTTGACATTGAAAAATCGCAGACAGACCTGTTTGCATCCTTCAAGAATCTGACACCGGGCTGCTCACGCACACAGGAGATTATCATCCGGAATACATCCGGAGAAGAGGTGGAAATCACGCTCCATGCGGAGCCGGTGGACCAGGAAAAGATGTCTGCAGAACAGCTTGCACTGGTGGAGCAGCTTATCAATAAATATGCTGTCATCAGAATCACGCAGGACGGAAAGGTACTGTATGAAGGACCGGTATCCGGTACTGCGGAAGGCAACAACATGCGCAGGGCAGCAAGTCTTGGCAGCTTCCGTTCCGGAGCTTCTGAAAAGCTGGTGGTAAAGCTGGAGCTGTCCCCGGAAATGGACAACCAGTACATGGACCTGCTCGGAAAAATCCGCTGGGTATTTACCGCAAAAGGAGAGGATGCAGCCACGCCTGTGTCCACAGATACGCCGTCAGGCGGGACGACCGGTATCATCCCGGTAAAGACAGGTGACCCTGGAATGGCGGTATTTTATGCGGCGCTGCTGTCTGCCAGTGCCCTGTTTCTTGCCGCTGCAGCAGCCGCTAAAATGAAGGAGAGGAAAAATGGCTAAGAGGATTGTGAACATACTCCTTGCAGTGTATGTCCTGCTTCTTCTGGCAGTTGCCGGACCTGGGCTTGCCGGTTTCCATATCTATACTGTAACAAGCGGGAGCATGGAACCGGCAATCCCTGTGGCATCAGCAATCTACGTGAAAGAGGTACCGTTTGAGAATATCCATACCGGGGACATCATCACCTACATGATAAACGGGGATACAGCGGCAACACACCGCGTTGCAGAGGTGCATACCGCAGATGAAGCCTTTATCACAAAGGGGGATGCAAACGATACGGCGGATGCAAAGCCGGTATCCTATACAAATGTCTGCGGGAAGGTCATGTTCCATATCCCGTATCTCGGATACGGGATAGCACTCCTGCAGACCGGAGGAGGCTGGCTGCTGCTGGTCAGCCTGGGGCTGCTGCTGTTTATCCTGGATTTCCTTTTCTCCGGCGGCTGCCGGGAAAAGGAAGAACAGGGGAAGAAGGAAGAAACAGGAGGGGCTGCGGGAGAGACCGCAGTGACAGAAGGAAACAGAAAAGAAGGGAAGGAAGGTGACATCTGTGAAGAACACACACAGTAAACTGATTATGGCTGCAGCCGCCATACTGGCGCTGGCAGCAGCCGGGACGGGCGCGTCGGTTGCCTGGATGACAGACGCGCACCAGGCTGATAATATCATCACGGTCGGGGACGTCAGTATCGACCTGACAGAGGATGAATGGAACCCGGAAGAAGGAAAAGACCTGATACCGAAGGCAGTAATCCCGAAAAACCCGGAGGTGACAAATACCGGCAGTCTGGACGCATGGGTGTTCCTGCGCGTCAGCATCCCGGTGAGGAACATATCTGTCGTGAATCCGGACACGCAGCGGAAGCTTCCGGCGGCAGATACAGAGCTGTTTTCGTTTGAGCCGGATGGAAACTGGGAGCTGGTATCAGAAGTGGTATCTGCAGATACGGCAGAATATGTCTATGGCTATAAGACGACTGTTGCACCCGGAGAATCCACAACAGAGCTTTTCCGGGAGGTGAAGCTTGTGAATTACCTGGAGGGAGAGCTGGATACGGAGGAGAAATTCGTGATTCCGGTGGAAGCTGTCGCAATCCAGTGGAATGCGGAGCGGGCGGATGCAGGTCTGGAAAAAATCTACGGGGAATACCTGAAACAGGAAGAAACAAACGAAAAGGAGGGTATCTGATATGCGTGGAAACAGAATCTACAGAAGGCTCATGGCAGGAATGCTGGCAGGCGTGATGATGCTGTCCTGCGTCCCGGCGGATGCCACGGACGGGACTGCCATAACAGGGACGGAAGAGAGCAGCACACAGTACGATGCGGCACCGGCAGGGGAAATCATGCTGCAGGAAGAGACGCAGGCTGCAGATGCAGGAAGCGTGCCGGAAACGGAAAACGTCGGCAGCCAGGAAACAGCCCCACCGGTACAGGAGACGGAAACCACCGGAACGGTGGGAGAAGAAGAGCAGACAGGAAATACTGGCACCACAGAGTACATCCCGTCTGAAGACGGGAACGGGGACGCCTGGAATACCGGCAGTGATGCAGGAAAAACGGAAATGACAGGGGACAGCCTGTGGGATGATGTGTATGTGCCGGAGGAACAGCCGGAAGAAAACACGGATAATACAGAAACGGACGCGGAGGAGACCGTGCAGGTACTTACTGCAGAAAGCGGAAAGCTGGAAGTGACAGTGATTGCCCCGGATGGCAGCCCGTTTGCGGCAGGTACCTGGCTGGAGCTGCAGGCATATGAGGACATCCTGACGGTTTATGAGGACCCGGACCTGTCCTATGCAGAGTACGAGGAAGCCCTGAAAGACATGTGGAAGGATGAAATCGCTGCAGAATATGTCCGGACACATGAAGGGGAGTGGACAGAGGAAGCACTGGCAGAGCTGCGCGCGCAGGCGGTGCAGAGCATCCGGAACTTTGTCCCGTTTTACTTTGCGGTAAAGAACGCTGACGGGACGGATGCCGCGCTGCCGGAGGGTACGCAGGTAGTCTGCAGTGTCCGTGACGAGGAATTTTACCAGGCAGCTCTTGAAGAAAATAACCTGTATAATGCGGGCGTACTGAAGGAGGACGGGATAAAGGCGCTGGAGGATACATCCGTCACCCTGAACGGTGACACGCACCTGACAGTTTTTGCTGTAAAGACAGAAGGAAACGGTATCTACACGCTTGTACAGACGGACAGCAGATGGAGCCCCGGAGCAGGGAATGCAGAGACAGAAAAAGAGACAGACAGCAGCGCGGACCCGGAAACGGAAGCAGAAACAGAAGCCGGAACGGATACAGAAGTGGAGACAGAAACGGAGACGGAAACAGAGACGGAGACCGGGCTGCTGGAATGCATCTGCGGAATGGAAGAGGAGGACGCCCTGCGCCATGCATGGGACTGCCCGGTATTTGCTGACGCGTTCCAGGAAGAATGTGACTGCGGATGCTACGGGCTGCCGCTTCCGGAGCACGAATTTTACTGCAGCGCGGTTGAAATGGCATTTAACGCAGCGTGTGACTGCGGGGCAGGAGAAGTTCCGGCAGTTGCGCACAGAGAGGACTGTGAGGTCCTGCAGCGCCTCTGGGAAGCACTGTGTGACTGCCAGGGAGAAGCAGATGATTTTGATTCCCACGCGGAGGACTGCCCGTACCTGGAGTACCTCATGGCATCTGCAGAGTACATGTCTGAACAGACCATGACACTTGCCTATACCCTGTCCGGCACAAAGCTGACAGCGGCATCCGGCTGGACAACCATCAGCAAATCGACGGTGCTTGACAGCTCCTACCTGCCGCTTAATTTCTACAGCGGGGTTTCCAGTGCATCGGTAATCGGGCAGAGGACATACTGGAGACGTAATGATGTGAGCAACGGGAATGCTTTTTACTGGTTCCCGGTATCGTCCGACACGTCCAAATCTGTGCGCGGGGAGCATGGCTGCCTGTACAGCAAGGTCATTTTTGATAACGGGCAGTGGTATGACATGCGCGTTACGGACTGGTACTGGACGACAGAACAGCAGTATAAGGATAAAAAGGTATCCATCCTGCCGTTTGCCGGGTTTTATACAAACAAAATCCAGTTCATGTTCTGGCGTGGCGGCGATTTCTTTCTGAAGTGCCAGTTCATGGCGACCGGAACCTCCACGCCGGTGAAGAAAAAGGTGAGGATTGGTCTTTATGACATTGATGGTTCGCAGAGAGTGTATTTTGGAGCGCTTGACGGCAGCATAGACCACCGTTACTGTTATTCGGATACCATCGTGCATGTCGAGAATAAAAGGGTAAACGGGGTAACGCTGCAGAAGCTGGCAGCGGAAGACGCCAAAACGGAAGATGACGATACGGCAGGATATGCGGTATATGACATCAATGCATCCGGATTTTATTTCGGTATGAACCACGATGACAATGAAACCGTGAACGCAGCCACCGTGACGGGCAGCTCGCTGTACGGCTCAGACGGGGCGCTGATGAACGGGGAAGTAATCGGCGTATATTCTGTTGCAGGTATACGGTCAGGCACCCCATCCCCGACAGAAGTACCGGCACCGGAAAAATATGTATCCACGGACGGAAATACCTGGGGGACCTCCAATACGCTGCCATCCGTTACCGGACAGTACTGGTACCGGATACAGCAGAGGGTACCTGCAGAGCTGTCAGCCAATTATTACAGCTCCTTCAGCATAAAAGATACCCTGCCTGCAGGCGTGGATTATGTCAGCAGCGCAAAGGTAATCTGCATGGAAACCGGGGCAGATGTATCGAATAAATTTACCATTACCACATCCGGGGATGTGATTACTGCGACAGCCACTGCATCCGCGATGGCAAGCGCCAGCTTCTACGAGCTGACATACCGGCTGGAATTCAAAGTGCAGATGGACCCGACGGAAATCCAGCCGTCCTACAGCGGGACAACGGCAGTATATACGGTCCGGAATACAGCGAGCCGTACAGTAAAGCATAAGAGCGACGCCGGCAGCAATACGGCAAATACAAACACGGTAACGACAACGGCATCTGCCGGACGCACAGAGCCTGCAGTGCCGGTAAAGAGACTGGACGCGAACATGTCCCTGACAACGAAAAGACTTGCTTCCCTAAATGAGGAAATCGTGTTCAGTGTCTTCCAGACGACGCCCGCGAATACGGCAGCAACCGCCCCGTCCCAGATAAAAATGACGGATGTACTGGATAACGCGCTGGGGTACCAGTCGGTGACAGTATACTCCAGAAAAGCAGGGGCAGCCACATATATGGAAGACAAAAGCTGGACGGCAGCCGTATCCGGACAGACCGTGACGGCATCGCGTGCGTGGAGCCTGACAGAGGCTTACGACCTGCGTTTTGACATCCGCTGCAGAATCCGGGAAGGATACGACCTCAGCGGTTACCTGGCGCAGCTTGACGGAGAAAACTGGTATAAGATAGACAATACGGCAAAAGTGACGTTTTCCTGGGCATCAGGAAGCCCGTCAAGTGTGGACAAAACAACAAATGTGGTCAGTGTGTATGCGAAACCGCAGGAGACAGATATATATGTGATAAAAACCAATGAAGTTACAGGTGAGAATATCAGCAATGCGGAATTCCATGTGTATGAATGGAACGGGGACAGTTACAGTATCGACAGGGGCGTGATGGCATATAATCATTTTACAGGAAGATATGTTATGACAGGTCTTGATAAGACAGCCGCCAACGGCGGCAGATATAAAATTGTGGAGACAGGGACGCCCTACGGGCATACCGGTTCCTGGAGCAGGGAATTTACCGTCGGGGAAGACCTGGAGCTTACCTTCCGCGTCACGAACCCGATGAGTACAGGCACTTTCACTGTTACGAAAACCAGCGAAAAAGGGGAATTTCTTGCAGGAGCTGTCATTGAAATCCGCGCAAAGGAGGATATCACCTCCCCGCAGGGGCAGGTGCTTGCAGCCGCCGGAACCCTGGTGGATACGGTGACGACCGGGGCGGATGGAAAAGCTGTTTCAAAACAGCTATATCCGGGAACTTATCTGCTGACGGAAATTACAGCGCCGGAGGGCTATGCACTGAATACAGAGCCGCAGGAAGCGGTAATCGTGTATAAGGACGCAGATACCCCGGTTACGAATACGGATGTCACCTTTACCAACCCGCGTCTGTACAGCACGCTGCGTCTGACGAAAGAGATAGATGCAGAAGATATCGTATGGGCGCACGGAAACCCGACTTTTACCTTCCGGGTAGATGGAACGGACCTGCTTGGCGAAAGACACACGTACTATGAGACGGTGGAATTCACGGAGGGAATGGAAACTGGCGGCGGAAAAATCCGTCTGACGGCAGATTTCCGTGTCCTGGCGGGCAGTTATGTGGCATCGGAGACGGATGTTATACGGTACCGGCTGGAGAATATCTACGAGGTATCCAATGGAACCGTGTCCGGCAGCACAGTGGAATTTGACCTTGGCGGAAAGCGGGATGGAACGGATACAGAAGGACCTTCCGGAAGCGCGACATTCTACAATGTCAAGACGACAGACGAGGGGCTCAGCCACACGGCATTTGTAAGAAATACCATTGTACCTGCAGAATAAACAGGTATATGCAGGAAAGGAACCGGGCAGATTTTCCGGACGGCAGAAATGCTGTCCGGGCGGGCTGTCCCGGAGAAAACAGAAAAAGTCCGGCAGAGCCGGAGCATACAGGAACAGGGAGGAAAAAAGAATGCTGAAAAGAAAATTTATGGCTGGAATGATATCTGCGGCAGTAATGGCAGGCGCTTCATTTCCGGCAGGGGCAGAGGAAGCGGACGTAATTCTTGACAGGGTGGATGCTGCACTGGAAGAGATACAATATTTTGAAGGAACGGCGGATATCCGGATGCCTGTTTCCCTGGAGTACGGGGAAGTATCAGCGGAGGTGCCGGTGGAAATAAACGGGACTTTCCGGGCAGATACCGGAAACAGACAGGCGGCAATGAGCTTCACACTTGATGCAGACGCAGAAGACGGGAATGTGCATACAGAATATGATATATATATACAAGACAAAATGCTTTATGTTTCGGAAAATGGCGGGGAATGGATGGTACAGGAAACAGGCGGCGAGGGACAGGAAGGAATACTGTCCGGGACATTATCTGCACTGAAAGCCGTGTCCGGAAATACGGGAATGGAAGAGAGTATGGAGGAAGCAGATGGGACGGAATGCCATGTGCTGCGTGCTGCGATACCGTCCGGAAGCTTCCTGGAAATCATGGGCGGACCGGCAGGAATTTCCGGTTCAGAAACCGGAATCATGGAAGACGCAGAGCTGGAGCTGTACATTGGTGCGGAGGATTATCTTCCGCGGGAACTGCGGACAGGCTTTACACTGTACGATGACATGGATGATGAGGAAGGGATGCTTTCCTGCAGTGTGGAGGCAGATATCCGTATCACATCATATGAACCGCAGGAGATTGCAATACCAGCGGAGGTGCTGGAAGCGGATGCAGGTATTTCTGATACCGGGGAACCGGAGAAAACAGATAGCTGGGAAATTCCGGAAGATGATGATTTCCTGGTGACAGAGGGGACTGCGGTCAATGTAAGCTGCGGGGATGGAAACGGAATCACCTTTGAACTGCCCACTGACATGGAGAATACCACATATGATAAATCAATGACAGATTACCTGTGCTTCAGTACGGACAGGGCGGAACTCACGGCTGAAGCGGATGGTTACTATGATACTGCAGATAACATGGAATCTGACAGGAACTTTTACATGGAAGGGGAATATTCAGACGGATTCATGGACGTAGAGGAATTCGGATTTTCCGTCCCGGCAGGAAGTGTTTCCGGAATCTTTTTCAAGTCCGTGCATGACGGCAGTGTTTCTTATACGTCAGCCCTGGCATACATAGACATAGGGGATGTATGCTATAAATTTGATTATACTGTCTATGAGGAAGCGGAAGCAGATGAAATAACGGGATTTATCCGGAAGGTCTGCGAAAGCATAAAAAATGCCTGAACAGGATGACAAAATATTAAAATTATAAAAATGGGCGGTAATCTTTGCGGATTATCGCTTTTTTATTTGCCGGAACAGGAAAGAACACATTCCGGCAGAAGGAGAAGAAACGTGTCACGAATGACACGTTTTTTATATCAGATAACAGGAAAATTTCCTGCCGTTATTGCGGCGGGAGCAGCCAGTAATTAAGCTTTGCAGAAAAAGTGGAGAGGGGATAGAAGATGCAGAAAGTACAGTTTGATTATTTTTATGGAATGGAAGCAGAACAATACAGTTTTTACCGGGTGCCGAAGGTGCTGTTTACAGCAGAACGTTTCAGAACCCTTTCCTGTGAAGCTAAGATTTTATATGGTCTGATGCTGGACCGCATGAGTCTCAGCATCAGAAACCGCTGGCTGGACGAAGAAGACCGGGTGTATATTATTTTTACTGTGGAGGAAATCATGGAACTGCTCGGCTGCGCCAGACAGAAAGCGATTAAGAACATCGCGGAACTTGATACAGAAAAGGGGATAGGTCTGATTGAAAAGAAACGTCTGGGGCTGGGAAAACCAAATGTAATTTATGTAAAAAACTTTATAATCAGAGACTGCCCGGAACCGGAGCAGAGAGAAAAACAGCCGGAAAACACCGGAAATACACAGAAGTATGAAAATCAAACTTCTAGAAGTATGAAATCCGGACTTCAGGAAGTACCGGAATCGAATTTCCAGAAGTATGAAAATCAAACTTCAGGAAGTATGAAAACCGAATTTCAAGAAGTTCCAAAATCAAACTGTAATAATACTGATATTAATAATACTGATATTAATAATACTGAGTATAGTGAGACTGAAAATATCTTATCCAATCCTATCTTATCTGCGGAAGTAGAAGAATGTCCGGACGGGATGGATGTGATAGAGAAAATGGATGCCTACCGGGACATAATCAGGGAGCATATTGACTACCGGTATCATGCAGACGAGGATGTGGATGAGCTGGTAGAACTGATGACTGAGGTTATGATGATGCCGGATGACAGCACCCTGCGGATTGCCGGGGCAGATAAGCCAGCAGCACTTGTAAAAAGCCGTTTCATGAAGCTGGATTATTCGCACATCGAGTATGTCAGGTTCTGCCTGCGCACGAATACCACCAGAGTAGGTAATATCAAGGCATACCTGCTGACGACGCTTTACAATGCCGCGCTGACAATGAATTATTATTACCGCGCGGAAGTATATCATAGCATGTATGGAAGCGGCTGAACTGTCTGACTGGTATCAGAAATTTTCATCGAATGCGGGAAAATAAGAGATGGAATAGTGGCAGACTTAGAAATATTTTATTGACTCCTGATAAATTAAGTAGTATGTTACAGATAAAAATTACTTTGTAACAATCGTATTTATTTTGAGGTCGGAAATGGTTCCCGATACACTCCATTTGAAGTACCTGAGATGCTGGATGAACCGCCCAGCCCCCAATATATACGCTTTTATTATTTTAAATATGGAAAAAGGAGTGGTTTGTATGTTAGTAGTAAAATGCGTGGATGTCAGAGACAATTTTGAGAATTTATGTGATAAGGTTTTTAATGGTGAAACACTGGTTATATCAAGACCGAAAAATGAAAATGTTGTGATGTTGTCTGAGCGGGAATATAATGAAATGATAAAAGCCAGGAGAAATGAAGATTATCTTTCCGTGCTGGATAAGTCTATGACAGAAGTGGAAGAGGGGGATTCATCGCAAAGTCCAATATTGTAACCCCAAATGGTCGGGAAGCAGGAAGTTTTATTCCCAAGGATGCTACCGTATCTATTTAACTTATTGATTGATGCAAATATCCTGCTGGATATTCTTCAGAATCGGACACCGCATGTCCAGAAAGCCCTTTACGCCGACTATGGCGAGCAGCCGATTTTGAAATTTTAATTTTTTGCGGGGATTGACATATTTGCTGGGCTTGCGTATAACAATAGTAGCAGACAACTGCCTTGAAAAGTAGTCTGCTCCCAGTCATGCGGAATATAAATAGGCTGTGTAAACGTGGTTCGCTCCCGGTCATGCGAATAATAAATAGACCGCGGAAAAGTTTTTAAGCCTCTTGCCGGGAACGGCAAGGGGCTTAATCTATACAAGGAGAAATGTTGCTTATGGAAATGAAATTATAACGGGAAGCCTGTACGGATTGCAGACCCGAAGATAGTACAGAAAATGGAAAAGAACGCAAGAAAAGTTATCAATCTGTTACATAGAGGGATTCGCTTTACACCGACGCAGCCGGACGTAATTAAAATTGAGAAAATGATGTTAGCAGAATTGCAGTCAGATAAGGACAGGCAATCAGAATAAAGACAGAATCCGTATGCAAAAGAGTTGAAGAAACAGGTTACAATAAAAATTTCACCTTCTGTCATTGACTAGTTTAAGAATCAGGCGGCTAAGCTGGGAATGCCTTACCAGACACTTATTAACTTGTATTTAGCGGATTGCGTAAACAACAAAAGAGAACTTCAAATGACGTGGAAGTGAGCAAAAAGGTCATAGGCACTATGTCTGTTTCTGGCATGATGACGAAGAAGTTTTCGAGAGCAGGGGAATAGGAAATATCATAAGAACTGGCAGAGCATACAAAGGTATGGACTGTAGTCATGTTAAAAAAGAAATAGAACTTTCCGGAGGCGCAATCTCCGGGAAATCCGTTTCTGACCGTCCATGTGGCTCACTTGCATTTCTTTGAACAATGGCATATGCAATTTTAAAATGGAGTGGTTAGTGTCAAGTGTTCGTTGGCACAAACGGGCAAAAAAATTAGGTTGATTTGGCTGTGGTTCTGGCGTATAATAATTATGAGGTTATATACCCTGTAGGGAGTGGATTTTGTAATTCCCGACAAATGAAGAAAAGGGGGTTATGGCTGTGGACACAGAAATAAAAAATGCAGTAAGTGCGACAAATCAAGAAGCTCAGTACGATGAAAAGGCAAAGCGCCTGTTAGGAAATAAAATCATATTAGCACACATTTTGGTGAAAACAGTTGACGAGTTCCAGGGAATGAACCCAAAAGATGTAGTACCTTACATTGAGGGAAATCCGTTCATCAGTGTTGTGCCTGTGGAACAGGGACTGACAAATACAGTTAAGGAAAAAGACGGACAGCGAATCGTTGGCATGAATACGGAAAATGCGGAGATTAATGAAGGACTTGTCAGGTTCGATATCGTCTTTTATGTACGCATGAAAGACGGCGTTTCACAGGTTATCGTGAATCTCGAAGCACAGAAGGATGAACCTTCAAGCTATCATATTTTAAACCGGGCAGTTTTCTATGTGAGCCGACTGATATCCTCGCAGAAGGAACGAGATTTTGTTAAGACAAACTATAACGACATCAAGCGTGTATTTTCCATTTGGGTTTGTATGGGCATGGATGAGAACAGCATGGCTTATATTCATCTTGCAAAAGATGATATGTTAGGCTCTTATCAGTGGAAAGGCGGTCTTGACTTATTAAATATCGTTATGATTGGCATAGCAAATGAGCTTCCTAAGCATGATGAAAAGTATGAGCTGCATCGTCTGTTAAGCACAATTTTATCAATGGAATTATCTGTTAGTGAAAAGCTGGGAATCATGGAAAACGAATATCAGATTTCGGTAGATGATGAATTGAGAAAGGATGTGAGCGTTATGTGTAATCTGAGTCAGGGAATTAAAGAGTTTGCAACAGATGAGGCAAATGCAAAGTTTATTTTAAGTATGTACAGAAAGGGTTATTCATTAGAACAAATTGCTGATGTTGCAGAGAAAAGCATTGCAGAAGTCGAAGCCATCATCAAGAAAAGAGAGCCTGTATTGGCGTAAGCACAGTAACTAAAAAACAGAAATAATTGGGCAGTGAGCTGAGTTTTCTACGGGAAAACAGTTCGCTGCTTTTTCTGTTTTTGTTTTATGGAGAGAAGGACAGTCGCATCATGTGGAGGGATTCTTATCATTTATTGTCGCTGTTGCGGCTGGTGTAGCCTGCCACTACATCATCAAATGGTTAGACGGCGACAAATAGTCGGTAACTAGCCTGTGGTCATAAGCCCAACCACTTCAAAATGGGAATAGAAATCCCCGAAGGTCTGGTACACCTCCGGGGATTTTGCTTGTTCCCTATACTGGGTATTGTCTTTTGCCTATAGGCATTATAGCATATGCGATTCTGAAATGCAATATTCCCTTAAAAATTTTTCCAGCAGCAGTTTCAGATACTGTATCAACCTGCAGTAATTCCAAAATGGCGGCAGAAGTCGAGGTACTGCTCTTTTGGTACTAAAATGCTTTTTTCCATATCATCCAGGAAGCTGACGCCTGCATTTGCAAGATTCTGTTTTCCTTCTGCGTAAGAGCAGGGAGACATATCTACAATCATGGATGTCAGATTAACACCGGAAGGATTGCTGTAGCGCACAAATGCAATGGCTACATAGCTTCTTGAATCCAACTGGTTTACCATATGTGCATGGTCTTCGGTAAGCCCCCTTGCTGCATTTCTGCCTAGTATGGTTCCGCTTGTACTCCATGAACCGCCATAACCGTTTTGCATACCACCGTGTGTTGCGAGAGAATTCCTGTCGGATTTTTCGCCGGATGTCCAGCCGCCAATCATCGTGCAGACAATATTTCTGGAAGCTCTTGCTGTTGCTAATTGCATAAGCCCTTCATCCCATATGCGCGCCTCTACAGCGGGCTGGTCGCGGAAGGAAGCCAGTGCCCGGTCTGCCGGTGTTGTGCGGATATGATTCAGATATTCGTGCGCCGTCAGGGAAGCCTCCCTGTCGATTGTCAGGTTATTGAGAATCTCATCATACGTATATGCGCCCACGCGGTAGGTCGTGGAGGCTGTCGGGTAAGTACCGTCTTCAGCCGGATACTGTGTTTTTACTGTAATCGTTGCATAGCCTTTAGCGATACCGGTGACGGTGCCGCTGCTGTCCACGGTAGCAATGCCAGGGTCGCTGGACGTCCAGACGAGCTGCGCATTTTTCGGATTCGTATAGGCACTGTTCAACGTGAGAGCCACTTTTTTTGTACCGCCAACTGGAATCATTTTCTGTGTAACAGCAATTTCTCCGTCACAGTCGTTATCTGTGAGCCAGATACCGGTTATCTGTGTGCGGGCAGGTGTGACTGTGATATTATATGCCGCGCGCGGCTGGAATTCCTGTGCCTGGCGTTCCAGGGACCAGTTATATTTCACGACTGTGGAGACGTATTCCGCCGGGACGCCCCAGTTTACGGCATACGCAGTGATTGTGCAGTCACCGGCAGCAAGCATTGTTACTTTACCGTTGCTGTCCACGGTTGCCACAGAAGTATTGCTGGAGCTCCAGGTGATGCTCTTGTCTGTGGCACCTGCAGGGGTCACAGAAGCCGTAAGCTGCAGCGTTTCACCTGCCATGAAACCTGTTCCATTTCCGGAAATACTGACACCGGTGGATGCGGTTCCGGAGGCTGTTTTCACATTGGATGGCGTCGAAGGTGTTGAAGGAGCAGGTGCAGGAGCCGGGGAACCGGAGCTGATGCTTACCGATATTTTGCAGGATGCTGCTTTCCCGGAGCCGTCCTTCGCGGTTGCGGTAACTGTTGCTGTACCATTTGCAACGGCAGTCACTTTTCCGCTGCTGTCTACGGAAGCAATTCCGGTATTCGAACTCTTCCATGTAACTGCTTTATTTGCTGCGCTGGAAGGTGAAACAGAAGCGGCAAGCTGCAGCGTCTGCCCTCTGGCAGTGAGTGTGGCAGAGGTACGGTTCAGGGCGACAGAAGATACTTTTACTACCGCAGGAATCTTCACTGTTATTTTGCATGAAGCTGTCTTTTTTGAGCCGTCCTTTGTGGCTGCGGTAATGGTTGCTGTCCCGTTACCCCTGGCGGTGACTTTTCCTTTACTGTCCACAGCAGCCACTTTCGTGTTGGAGCTCTTCCAGGAAACATTCCTGTTGGTTGTACCGGAAGGAGAAAATGATGTAGTAAGCTGCAGGGAACTGCCAGCAGATGTAAGGGTGGCAGAGGACCTGTTCAGAGAAATTTTCTTTGCTTTCACAACAGGCAGTTTTACTGTTATTTTGCAGGAAGCCTTTTTCTTTGAGCCATCCTTTGCAGTTGCGGTAATGGTAGCAGTTCCATTGCCAACAGCTTTTACCTTTCCTTTGCTGCTTACCGTTGCCACTTTCGTGTTAGAGCTTTTCCAGGTGACGGACCGGTTGTTTGCGCTGGAGGGGGATACAGATGCCTTCAGTGTCACTGCAGCGCCTGCTTTTTTCAGCGTGTAGGATTTTTTGTTCAGCTTTACGGATTTTACCGGCTGCTTTACCGTTACCCTGCAGGTATACTTTTTACTTCCTGCCCTGGCGGTGATAGTAGCAGTGCCTTTTTTCTTCGCTGTTACCACGCCTTTCGAGGAAACGGTAGCAACGCTTTTTTTAGAGGTTGTCCATTTAACTTTTCCAGAGATACCGCTGAGTTTGAGTGTATACTTTTTCCCGGTATTCAATGTCAGCTTCGTCTGGTTCAGTCCGGTTTTTGTATTGGCTGCATGGACATCTGCCTGCAGAAACATGGAGCTGAAGACTGATATGATACAAAATGCCAGTAATACCAGGACGATATGTAAACTTCTGTGATGCTTTGTAACTTTTCTCATAAATTTTTCTCCTTCTGTTGCGATGAGATACCTGTTCTGGCTACATATTTTCCTATTATAAAACAAACCGGAAAATATACGGATTTGCGATGTTTCTCTAATAATAAATTATATAAGAGAAAGGCAGGAGATTCAAGTAGCAGATGCTTCGTTTACCAAACTTGGAAAGCAGGTATAGAAGTTTTCCAGGGGGTATTTTTTCGTGTTGCATTTCGTGTTGCATAGCACTCAGAAATCTATTATTTGCGTAACAAATAAGGGGATTCTGATAATAAACTAAAGAAGATTTATCCCATAATTCCTTGAAAACCGCATAAAATGGGTATTTATTTTAAAATGCGTCACGGTTTCGAGTCCCGTCTCGCGCTCTGAAAAATCCAGTTAGATACTGGATTTTTTTATTTTCTTAAATGATTTTGGTTGTTCCGGACTGCGCATGCGGGCGGAAGGCTGTGAATCGTAACATTTGGAAAGATATTGCAGATATCATCTTTTTTTAATATTTTTTTCCTTGTACATTTTCTCAGATATTGGTATAGTGATATATGACTGCAAGTGCAGGAGCACAGATATTGAACATACATTAACTGGAGGAAGATAAAATGGGCGGTTTTTTTGCTGTAGCTTCAAAAGAGGATTGTGTATTTGATTTGTTTTTCGGTGTGGATTATCATTCCCATCTTGGAACGAGACGCGGCGGTATGGCGGTCTACGGGAAAAATGGGTTCGACCGGGCAATTCATAATATAGAAAATTCTCCGTTCCGCACGAAGTTCGAAAAAGACGCAAATGAAATGAAGGGGTATATGGGAATTGGCTGCATTTCCGATTACGAGCCGCAGCCGCTGCTGATTCGTTCGCATCACGGCACCTACGTGATTACCACGGTGGGAAAGATTAATAACATGGAAGCTCTGACAAAAGAGCTCCTGTCCAGGCACACGCATTTCATGGAAATGACGAGCGGGGAAATCAATGCCACGGAGCTGGTAGCGACGCTGATTAACCAGAAGGAAAATATTGTGGAGGGCATCCAGTACGCGCAGGAAAAAATCGACGGTTCCATGACGCTGATGGTGCTGACGCCGAAGGGCATTTACATTGCAAGGGACAGGCTGGGCAGGACGCCGGTGGTCATCGGAAAGAAAGAGGACGCCTGGTGCGCCTCCTTTGAGAGCTTTGCCTACTTAAATCTCGGCTATGACGACTATCGCGAGCTGGGACCGGGAGAGATTGTGGTTATGACGCCGGAGGCGGTGGTGACGCTTGTGCAGCCGGGAAAAGAAATGAAAATCTGTACCTTTCTCTGGGTATATTACGGATATCCGTCCTCATCCTACGAGGGAATCAGCGTGGAGCAGATGCGTTACCGCTGCGGGGAGCTGCTGGCGCAGCGCGATAATGTGCGCACGGACACGGTAGCGGGTGTGCCGGATTCCGGAACGCCTCACGCGATTGGATATGCAAATAAATCGGGCATTCCGTTCTCCAGACCGTTTATAAAGTACACGCCCACCTGGCCGCGGTCATTTATGCCGACCATGCAGAGCCAGAGAAACCGGATCGCCAAGATGAAGCTGATTCCGGTGCACGACCTGATAAAGGGGAAGCGCCTTCTTCTTATCGACGATTCCATTGTGCGCGGCACACAGCTCAGGGAGACGACGGAATTCCTCTATCACAGCGGAGCAAAAGAGGTGCACATCCGTCCGGCGTGTCCGCCGCTGATTTATGGATGCAAATTCCTGAATTTTTCCCGCTCCTCATCGGAAATGGATCTGATTACCCGCCGGGTGATGAAGCGGTTTGAGGGCGACGAGGCAGAAAAGCACCTGCAGGAGTATTCCGACCCGGATTCCGAGCGCTACCACAAAATGGTGGAGGAAATCGGCCGCGAAATGAATTTCTCCTCTCTCAGATATCATCGTCTGGACGACATGATAAAATCAGTCGGGCTGGATGCGTCAAAGCTCTGCACGTATTGCTGGAACGGGAGGGAATAAGGATTATATATGAATAAATGGAATTATCACGGGCTCTCCGTCGCGGAGGTGGAGGACCGTGTGTCGCTTGGGCGTTCCAATAAATCGGATACCAGTGCTTCGAAGTCGAAGAAGGATATCGTTAAGGAACATACGCTGACATATTTTAACTTTCTGAATCTGTTCCTGGCGATTCTGGTTGCCTGTACCGGTCAGTTTAAAAACATGACCTTTATGTTCATCATTCTTATCAATACGGCAATCGGTATCGTGCAGGAGTTCCGCGTAAAGAAGCTGATTGATAAGATATCGGTGATGACCGTCACGCAGACGGACGTCATCCGGGACGGGGAGCTGCAGAAGGTCGCCGTGGAGGATGTCGTGATGGACGACATTATCGTGGTGGAGAACGGCAACCAGATCTGCGCCGACTGTACGGTGCTGGAGTCGGATGGCATAGAAGTGAACGAATCCATGCTGACTGGCGAGTCGAAACCGGTAAAAAAGAAGCCGGGAGATACGCTGATGTCGGGCAGCTATCTGGTGGCAGGAAGCGGCGTTGCCAAGGTCTTCCATGTCGGCGAAGATAACTATGCGGTGTCGCTTGCGAAAAAAGCGCGTGTTAAAAAGCGCGCTTCCTCCGAGATGCAGGAGACTATCAAAAAGATTATCAAGATAGACGGCGTCCTGCTGATTCCTGTCGGCATCCTGCTGTATCTCTCACAGAGCAGCGTGGAGGGCATCACGACGGGAGACGCGGTGGTAAATACGGTCGCCGGCGTTATCGGTATGATTCCGGAGGGGCTGGTGCTGCTCACCAGTATCTCGTTTGTACTTGGCGTCGGGCGTCTGGCGAGGAAAAAGGCGCTGGTGCAGGAAATGGAGTCCATTGAGGCGCTGGCGCGCGTCAACGTGCTCTGCCTGGACAAGACCGGCACTATCACGACCGGGGACCTGGACGTCGTGGAGGTGGTTCCGCAAAGCGACACGCCGCCGGAGCGCATAGAGAAGATTATGGGCGAGTTTTCCTATATCTTTGACGATGTAAACAGCACGCAGGAGGCGCTGAAAAAGCGGTTCCCGCAGTCGAAGGAATGGAAGACGGAAGCAAAAATCCCTTTCTCCTCCGACCGGAAATACCGGGCGGCAGCCTTTGAAGGGCAGGGGGCGTTTGTCCTCGGCGCACCGGAATTTCTGCAGAGCGAGAACATGGAGCTGCTGGAGAAGGTCAATCAGTATTCCGCTGAGGGACTGCGCGTGCTGCTGCTGGGAAGCTGTAAGATCGATGCAGAGGAGAGCGTGGCGAAGGAGGTTTCTCCGCTGGCGCTGATTATTATTTCCGACCAGATACGTCCGGAGGCCGCCGATACCTTTGCGTACTTTAAGGAGCAGGAGGTGGCGATTAAGGTTATTTCCGGAGATAATCCGGTGACGGTATCCAATATCGCCGTAAAAGCCGGTCTGGAGGGCGCAGAGCACTATATTGACGCGCGCAACCTGCCGGAAGAATTCGGCGAGCTCTGTATGGAGGTGGAGAAATACACTGTATTCGGAAGAGTAAAGCCGGAGCAGAAGCAGAATATCATTAAGGCGTTCCAGGCAAATAAAAATGTGGTCGGAATGGTCGGGGACGGCGTGAACGATGTGCTGGCGCTCAAGGATGCCGACTGCGGCATCGCAATGGCGGCGGGCAGCGATGCGGCGAAGCAGGTGGCACATATCGTCCTGCTGGATTCCAACTTTGCCTCTATGGTGAATATTGTCGGCGAGGGCCGTACCATTATCAGCAATATTGAGCGCGTGAGCGCCCTTTATCTCACCAAGACCATATATTCCATCCTGCTCTGCGTAATCTTTATTCTGCTGCAGGAGCCGTATCCGTTTATTCCAATCCAGCTTTCCTGGATCAGCGGAACAGCCATCGGCGTGCCCAGCTTCCTGCTGACGCTGGAGCAGAACCAGCAGGCGGTGTCGCGCGGATTTTTGCGTCAGGTGCTGCGCATATCGCTGCCGGCAGCGCTTACGATGGTCATTACGATTGTCATGACACAGCTGATGTCGGGCTTCTGGAACGGGGATGAAATGATGACCTCCACATACAATCTGGTGCTCGGCGGTGTTATCAGTATGATTGTTGTCTATCGTGTCTGCCAGCCGATGAATCATTTTCACAGGCTGCTGTGCACGGTGCTGCCGGTCGTTTTCCTCGCCGGTGTACTGATTGCCCCCGGTTTCCTGAGCGTATATTCCCTGATGCGCTGGGAGAGCCTGCTGCTGATTCCGATGACCTGCATGGCAATCATGCTGGATATCGGGTTTACGAAGGCAATCTGCTGGTGCTACGATATGGTAGGTAAATTGAAGCAGAAACGTTTCAGAGCACGCCAGCCTCAGACACCTGCTGCCTGAGGCATGGGAACGTGGTCTGCGCAGGCGGTAATAAAAAACTCTTTACAAATACATTGTATTTGCGTATACTAAAGAAGGTTAGCGGTTACTTATTCTCTGGTAACCGCATTTTTAGGCACGGCGGTTAGGTAATACTAATAGCTTTGCAGAAGAAAACAGAAACGGGGTACAGGATTATGATGATAAACAAACGGCTGATTGGAACAGTTCCGGAGAGCAGAAAATATGTCGCCGCCAATGTGGCGCTGCAGTGGTGCTCTCTGGCGGCGAATATTGTGCTGATGTCCGCCATCACGGGACTTCTGGCGTCGCTGCTTGCGAAAAATGCGGACAGGGGAGATTTTCTGCGGACGGCGGCCGCCGCGGTCTTTGCGCTGGCGGTGCGCTTTGTTTGCACCCTTTTTGCGAGCCGCATGGGTTATCTGTCCTCGCGGGCAGTCAAGCGGACGCTGCGGGAGCTGATTTATCAGAAGCTGCTGCGCCTGGGTGCCTCCTACCAGGAGCAGATACGGACATCGGAGATCGTGCAGGTGGCTGTGGAGGGCGTCGACCAGCTGGAGACATATTTCGGAGCATACCTTCCGCAGTTTTTCTACGCAATGCTTGCGCCGCTGACGCTGTTTGTGTGTCTCTGCTTTGTAAACATGCCCTCCGCCGTTGTTCTGCTTATCTGCGTCCCGCTGATTCCGGTGGCGATTGCGGCGGTGCAGACCTGGGCGAAAAAGCTTTTGTCAAAATACTGGGGACAGTATACGGCGCTCGGCGACACATTCCTGGAAAATCTGCAGGGGCTGACGACCCTAAAAATTTACCAGGCGGACGGCTATAAAAATGAGGAAATGAACCGGGAATCCGAAAAATTCCGCAAAATCACCATGAAGGTTCTGACGATGCAGCTTAATTCTATCACAATCATGGATTTGATTGCCTACGGCGGGGCGGCGCTGGGAATCATTATGGCGGTAACGCAGTTAAGAGCGGGAGCGGTGTCCCCGGCGGGCTGCCTGTTGATTATTCTTCTGGCGGCGGATTTCTTTATTCCGATGAGACAGCTTGGCAGCTTTTTCCACATCGCCATGAACGGTATGGCGGCGAGCGATAAAATTTTCCGCCTGCTGGACCTTCCGGAGGAGGAGACGGGGACGGAGGATTTTCCGGAAGAATGCACCATCACCTGCCGGAATCTGTGCTTTTCCTATGAGGAGAACAGGGAAATTCTGCACGGCGTGAATATGGAGTTTGCGCAGGGCAGCTTTACCGCCATCGTCGGGGAGAGAGGCTGCGGCAAATCTACCGTTGCCTCCATTCTGATGGGCAGAAATAAAGGCTATCTGGGAACGGTAAGGATTGGCGGCAGAGAGCTGGGCAGTATCCGCGAGGCGGAGCTGATGAAAAATATCACGTATATCAGCCATCAGAGCTATCTTTTTAAGGGAACGGTCCGGGATAACCTCTGCATGGGAAAGCCGGACGCTTCCGATGAAGAGCTCTGGAGCGTGCTTGCGCGTGTGAAGCTGGCGGATTTTCTGAAGAGCGAGCGCGGGCTGGATACGGAGCTTAATGAGCGCGCTTCCAATCTCTCCGGGGGACAGTGCCAGCGGCTTGCGCTTGCGCGGGCGCTGCTTCACGACAGCCCGGTGTATATTTTTGACGAGGCGACTTCAAATATCGATGTGGAGAGCGAAAATGATATTATGCGCGAAATCTGGGCGCTGGCAGAGGAAAAGACGGTAATTCTGATTTCACACCGGCTGGCGAATGTGACAGGCGCCGACAGGATTTATGTGATGGAGCACGGGGATGTGCAGGAGAGCGGCAGGCATGAGGAGCTGGTCGCTTTAGGCGGCGTTTATGCAGAGCTGTGGAATGCGCAGCAGAGCCTGGAAAATTACGGGAACCTGTGCGCGGGCAAAACGGAAGAGAAGGAGGCAGAGTAATGAAAAGAAGAAGCGGATTTACGGTTATGACAAAGCTGATAGGTCTGGTGAAGCCTCTGACCGGCTATATGATCCTGGCGGTGACGATGGGACTTATCGGACATCTCTGCGCCTCTTTTATCACGATTCTGGGCGGCTATGCGTTTCTGGAGGTGCTGGGCTTTGATATGGGGCTTTCCGTTGGCGTGATTTTCGGCTGTGTTCTTGTATTTGCGCTGCTGCGGGCGGTTCTGCGCTATGCGGAGCAGGCGTGCAACCATTACATCGCGTTTAAGCTGCTGGCGCTGATACGCGATAAGGTGTTCCGGGCGCTGCGCAGGCTCTGCCCGGCAAAGCTGGAGGGCAGGGATAAGGGAGATCTGATTTCCGTGATTACCTCGGATATCGAGCTGCTGGAGGTGTTTTACGCGCATACAATCTCTCCGGTGGTGATCGCGTTTTTCTTTACCATCGTGATGTGCCTGTTTATCGGCTCCTTCCATCCGGCGCTGGGGCTGCTGGCGCTTGCCGCATATCTGGTAGTCGGTGTTGTAATTCCGCTCATTACCTCCCGGCTGAGCGGGGAGGACGGCATCCGGTTCCGCACAAAATCGGGCGATCTGAGCAGTTTTGTGCTGGACAGCCTGCGGGGGCTTTCCGAGACGCTTCAGTATGGGCAGGGGGAAGCGCGTCTGGCGGGAATGAATGAGAAAACCAGTGAACTGGCAAAGGATGAGGAGCGGCTGAAGCGCACGTCTGGCAGAAACGCGGCGGTTACGAACACGGTAATTCTGGCGGCGGACCTTGTGATGCTCTTTGCGGCGGCAGCGCTGTACCAGCGCGGGCAGGTGGATTTTTCCGGCGTGCTGATACCGGTCATTGCGCTGTTTTCCTCCTTTGGTCCGGCGGTTGCCCTGGCAAACCTGGGAAGTACGCTGCAGAATACTTTTGCGGCGGGGAACCGTGTGCTGGATATTCTGGAGGAGGAGCCGGCGGTGGAGGAAGTGACGGGAAAACCGGAGATTACCTTTGACGGGGCGTCTGCAGAGCACGTTACCTTCTCCTATGGCGCAGAGACGATTCTGGAGGATGTATCGCTGCGGATGGAGCCTGGCATTATCGGCATTACCGGCAGGAGCGGAAGTGGAAAATCCACGCTGCTCAAGCTGTTTATGCGGTTCTGGAACGTGCAGCAGGGCAGCATAAGCCTCTCCGGCGTGCCGGTCTCCGAAATGAATACGACGAATCTGCGGGAAATGGAAAGCTTTGTCACGCAGGAGACGCATCTGTTTCATGACAGTATCAGAAATAATCTGCGGATCGCAAAGCTGGATGCTACGGATGCGGAAATAGAGGAGGCATGTCGGAAAGCCTCCGTCCATGATTTCATTATGAGCCTGCCGCAGGGCTACGATACTCCGGTGGGAGAGCTTGGCGATACGCTCTCCGGCGGCGAGCGGCAGCGCCTGGGGCTTGCGCGGGCATTTCTGCACGATGCGCCGTTTCTGCTGCTGGACGAGCCGACCAGCAATCTCGACAGCCTCAACGAGGCGGTGATTTTAAAATCGCTGCGCGAGGAGCAGGCGGGAAGAACGGTGGCGCTGGTATCACACCGGCAGTCGACCATGCGGATCGCGGATAAGGTGTATTCCGTGGAGAAGCTGTCAAAGGCAGGCGGGAGGAAAAGCTGATGATAAAGGATGTACAGACAAAAAGGGAGCGGGAAAAAGCAATGGTCTCCCAGATGATCGCCCTCTACTGCCGCAAACAGCACGGAAGCAAAAACGGACTTTGCCCGGAATGCGCCGCGCTCGATGCCTACGCAAGGCAGCGAAGCGAGAAGTGTCCGTTTATGGAGACAAAAACCTTCTGCTCCAACTGTAAGGTACACTGCTATAAGCCGGAAATGCGCGAGAAAATCCGCGCAGTGATGCGCTACAGTGGACCGCGGATGATCTTTCATCATCCGGTGGCGGCGATACGCCATGTCCTGGAGACGAAAAAAGAAAAGAAGCTTATGAAAAACTGATTATTGTCAATAAGACAAATGTTGCGTATAATTGTGGTATGCATTTCTTCGGCTGTTGTCATGAAATGAGAGAAAAAGATACCTGCGGAGGGCATATCATACAGGCCTTCCGCCAGGAGGAGGCAGGAAATGGAAGTTGTAAAAACATTTGGACACTGTGTAGAGCAGTTAAGTGAAAGCCATCAGGGGACAGCCAGATGGCTTTTAAAGACCGGCTGGCAGGCGCAGAGACTGCGCTTTCAGTTTGCACCGGATAAGCGGCTTCTGCCGGCAGACCAGTATCTGGCGCGTCTGATGATGGATACCATGCTGAGGCCGCTTCAAAGACCGCAGGAATCCGCCATCGTGAGCGTATTTACACCCTGCGAGCTTTTGCAGGAGGTGGGGCTTGGACCGTATAATGTGGAAAGCTTTTCCTGTTACCTCTCCGGCTCCCAGGCGGAGAGGGCCTGTCTTCAGCAGGCGGAGAACGAGGGGCTTTCCGAAACCCTCTGCAGCTACCACAAAACCTTTATCGGCGCGGCAAAAAGAGGAATTCTGCCGAAACCGAAATGCATCGTATATACGAATCTTGTCTGCGACGCGAATCTTCTTACCTTCCGGTATCTGGCGGAGCTGTTCGACGTGCCCGCCTTTGCAATAGACGTTCCCTTCGAGCAGAACGGGGAAAACGTGCGGTACGTGGCAGAACAGCTAAGAGAACTGGCTGCCTTTCTGGAAGAAAACACGGGGAAAAAGATAAGTGAATCCGCTCTTAAAGAGCGTCTGAAACGAAGCAGGGCTACCCTGGAAAATATACATCAGTGTCAGCTCAGACGGGCGGACCGGTATGTTCCCACGGATCTGGTCACTCCGCTCTACGGCGGTATGACCAGTCATCTTCTTCTGGGAACCCCGGAGGAGGAAAAATATACGGAAATGCTGCTTCGGGACATCAGCGCTGCACCGGAGACGCACGGAAAAAGAATTTACTGGATGCACACGATTCCCTTCTGGTCCGACGCAGTGAAAAAAGAGCTTCTTTTAAATGAAAACGCGCAGATTGTCGGCTGCGAGCTTTTCCAGACCTTTGATCTGGAGGGAAGAGAATTTAATCCGGACAGACCCTATGAGGCTATGGCTGAACGGATGGTTTACCACAGCTTAAACGGCGGCGTACTGCGCCGGATCGAGGCAGGAATCCGTCATGCAAGGGAGGCGGGCGCGGATGGAGCCGTGTGGTTTGGACACTGGGGCTGTAAGCACACGCTGGGAGGCTCTCAGCTGGCGAAGAAAAAATTTGAGGAGGCGGGAATTCCTCTTTTGATTCTGGATGGCGACGGCTGCGACAGAAGTCATGGAGGGGAAGGCCAGACGGCTACCAGACTGGGAGCGTTTCTGGAAATGCTTGAGGAGGGAAAAAGCAAATGAACAAGACATATTATGTCTGTAAATATACGCCCATAGAATTGCTGACGGCGCTCGGCGCGGAGTGCGCCAATATGAATGAAATGCCGCAGGGCTTTGAACTGGCGGACCAGATTGCCCATCCAAACCTCTGCGGATTCGGAAAGGCGCTGCTGGAGGCGGTTATGCAGGGAAAGGTAAAGGAACTCGTCCTGGTCAACTGCTGCGATACCATACGCAGTGTCTGTGATGTGCTGGAGAGCAGCGGCAGGCTGGATTTCCTTTATATGATAGATATGCTTCATTCTGACAGCGAATGCAGCAGGGAGCGGACGGTGCGGCAGCTGAAGGCGCTGGCGAAGGCTTATGGGGAATATCGCGGCACGTCCTTTCAGGCGGAAAGGTTCCGCCGCGCGTTCCGGCCGCAGCAGAAGGAGAGGAGACCCCACATCAGCGTGCTGGGGGCTCGCATGGGAACGGAGCTTTTTGAAATGACGCAGAAAGCCATGCCGTTTCCGGTGGAAAATGATTCCTGCGTTTATAACCGCTCTGCCGGAAGCGGGACGCCGCCGGAGACGGAGGATTTCGACGCGCTCATGGAGTGGTATGCAGGAGAGCTCCTTCATCAGCTTCCCTGTATGCGCATGATGGACAGCACGGGACGAAAGCAGCTTTACCAGGACCCCGACCTGCGGGGAATCATTTATCATACAGTAAAATTCTGCGATTTTTACAGCTTTGAATACGCGGAGATAAAAAATCATGCCGCAGTACCAATCTTAAAAATCGAATCGGATTATACAATTCAGAGCAGCGGCCAGCTTTCCACCCGATTGGAAGCATTCGCGGAAAGCCTGGCTCCGGATCTGAAGAAAGGAAAAGAAAAGACGATGGGAAAAGGATATGTGGCGGGAATTGACAGCGGCTCTACCAGTACCGACGTTGTCATTCTGGATAAAAACAGGAAAATTGTAACAGGAATCATTCTGCCGACGGGCGCAGGCGCGGCGATCGGCGCGGAGCGGGCGCTGGAGGAGGCGCTGAAGAGCGCGGGTCTTGTCCGGGAGGATATAGACGCCCTGGTGACGACGGGTTACGGGAGAACGGCGATTCAGGACGGCGATAAGAGCATCACGGAAATCACCTGCCATGCCCGCGGAGCGCATTATCTCGACCCGTCTGTGCGCACGGTAATCGATATCGGCGGACAGGACAGCAAGGTCATCCGGGTCGATGAAAACGGCGCCGTGGTGAATTTCGTCATGAACGACAAGTGCGCCGCGGGAACAGGGCGCTTTCTGGAAATGATGGCGCGGACCCTGGAAATGAGCCTGGAGGAGCTGAGTCTTAAAGGACTTGATTACAGGGAGGACATCACGATCTCCAGCATGTGTACCGTTTTTGCGGAATCAGAGGTTGTGTCCCTGATCGCGCAGAATAAAGCTACGGACGATATCGTACACGGTCTGAACAAGGCGGTTGCTGTTAAGACTGCGGCTCTTGCAAAGCGCGTGGGAGGAGAGGCTCCCTATATGATGACGGGAGGCGTCTCCAAAAACCGGGGGCTCGTCAAAACGCTGGAGGAAAAGCTGGGGGCTGCGCTGCTCATCAATGACAAGGCACAGCTGTGCGGTGCTCTGGGAGCCGCGCTGTTCGCGGCGGATCTGATGGGATGAGAGCCGGAGTGCCTGCAAAATGAGGTCGGCTGCATCTGACGGACGGAGGAACAGTAGTATATGACAAATCAATATATGAATAAGCTTTACTGCAATTTGCTCTCTGCTTCACCGCAGACGGTTACCATAGATATTCCGGCGGACATGGGAACCGGTCAGATTTCGCAGGTCGTTACGAAACAGGGAGCAGTAGTTTCAGACTGGCGAATGAATTATTTTTCAGATGTGAACGTGCAGGGAGTGAGCAGTGAAGAATATATCCAGATGCTGTTCTGCTTCCGGGACGGCGTTACCTGGAACATTGCGGACAACCGGAAGAGCGCAGGCATACAAAAAGGAGAATCCTGTATTTACCGCGGTCACGGGAAAATGGAATATCTGTGCTATTCGAAAAAGAGCGATTTCCTTTTCAAAAATGTAAAAATACCGCTGTCCTGGTTCGATAAGATTCTGAATGACTACTTTGAGGCCGGAGAGATTGCGGTTTATCAGAAAAAATTACTGGATGGCATATCAAAGATACGCATTACTCCCTATATGGAGCATATTTTTGCAGAACTGAAAGATTTCACGCAATACCGCGGTGGTCTGGGATACCTGTTTCTGGAGAGCAAGGTCTCTGAACTGCTGGCGGTGTATTTGAGCGAGGTCCTGGAGCTTCGTATTCTTGCGCCGGATTACATTGCAATTTCCAGAAGCGACCGGGATTCCATCACAGAGGCAAAGAGAATCATCGACAGCCAGCTTGCACTGGCTCCGGGCTGCGAGGAGCTGGCGCGGCAGGTCAATATCAGCACTTCTAAACTGACAAAGGGCTTTTCCGCCCTGTTCGGAACATCGGTTCACGCGTATATCATCGACCAGCGGCTGGAAAAGGCGGCAGGTCTGCTGCTGGAGGGCAATCTGAATGTCAGCCAGGTGGCTATGCTGGTGGGATATTCAAAAGCGAGTAATTTTGCGGCGGCATTCAAAAGAAAATACGGAATAAATCCGAAAAATTATAAAGCAGAGACGGCAATCCGGTAAATATGGTTACTGTCCAGGTACCACTATTCCGCGAGGTGTTCAGGTGCAATTTCTGTGCATCGCGAAGCGTGTTGCTGTGAACGAAGTGAACAGTAACAAAATACGGATTCCGGGTAGAATCAAACTGGTTTTGGGTTGGATTTGCGGATGCAAATTGCTATGATATATGGCGTGGTTAGAAAAAACTAACCACGCCATATTTTACGCGGGCAGCGATGAGAATGCCATGCTTACATGGGTATTTGAGGAGCGCCGCAATAACGGGCGGAACTCGCAGAGCGCGTTTCACCGTAGTCAGGGAGGAATTGACATGAACAAAAAATTAAATGCGAAGGACTTTATTCTGATTGGCGTTCTGACTGCTCTCATGTGGATCATCTGCATGATCATCAGTACCGTAATGAGCATTGCCGGTCCTGTTACCAATGTTTTCTATCCTGCCGTCACCGCGATCCCTGAGGGAATTGTTATGATGCTGCTGCTGGCAAAGGTGCCGAAGAAGGGCGTGTTCACCATCTGCGGCACGATTCAGGGAATCCTGTTTCTGCTGGTCGGCGGATTCTGGCTTATCCCGGTCGCGCTGATTACAGGCGGGCTGATTTGTGACTTTCTGATTATGGGCAGGAAGGAAATCACAATGAAGTCCATGATGATTGCCTACACAATTTTCCGCGGCATCTTTGCTTTTGGGGCGATTGTAGGACCTATGAGATTCCTGCAGGATGCTTTTGTAGGGGCGATGGAAAAGAACAACATTGCGCAGGAATACATAGATGGCATGATTCAGATTACTTCCGGCTTTATGCCTGTCGTGATTGTAGCCGCAGGTCTGCTCGGCGGTCTGCTGGGCGGTTACATTGGACAGAGGGCATTGAAGAAGCACTTTATCAGGGCCGGGCTTGTATCCGTAAAGTGACAGCTCCAAAAAGGTACATAATTTTGTCGGTAAACTGCCGCCGGGGTTGGAGGACAGTATGGAAGAAAACATAAAGAAAATGATTACAAAAAGACAATTCAGGCACACAGCCGCTTTAGACCCGCGGTGCAAGGCGGCGTTACTGATTCTGATCGGATGTGTCAGCTACTTTCTGAATGGAGAAATCTGCAGCCTGGTGCTTGTTGCCGCCTTTGCGCTGTTTATTGCTGTCGGCAACGGAGCAAAATGGGCGGCAAAGATGCTGGTATTTTATATTGTCATAGCCTGGCTCAATGCTTTACTGCGCTATGTTTCTATTCCGGTGCTCAGCGTGATTATGAGTGTGTTCGGCGTGACAATTCTGAAGCTGGTTCCCATTGCTATGATGGGAATATGGATTCTGCGCACGACCCACATGGACGACCTTATGGCAGCGCTGCAAAGAATGCGGCTGCCGCAGGCTGTCACTATTCCGCTGGTTGTCATGTTCCGTTACATCCCGACGCTGCGCATCGAGTACCGTATGATCCGCAATACAATGGATATTCGCGGAATCAGCGATACGGCATGGAAGCAGATTACACATCCGCTCTCTACGATTGAGTATATTCTGATTCCCCTGCTCATGCGGTGTCTGAAAGTGACGGACGAGCTGGCGGCATCCGGTACGACCCGCGGTCTGGAGCTGGAAGAGCGAAGATATGCGTTAAATCCGGTCCGCTTTTCGTGGAAGGAGTACATGGTTACTGCTCTGGGGATTGCTTTTCTGGCGGGACTTTTATTCCTTGACTATACCTCTATCGGGGAAATCATTATATGGAGGGTATAGCGATGATTACATTTGAAAAGTTCTCTTTCCGATACGAAGAAAAGGACGAATTTACATTACAGGATATTAGCCTGACGGTACAGACAGGGGAATTCGTTTTATTGACAGGCAGGAGCGGATGCGGGAAAACTACCCTGATTCGCTGCCTGAACGGACTGATTCCGCATTTTTATCCCGGAGAGTCAAAGGGAGATATTCTGCTGGACGGACAATCTTTACTGGAACGGAAGCCCTCTGATTTAGCCGGTAAGGTGGGAACCGTATTCCAGGACCCGCGCTCGCAGTTTTTTATGACAGATACGACGCGGGAGCTTGCCTTTGGATGCGAGAATATGGGCTATTCCCGTGAAGAAACGATTGACCGTATCGCAAAGGCGGCGTTGGATTTAAAGCTGGCTGATTATTTGAACCGGAGTATTTTTGATTTGTCCAGCGGGGAAAAACAACAGATTGCCATTGGCTCTGTGTATGCCCTTTTGCCGAAGGTTTATATTTTTGATGAACCGTCCGCAAATCTGGATTATGCCGCCACAAAGCGGCTGGCGGAAATTATGAAAAGCCTGAAGGAGGATGGATACACCATTATCGTTGTAGAACACCGTTTTTATTATCTGCGGGAGCTGCTTGACCGGGCTTTTTTAATCCAGGATGGCAAACTGACGAGAACTTTTACAAAGGATGAATTCTGCTCACTGCCGGATGAAACCCGTATCCGGTATGGACTGCGTACCGTGTGGCCGGAGCGGGATGCCGGGCGGTATCAGAAAAAGGCTGCGCCGCGTGAGGGCAGCTGCACATTGAAAGTAAGGAACCTCTCTTTTGCATATAAGAAAGGACCGGATGTTTTAAGAAACATCAGTTTTGAAGCCCACCGGGGTGATGTGATCGGTATACTGGGGCATAACGGAGCCGGGAAAACCACCCTGCTCTCAATTATGACAGGGCTTCTGAAAGAGAAAACCGGAAGTATCTGTTATAACGAAAAAAAGCTGTCCCCGCGCCAGAGAAGAAGTCTGTCTTATCTTGTCATGCAGGATACTGATTATCAGCTCTTTGCCAGCAGCGTGGAGGAAGAATTGTCATTGGGAATGGAAAATGACTGCTCCGGGAAAGTTGCGGAGACTTTGGAAGCGCTGGAGCTTATCGAATACCGGGAGTGTCATCCGGCGTCCTTATCGGGAGGTCAGAAACAGCGGGTGACGATAGGTGCCGCCATTGTCAGGGACAGCCCGGTCATTTATTTTGACGAACCCACCAGCGGTCTTGATTACGATTCTATGGTGAGGGTAAGCCGTCTGATTGAGCAGCTTGCAGATGCCGGTGTGATTGTTTTCGTTGTGTCGCATGATTTTGAATTTATTACCCGCACCTGCTCGGAGGTATTGCGGCTTGACGGACAGGATTCGGTCAGCAGTCAGGTACTGACCTCCCCAGAAATTTTGCGGTCGCTTTCAAAACAATATGTTGAAGACTGGAGGCTTTGATATGTTCAAAAAAGTGTTTGAGTATGCCGGACCATACAGGAAAGACTTATACAGCGCAACCTTTATCGTGCTGCTCAGTGTCCTTATGGGGATACTTCCCTTTGTGCTGGCGTGTCAGATAATTTCACCGCTTGTCATGGGCAATACCATTGATACCGGTTATGTGACGGCGCGGGTAGCCGGCGTTCTGGTATGCCTCATCCTGCAGGCGGTTTTATATGGGTGGGGACTGGATGTTTCCCATAAGGCTGCGTACAATACGCTGCTCCGGCTCCGTACCTCTCTGCAGAAAAGATTTGAGCAGCTTCCTCTTGGATTTATCCAGGATAAGGGGACAGGTACGATAAAAAAGCTATTTGTAGATGATGTGGACAGCCTGGAAGTCCTGCTCGCCCACTCCCTGCCGGAGGGAATCGCAAATCTGATGATTCCGCTGGCTGTTTACATTGCCATGTTCTTTATCGACTGGAAGCTGGCGCTTTTATCCCTTGCCTCTGTTCCGGTGAGCGTACTGGCCATGATGATGATGTACTCTGTCGGTATGAAGAAAATGGGACCATACTATATGGCAGGGCAGAAAATGAATAATACCATTATTGAGTACGTTAACGGCATGGAGGTTGTGAAGGTATTCAATAAGGATGCGCAGTCCTATGAGCGCTTTCGCAAAGATGTTTCTGATTATCGGGATTATACGCTGGAATGGTATAAAGCGGCATGGCCGTGGATGGCAGTTTACAGCAGTCTTTTACCCTGTACGATCATTCTCACTTTGCCCTTAGGTGCATGGTTTGTTCTCTGTGGACTTTCGACGCTGCCGGATTTTATATTAATCCTTTGCCTGTCCCTCAGTATTGGTGTCCCTCTGCTGAAATCGCTGGGTTTTTTACCGACCATGCCCCAGCTTAACTATAAAATAGCGGCTTTGGAGCAGGTGTTGGAAACTGCGCCACTCAGGCAGACAGAGGATACTTTTCATGGAATGAATCATGATATTTGCTTTGACCATGTTACATTCGGATACAGGGTGAATTCCGCCGGAGACAGGAGACGCCCGGAGGATGCGTCCTGTGCAGAAAATGCTCCGGAGTGCAGGAAGGCGCAGTCCGGGGCGGACGGAAAACCGCCGGCGGCAATGGATGCAGTTATCACAGATGTCAGCTTTACGGCAAAGACCGGACAAAAAACGGCATTGGTCGGAGAATCCGGTTCCGGCAAAAGTACGCTGGCAAAACTGCTGATTCATTATTATGACCTTCAGCAGGGAACGATTTCCATCGGCGGACAGGACATAACAGAGATGAGCCTGGAGGCGCTGAACAGCCAGATTTCTTATGTGGCGCAGGATCAGTATCTGTTTAATACCTCCCTGCTTGAAAATATTCGCATGGGGCGGCCCGGCGCCACGGATGAAGAAGTCCTTGAAGCGGCGAAAAAAGCACAGTGCATGGAATTTCTTGAGAAGCTTCCGCAGGGGATTCACTCTATGGCGGGTGACGCCGGCAAAATGCTTTCCGGCGGGCAGCGCCAGCGTATTTCCCTGGCGCGGGCAATCCTGAAGAATGCCCCTATTGTAGTGCTTGACGAGGCGACCGCATACGCTGACCCGGAGAACGAGGAAAAAATGGAGGCTGCGATTGCGGAGCTTGTAAAGGGCAAGACCTTATTTGTAATCGCCCACAGACTTCCTGCAATTAGGGACGCCGGTCAGATTTGCGTCATAGAACATGGCAGGCTGGCGGCAGCAGGCACCCATGAAGAACTGCTTGAGCGCTGCGAAGAATACCAGAAGCTGTGGAAAGCGTCCCAGAGAAGCGCCGGGTGGAAAGTAACAACTGCAAACCCCGCAAGGGGATACCATGATGTCGTGAACAGCGCGACAAACAAAGGGGAGGAGGGAAAATAAATGCTGGCATTGTTTTCAAGGATTCTGAAACTCTCCGGCAGGTATAAAGGCCGGATTCAGGGAGCGTTCGTATGTGCTTTTCTGGAATCTATACTTGCAAAAATGCCTGTCTTTCTGGCGTTTCTCGTACTCTCCGGGTTCTATCAGAAAACATTGACCAAAGCCGGCTGCCTTTATATCGGGCTTGCTCTTGCTGCCGTGGTGGTTTTGCAGGCGCTCGTTCATTATCTCTGTGACCGTCTGCAGAGCGCCGCCGGATATATGATTTTTGCCGATAAGCGTATGGAGCTTGGCGGGCATCTTGGCAAATTGCCTATGGGGTATTTTACATCCGGCAATATCGGAAAAATCAGCTCTGTACTTGGCACCGATATGGTGTTCATTGAAGAAGCTGCCATGAGTACGCTGGGAAATATGATGAGCTATATGCTCTCTGCTTTTATTTTGCTGGTATTTATGTTCTTTCTGGACTGGCGGCCTGGTCTGATCGCGGCTGCTGTGACCCTGCTTGCGTCGGTAATTGCAAAAGGAATGAATAAAGTTTCCTTGAAAGAGGCAGCGGGCAGACAGGATCAAAGCGAACATCTGACGGATGCGGTACTCTCTTTTGCGGAGGGAATCGGCGTCATTAAAAGCTATAATCTGATTGGGGAAAAATCAGAAGAACTGACCGGGAATTTCAGACGGTCCAGGGATACATCGCTTGCCTTTGAGCGGAAAATGACCCCGTGGACAAGAGGGCTGAATATCTTATATGCAGTTGGAATTGCCGCGATTTTTGCGCTTTCCGTACAGCTTCAGTTAAGCGGCGGGCTCTCCCTGCCGTACCTTTGTGGAGTGCTGCTTTTTGTTTTTGATTTGTTCAGCCCGCTGAAGGCGCTGTATGGAGAGGCATCCCGCCTGACGGTTATGAACGCTGCGCTGGACCGTATTGAAGCAGTTTTAAATGAAACGGAGCTGCCAGATAAGGGGACAGCGCATATTCCGAGCGAAAGCTCCGGCTCACCGGAAATCTGTTTTGATCATGTGACCTTTGCCTACGAGGACAAGGAAGTCCTGCACAATATCAGCTTTTCCATGCAGAAGAATACCATGACCGCACTTGTGGGACCGTCTGGCGGCGGCAAATCCACGATTGCAAATCTTCTGGCGCGGTTTTGGGATGTAAAATCCGGCAAAGTGACAATCCGCGGGACAGATATCCGGGATGTGCCTCTCGCTGAACTGATGGAACAGATCAGCATGGTTTTCCAGAGGGTGTACCTGTTCCAGGATACCATTTACAATAATATCAGCATGGGAAAACCGGACGCTGCTGAGAAAGAAATCTATGAGGCTGCCAAAAAAGCCCGCTGCTATGATTTTATCATGGCGCTGCCGGATGGATTCCAGACAGTCGTCGGGGAGGGCGGCGCAACTCTGTCCGGCGGGGAAAAGCAGCGAATCTCTATTGCCCGCTGTATTTTGAAGGACGCGCCGATTATTATTCTGGATGAAGCTACTGCAAGTGTCGACACAGACAATGAAAGCTATATCCAGGAGGCAATCAATGAGCTGGTAAAGGGGAAAACATTGCTTGTGATCGCACACCGGCTGAATACTATCCGGGAGGCGGACCAGATTCTGGTGATTTCCGATGGACGAATCAGCGAACAGGGAACTCATGATGAGCTTATGGAAAAGGATGGAATTTATCGGGATTTTGTAGATATAAGGAAGAAATTTTAGATATAACCTCTGGGTATAAACTAATGAACGAATCGAGACTTCTTAAGGAGCCTCGATTTTTTTATACTATAGGTAACAAATGACAGAAAGCAGCTTGCGAAGGAGGAATACGTGCATGAAGCAGGCGATGGCAATGGGAATTCTGGCTGTTCTTTTTATGACGGCGCTGACTGCACGTGGAAATTCAGCCGAATCGGATGATTCCCAGGAGGGGCAGGATATGACAACGAACGCGATGGATGGGGAATATGAGCAAAAGGATATGGAAGGGGCATTGGCGACCGGTCTTTATATTGTTGATACCCCTATATCTGATGTCATAAGTGACCCTGTTTTCGGGGACTATGGCAGGCTTATCTTTCCGGTGGACGACTGGTACTATAGTGGAGACACGCTGGGTGATCTGCATCTGACCTATTACACGAATATTGACCCGGAGGAAACTGTGAAAATCGCGAATTATATGAAGGAACACGCCGCTTTGGGGGATACCATTTTTTATGAAATTTACACAGAGGAAGAGAAGGCGGCTGACCCGGAAAAAGAAGATACCGGGCTGTTTTTCTTTAAGGGGACACCGGGTGAACGATTCGCCGTCTGCAATGCGGGCGGGGCGTTTGCCTATGTGGGAGCCATGCAGGACAGCTTTCCCCACGCGCTGGAGCTTTCCAGACGGGGATATAACGCCTTTGCACTGATTTACCGGCCCGGTGCACAGACTGCCTGTGAAGATCTGGCGCGGGCGATTCAGTTTATTTTTGAACACGCGGAAGAACTGGAAGTAAACACAGACGGCTATTCCCTGTGGGGCGGCAGCGCCGGGGCCAGAATGGCGGCGTGGGTCGGTTCCTATGGAACGGCGGTCTTTGGCGCGGAAGACTTGCCCCAGCCCGCGGCAGTTATCATGCAATATACCGGTCTTAGCGAATACAGCAAAAGCGACCCGGCAACCTTTGCGACGGTGGGAGAAAGCGACGGCATTGCCAGCTGGCGGACGATGAAGCAGCGGCTTGACGGCATGAGCGCTCTGGGAATCGACACGGAATTTCATTCCTATCCGGGGCTTTCTCATGGTTTTGGTCTGGGAACCGGCACGGTGGCGGAGGGGTGGCTTGATGAGGCCGTTGCATTCTGGCAAAGGCAATTACAGTAACGGGGTGATGCACAGTATGCGCACAGATTATAGTACCTTGCCTGATTGGCACTGTACTTTTCCGGAGCTATCGTTTAAAATGGATTTGAAAGCAGATGAGCTGGATATTGGATACAGTGAAATTATTAATAATAAAAATAAACAGGAGGACAATGCAATGTCAGTAAGAAAAAATTTTGGAGCAAAACCGTTTCTTTTCCCACAGCCGGTTCTGATTATCGGTACTTATGATGAAAATGGGAAGGCAAATGCCATGAACGCCGCCTGGGGCGGCATCGTGGGCAGGGATGAGATTATCATCGACCTCTCCAGACATAAGACCACGGAAAACCTTCTGGTGACCAGAGCATTTACTGTGAGTGCGGCAGATGCAGAGCATATGGTTGCCTGTGATTACGTGGGGCTTGTATCTGGAAGCAAGGAGCCGGATAAAATGGAGAAAGCAGGCTTTACCACGACAAAAAGCAGCTTTGTCAACGCTCCGGTTATCAACGAGCTTCCGGTAACTCTGGAATGTGAGCTTGTGAAAGTGATTGACGATAGTAAGTATCTGGGACGAATCGTCAATGTCAGCGTGGATGAACGGGTACTTGGCGAGGACGGAGAAATCAGTCTGGATCTGTTCAGTCCGATTATTTTCGATACGGTGCATTATGGTTACTACAGACTGGGCGAACGCGTTGGCAATGCTTTCAAAGACGGAGCGCAGTTGAAATAAGTGAAACGGAGAAATCATATGAAAATCAGAAACAAAGCAGATGGTTAGCATCGATGATTGACATTCTGCACCGGGAGTTTGTATATCTCTGGTACTATTTTGATGTACAGCTGCGGCAGATTTTCTGGTACTGGGTTCTTGGTATTGTATTGGGTTCCTGTGTTTCTGTTTTTCTGAAGGACAGGATTCACGGCATCCTGCGTTCCATGAGTGAAAGCAGGATGGGGCTTGTGGGAATTGTACCTGCAAGCCTCCTTGGGATTGCCTCGCCCCTTTGTATGTATGGAACGATTCCGCTGGCGGCTTCTTTTTCAAGAAGCGGGATGCGGGATGAATGGCTGGCGTCCTTCATGATGTGTTCCATCCTGCTGAACCCACAGCTTATTATTTACAGCACGGCGCTGGGAACGACGGCTCTGGCAGTCCGCATCGTGTCCTGCTTTATCTGCGGAATCGTGGCGGGATTGTTGATCCACTTCTTTTGCAGGGAAAAGCCGTTTTTCAATTTTGCAGGCTTTGAGGAGCCTCATAATCACGACACGGATCCAAATCTGTTTCTGCGTCTGATAAAAAATATCGGGCGGAATATCCGGGCGACGGGTCTTTATTTCCTGTTCGGCGTGTTTTTGTCCGCGGTGTTCCAGCGCTATGTGCCGGAGGATCTGATGACGACCTTCTTCGGCGGCAACGAGGCGTTCGGTGTCCTGATGGCTGCGACTATTGGCGTGCCGCTGTATGCCTGCGGCGGAGGAACCATTCCTCTTTTGCAGGCATGGCTGATGGATGGGATGAGCATGGGCAGCGCGGCGGCGTTTATGATTACCGGACCGTCCACCAAGATTACAAATCTGGGAGCGCTGAAAATCGTTCTGGGAATCAGAAATTTTGTAATTTATATTGTATTTGTGATGATATTTTCCCTTGCCACCGGGCTGGTGGTAAATCTTCTGGTATAGGCATCCGGAAAAATGAATGCATCTGCGTTACGGTATGCCCGGATAGTTATACCATGCGCTGACCCGGCAGATATGCCTTATGAGATTTATGTACACAGCAATAAAAGGTGATATGGGCTTCCGGGTCGAGGATGGGAAGTGCCAGACGGTTGGTCCGTTCTGCCCATCGTTTGCTGTGCTTTAAGGTCAGATTGGAGGCAAAGGCAGGAAGTGCGGAAGCCTGAACGAGCGCTGAAAAGGCTTCATCCTGGTCCTGGCGAATAAAGTGTGTCTGTGGCATTTTCGAGATTACCCGTTCTTCCCAGATACCGATTTCATTGAGCAGCAGCATAGTTTCCCCTGCCAGGTCATCCAGATAAATGCCTTCTTTGCAGCCTGCAAGGGGATGGGCGGGAGGAACGGTGAGGCAAAGCTCCTCCGTACAAAGCGGACGGCAGAGAATGTCCGGGGCAGTTACCTCCCGGTCGGTAATGATGACCTGGTAGGTACCCTTTTCCAATCCAGGGAGCAAACGTCCGGAAGCAGTTGTTTCAGAGTTCAGAGCCATTCCATAGAAACGCTCTGTCAGTTCCGGGAGCAATTCCAGTAAAGGACCGGGAGCGCAGGAACCGATGGAAATGGTGCGAAGGCTCCGCTCATAAGCCTGGACTGCATCGGTCATTGTATTTACATCGTCCAGAATCCGTCTGGCGTGCTGGACGGCAAGCTCTCCGGTCTTATTCAGCGTGATTTTATTTTTTTGCCGGTCAAACAGAGTCACATTCCACTCGGCTTCCAGCTTCTGCATGGAACGTGTAAGCGCAGGCTGAGAGATATGAACAATCTCGGCAGCTTTTGACAGTGTGCCGGTATCGGCAATGGCAACCAGCTGGTAAAACTGATTTAATTCGGCCATGACAGATCCTCCTTTGCAGTATGTTTTCAGATTAGCAGTTCTTTTGCCCCATGCAGATGAAAGTACAGAACATACTTTTCATCGGAATTTCTTAGGTTCTTTTCCATGAATGATTCGTATTAGTCCATGATAGTGTTTTGTGAGCATAATGAGAGAAGCAAGAATTAAAATACATCCGCCAATAGTACCTTTTTGCCAAAAAGCAAATGGTATGGCAATCAGAGGAATCAGAATAGCTCCAAGAGGCAGGTATCCCGTTAATAATGTAATGATACCGCCAGCCAGACAGCACAGAGTTCCCCATAATGGCATCCATACAATCAGCCAGGTACATGTAACAGTTACTCCTTTCCCGCCGTGAAATTTCCGCCAGAAAGGGTAATTATGTCCGAGAACCCCGCCAAACCCAGTATATAGAATAATCTGGTCCGTATTTGTCCGCCCTGTGATTATCCACACGAGAAGCATCGCGATAAGTATTTTTAAAATATCACCGATAAGGACGAGAAATCCCTGTTTTTTCCCAATCTGTGACATGACATTCGCCATTCCCGGATTGCCGGTTCCGACGGAGCGTATGCTTTTTCCAAGATATTTATAAGATACTGCTTCTGCGGTTAAAAAGCTGCCAAATAGATATCCAGTCACTAAGGATAGTATTATGATTTTCATAAAATACCTCTTACTTCATAAAGATTGATATTTTTTCATTTCATGTAGGAAATGCCGCACATTTTACAGAACATCCCCGCAATACTCCCTGCATCTTCTTTAGAATTGTAATTTCGGTAGTATTATTTTAACAGAATATATGAGTTTGTCAACGTTGACCGTTTTCTTTGTTTTAATACCTGAAATATTTCAGTCTGTATTTATGTATTCAGCTTATTTTGTTTAGGGGTTCTGCCAATGTTGGTATATCCTGTGCAAAGACATATTCCGTCATATAAGAATAAGGGGCGTGACGGACAGGTGCAGTCAGAAAAGAGCTGATTGACCTTGCTGGATAGGAATAGAAAACACAGGAAAAGTATGATAGAATGGAAGCATCAACAAATCGAAATTTGAAAGGAGGAATTGAAAATGCTTTTTGTTTTTTTTAGTGCGGCATTTTCATGGATATTACTGGGATTATTTGTTGCATTTGCCTGTGCCTGTTTGGGTAAAAAGAAAGGTTAAATTCGGAATTTGTAGAGATAATAAATCAATTTACATGGGTATTCTCAAAGATACCAGGTATCAAAAATAATCGTACTTGATAGATTGTCTTAGCGGTCATATAATTATATTAGTTCAAAAATATGACCAACAATAAGGAGGATACCACTATGACAAATATTGAAAAAGTAAACAGTTTTTTAGATGAGGCAAAAACATTTTATTTTCTAACTATAGATGGTGATAAGCCAAAGGGGCGTCCGTTTGGTTTCCATATGTTAGATGATGGTAAATTATATTTTGGATGTGGTACATTCAAAAATGTTTTTTCACAGCTGATGAAAAATCCACATGTTGAGGTATTGGCGGCTCGCGGTAATGAGTTTATGCGTTATGATGGAACTGTAAAGATTGTGAAAGATGAAGCTCTTTTGGAAAAGGTGCGTACAGCAATGCCGCAGATTATGAGCCTGTATGATAAGAATGGCTGGGAGATGGGAATGTTCTATCTCGAAAATGGTCATGCGGAGATTCGTGGAATGCTGGATTTAAAGGATGAATTTGATGTATAAGAGGTAATGAGATGGAGAGATTATTTGAAACGGATTCGACAATGGAAGAACGCTTTGGGAAATGTCCTTATGCGACAGCACAGAGCCTGATTTCGGGAAAATGGGCTGTTTTAATCATGCACTATTTGGAAGATGGTCCCATCCGTTTCAATGGTCTTTTACGTCTTATGCCAAAGATGACACATGCGACATTGTCTGTTCAGTTAAAAGCATTGGTAGATAATGGATTGGTGGAGCGAAAGCAATACGAGTCTATTCCGCCAAAAGTGGAATATTCTCTGACAGAGATTGGAAAAAAGTTTCATCCGGTAATAGAGGCATTGCAAAACTGGGGGCAGGAATATATTGAATTTTTGCAGAAAGATAAGGAGTAGTCTATTCTTTAGATATTTTTGTTTAACAAGAATAGAAAAGCAGATGAGAGGTATGTTAGTATGGAGATAAAAAAGATACATCAAGACTTTTCAGTATGTCAGGTGGAAGATTATTCACTTGTAAACTTAGATTCGGAATACAATTTTATTGGAAAAACCGATGAGGAAAAATCCTTGGTATGCATTACAAGTGAAGTCCCGGCAAATACGATTAAACGTAATGATGGCTGGAAAGCTTTTCGTATTCAGGGAATTTTGGATTTTTCACTAATTGGAATACTGGCTAAAATTGCTGCTGTTTTAGCTGAGAAAGGGATTTCGATTTTTGCAGTATCCACCTATAACACAGACTATGTATTGATAAAAAAGGAAAATTATCAAAATGGACTGGAAGTTCTTTATGCTGCAGGATATAAGATTATTGATTGAGAACTTCCAACTTGTAGAGTTGGAAAACTTCCTGTTTACCGCTTTTATCCGAACCGGCAGAGCCGGACGGTAGAAGCAATTTGTAAAATGATAGAAAAACATGAAAACGACGAAGAGGAGAAATCAGCTATGGGATACCAGTAGATTAGAAGATACTGGTGTACTGCAGAAGCGGCAGGCGCAGTAAGCAGGCAGCCCGGAAACTGGCAGATATGGGATATGAGAATGTGCTGGAATTTGGCGGCATTCTGGATTGACCTTATAAAGAAATGGTGGAATAGAAAAAAGAGAAATTATATATCATCGGGACGGTATAAACGGGGATTTTGAAACAGGAATTTGATGAGAGACAGGAGCCAACAGGCGGTATAGCAGAATGCCATCTGCTGGCTTTTTCTTTGCTCAAAAACAGAAAGTGATGTCGAAATTGTTTGAAAATATAGTATGCGCATAGATTATAGTGAATTGACGAATCGGCATTGTACTTTTCCAGAGCCATCAGCTAAAATGTATTTGAAAACAGGGAAACAAAAAAATCCAAAGGCACGTTATAGAAATGAACATATTTCTCTACAGGAAATTATAGCATCCAATGGACTACAGGAGGATGGCGAACATGAAGAAAACTAAAATTTCAGCCGGGCTGGCGGCGCTGTTTCTGGCAGCTTTCGTAACAGTCTGCGGACAGCCGGAAGCTTTGGCGAAGGACACATTTGTTCCGTCAGAAACAACTGCACAGGAAACAGAAAGCATATCCGGGCGTGTTACGGCGGGAACCGAAGAATATAGTGGATTTTTGATGGACAATGTGCTTCATTCGGAAAACGACGGAGATATCCATTATCACATTTATATTCCGGATAGCTATGACGGAAGTGAATCTTATGCCTTATTTGTTACTCTGCCCGGATATGAAGGACTGTATTTCCAGGGGGTGGGCGTGAACCTGGAATCAGAGGACTTTGCCTTTGAAGCGCAGAAGTATAATGAGAATATGATTATTGCCGCGCCGCAGCTTAACGACTGGGGAGAAACATCGGCAGACCAGACCATAGCCCTGATACGTTATCTTCTGCAGCGGTACAACATAGATACCGGCCGGGTCTATGCCAACGGCTATTCCGGTGGCGGCGAAACCATGTCGCTGGTGCTGGAAAAGGCACCGGAACTGTTCACTGCATATCTGCATTGCAGCTCCAGATGGGATGGGGATTATGAGCCGGTGGTGGAAAAACGTCTGCCGGTCTATCTGGCTATCGGTGAGGATGATGAATACTATGGCTCCGGACCGACAAGAGAAGCGTATGAATCCCTGCGGAATCTGTATCTGGAGCAGGGACTCTCAGAGACAGAAATCGATCATCTTCTGGTGCTGGACATCAAAGACAGCTCGTATTTCACCGAACGCGGAATCAGCAACCAGCATGGAGGCGGCGCAGAGTACGTTCACACATAAGTGCTCACAGTAAGGAGGATACGTATGGAGTATATTACGCTGAATAATGGGGTAAAGATGCCCCAGGAAGGGTACGGCGTGTTTCAGATTCCGTCGGAGGAATGCGAAAAATGTGTCAGTGACGCGCTTTCCGTTGGATACCGGTTGTTTGATACGGCGTCTGCCTATGGAAATGAGGAGGGTGTGGGAGCCACAATTAAAAAATCCGGTATTCCCCGCGAAAAATTATTCATTACCACGAAGCTGTGGGTGCAGGATGCCAGCTATGAAGGGGCGAAAAAAGCTGCTGTGGATTCCATGAAGCGGCTGGGACTGGATTATCTGGATTTGTACCTGATTCACCAGCCGTTCGGGGATTACTACGGCGCATGGCGGGCAATGGAAGAAATGTACCGGGAGGGAAGCATCCGTGCCATCGGGGTCTGTAACTTTGATGAGGCCCGTCTGGTAGATTTGTGCGCGAACCACGAAATACAGCCGGCAGTCAACCAGGTGGAAATCCATCCGTTTTATCAGCAGGCTTCCGCCATTCAGACCATGAAACGATACAGGGTACAGCCGGAGGCATGGGGACCTCTTTCGGAAGGGCAGCGAAATATCTTCCGGCATCGTCTTCTGAGCAAAATCGCTGCCAGGTACCAAAAGAGCACGGCGCAGATTATTTTACGATGGAATATACAAAGAGGTGTTGTTGTCATTCCCAAAACCGCCCGGAAGGAGCGGATGGAGGAAAACTTAAACATCTGGGATTTTGCTCTGGACAGGAAAGATATGGACGCGATTGCGACACTGGACATCGGACACAGTGAGATTATCAACCACTATTCCTCCAGTACGGCAAGAGCTTTGAATGCCATGAAAATCCACGCATAATGTCCCTGTGGAGCAGGATAATGACGCGCGTCCGGAGCTGATATCACATATTGAAAATCTTGAAATGATAAACTGCTGGGATATTTCTATCGCAGCAGCGGCATACTGCCTGTAAGTTTGTTGACTTTTTTCTTAGGACCGCAGATGGCAAGACCGAAGTATTGCAGAGTGCTTTCTGACGCGTTCCCCATTTTTGAAATAAATTCATCATAGGTCTTACAGCCCTGTGCCAGATTGGAAAAGTCAACCACGGTCAAATCCTGAAAGGCGGGTTGATAGAGCTTTTCACGGATTGCTTTGATGATTTCCGGTGAGCCTTTTAAAATTGGTACGGGAAATTCTATGATGCCGAGATGCTCGTTTCCGCTCTGGTCTGTAACATTTACACCGACTACCTCCGGCATCTCTTTTCCCAGGGTGATTCCCATAATAGCCGCCGTGTTTGCAATAATGCCAGGCGGCAGATTTTCGTCAATGACCATGACGCATTTTTCATTCTGTAAATCCATTTCAGATTACCTCCCTTGCTGGCTATCATTGTAGCATTTTAAAATGCAAAAGGCTTGTAAAATATCTTCATTTTTTATGACTCACTGGCGTGGTGCCTTTGGATATGGTATGCTGCTGGCAATCAAACTGGCGGAGGTACGGGTATGGAAGAACAGAAGAATCCATTATTCTGAACCTGCTGGAGAATATACCAGACTTCCCTTTGGAGAAAGCGGAGAGAATAGCAAAAACGGAAAATACGGACAGTTGAAAGAATGAGGCTGATAGAGGATATCTGGAAAATAGATGTGACTATCGGTCTTTTTCACTTATATATTTGGGCTATTTCTTGCGATTTCCTGCCATATATGTTATTCTTGGCATGATAGTAAGTATCAGCTGATTACTGTTTATGGAGGCATTATTATGGGAAAATATAATCCGGACTGGTATGGGACCCAGGCTAAGGTCATCGAACAGGATGAAAACTGTATGGTCATTGACTATGGTTGTAAAGGACATGGTACTGTTACAAATTATTTTCTTTTTGATGGTATTCAAGTATGCTTTCTGGATTTTGACACAGAAGGGAATTTTCCAGCTCAAAAATTTAATCCGGACATTATTCAGATAACCCATTGCAGATATGGGCGATATGAATGCGAGTTCCCTAATCATACGGTATCGTATTTACCGGAGGGTTATTTTAGCGTATCGGGAACACATTATCTGCCTGTGTCATTTTCATTTCCGCTAAAAAAATGTTATGCACTTAGCCTTGTGATCGACAAACGGGCATTATCAGAAAGTGTCCGCCGGATGATGCAGGCTATTCCAATCAATCTTGACAGTATAGGGTCAACGCTGGAAATTGAAAAAAACTGGTATCTGAGTACGACCCCACCGAAGCTGCAGAATCTTTTTTCTGAAATGTATGAAGCAAAGGGTATCGAGCAGGCAGCCTATTTTAAGATTAAAGCAGTGGAATTGCTTTATCATATGAATCAGTTGACACAGAATCACGGCTGCGATTTCAAATATTTCGACAAAGGTCAAATCCGGACCACAAAGGAAATTTGGGGATATATGATCTCGCATCTGGAAGAAAAGCACTCATTAGAGGATCTGACCCGAAAATACAAAATTAATCTTTCACTGTTTCATATGGTTTTCAGCCAGATTTACGGTGATACACCGTACTCCTGTTTGAAGAAATATAAGATGAACATAGCTGCCGGGCGTCTTCTGGATAGTGAGGATAAAATTGGAGAAATTGCTATAGATTTGGGGTACAGCAACGCCAGTAAGTTTGCAAAGGCATTCCAGTCAGTCTACGGCGAACTGCCAAAAGATTATCGCAAAAATAAAAAGGAGTATGAACGGGCTATTTTCGGGAATTTACGATAGGCATGGAGTAGAAGAAAACTGAGAAATCATTAAAATTAGTGGTGGAGTTAGAAAATACTAACCCCACCACATTTTTTATTAGGAGGATTTGTGTTATGGCGAATACAAAAACAAAGCAAGCTAAGCCGAAAACAGGCTTGGCCCGATGCATGGAATTAGCCTCAAATAAGAAAGGATTGGTTTTTCTTGCTGCGCTTCTTTCTTCTTTGGCTGCGATTGCATCGTTTATACCGTACATTGCGGTGTATTTTATTATCCGCTCTATCATTCAGGTTTACCCTGCACTGGAACAACTGGACATTGGAGCGGTCACAGGTTACGCATGGATGGCGTTGGGCGGGATCATCGCCAATATCCTGCTGTATTTTCTGGCTATTTTCAGTTCCCACCTGGCAGCATTTGGAACGTTGTACGAGTTGAAGGTTCACTTTGCGGATCATATTACGAAGATCCCGCTGGGGTATCACCTGAAAATAGGCAGCGGGCGGCTTCGTAAAATTATGGATGAAAACATTGAGAGCGTGGAGGGATTTATCGCTCACCAGTTCCCTGATTTTGTTGCATCTGTCACAGCTCCCATTGTTATGGTGATTTTGCTGCTCGTTGTGGACTGGCGGTTTGGTCTGGCCTCTCTGGTTGGAATCATACTTGCCTTTGCTGCTGAGTTTATGGGATTTGGCAGCGGCGCCATGAAAGAGAATATGGGCAAATATCAGACTGCTCTCGAAGAAATGAACAACGCATCCGTTGAGTATGTGCGTGGTATGTCGGTTGTCAAAGCATTTAACCAAACGGCTTCTTCTTTTAAGCGTTTGAAAGATGCGATTAGCCAGTATACCGAATGGGTGTTAAAGTTCTCGCTTGGATGGCAGAATTTCATGCCAGCTTTTACAACGATTATAAATAATATTTATCTGATTCTTATTCCGGTTGGCATTTTCATTGGTACCCGTACAACGGATTATAAGACCTTTGCAATGACGTTTATTTTCTATCTGCTGTTTGTACCGGCGATTTCCGGTATTCTGAACAAGATCATGTATATCTCAGAATCCTTTATGCAGATAGATGAAAACGTGGCTCGCATGGACGAGATTCTGAACATACCGGAAATGCCAGAAACCACACAACCGAAAAAGCCGGATAATGACGATGTCATCTTTGAAAATGTCGGTTTCTCCTATACCGGAAAAGAAGCGGAGTTGGCACTCGAACAGGTATCCTTTACCGCAAGGCAGGGACAGATCACAGCGATTGTCGGTCCGTCCGGTGGCGGTAAAAGTACCATTGCCAATCTGATCTCAAGATTTTGGGATGTGACGGATGGCTCTGTAAAGATTGGTGGCGTGGACATTCGGGATATGGCCCAGGATGACTTGATGCGCCATGTCAGCTTTGTGTTCCAGGATATTTTCCTGTTTAAGCAGAGTATTTTGGACAATATCCGTATGGGCAATTCGGGTGCAACGGAAGAACAGGTCATTGAAGCAGCCAAGGCCGCGCAATGCCATGAGTTCATTTCCAAACTGCCGGACGGTTATCACACAGTTGTTGGAACCAAAGGGATTCATCTCTCAGGCGGTGAGCGTCAGCGTATAGCCATTGCCAGAGCAATCATCAAAGATTCTCCGATTATCGTCCTTGATGAAGCAACTGCTTTCAGCGATCCAGAAAATGAGTACCTGATTCAGAAAGCTTTTGAAAAATTGATGCAGGGCAAGACGGTCATTATTATTGCTCACCGACTTTCCACGATCCGTAATGCGGATAAGATTATTGTCATGGAAAAGGGCCATCTGGTAGAGGAAGGCAAACATGACCAGCTCGTTGCTGCTGGAGGACGTTACGCACAGATGTGGAACCACTACACAGAAGCGGTTGACTGGAAAATTGGCGGAAACCCTAAAGGATACCACTATGCCATTCGGCAGAAATAAGGAAAGGCGGTGTAAAGAATAATGAGTAAATTACAAAAAGCACTCTTTTTATCAGACAAAGGCTATAAGGATTTGAAAAAAGCCATTACAGCCTGCACACTTACCAACCTGTCCATGTTGTTGCCGTTCTGCGTGACGGTTATGATTTTCAGCGAATTGCTGACACCGTTTGTCGGTGGGGAGATTCAATGGAATCACATTTGGATGCTTTGGGGTGTGGGCATTGTATCTGCAATCCTGGTATTTCTTGCAGCGAAAAACGACTACCGGAAAACATACATTGCTTCTTATAAAGAATCCAATACAACCCGTGTGCGGATTGCGGAGCATCTTCGCAAGCTCCCTATGAGTTTCTTTAATACAAAGGATTTATCGGAACTGACCACAAATATGATGGCAGATTGCAGCAGCATGGAATCTATGCTCAGCAGCACAATCCCGCCGCTGATTGCAAATGTAATTACGGTTACATTGACCTGTATCATGCTGGCTTTCTTCGACTGGAGACTGGCTCTGTGCATTTTCTGTACGATGCCGATTGCGTTTCTGATTATCTGGCTGAGCCGGAATTATCAGAAGAAACTGTTTGCCCGACAGGTAAATGCGAAGCTGGCCGCCTCCGATCAGGTTCAGGAATACCTGGAGGGTATGAAAATCATCAAGTCCTGCGGTTTAAGCGGTTCCCATTTTTCTGCTCTGGATAATGCCCTGCTGACAATGAAGAAAATCGCAGTCAAGGTTGAAATGATGGTTGGCGTATTTATGTCCAGCGCAAGCATGGTATTGCAGGCTGGTATCGGCATTACTATTTTTGTAGGGGCGCTCTTATTGGTAAACGGGAGTATTGAACTGCTTCCTTTGCTGATGTCCCTGCTTATGGTCACTCGCATTTATGGCCCGATTCTTGCAATCCTTTCACAGCTTGCTACGCTTCTGAATCTGAATGTTGTAACGGAGCGTATGCGTACTCTTCTCACAACACCTGCTATGGAAGGCGATGGAAAGACCGTTGCGAACTATGATATTGAAATGGATCATGTAACTTTCCGCTATAACACAGAGGATGTGATTAAAGATGTAAGCTGCAAAATCCCGCAGGGTAGTGTAACTGCATTGGTTGGTCCTTCTGGAAGCGGTAAAAGTACCATTTCCAAGTTGATCGCCCGTTTTTGGGATATTCAGGGCGGCACAATTCGTGTAGGCGGCAAGGATGTCCGCACGATGGAACCTGAAAATCTGATGAAATATATGTCCTTTGTTTTCCAGGATGTGACGTTGTTTAATGATACCGTCATGAACAATATCCGGCTTGGTAATCCTAATGCAACAGACGAACAGGTTATGGCGGCAGCGAAAGCAGCTTACTGTGATGAGTTTGTACGGGAAATGCCGGAAGGTTATCAGACACTCCTCGGAGAAAACGGCAGCACCCTGTCTGGTGGTGAACGGCAACGTATTTCTATCGCCCGCGCATTGCTGAAGGATGCTCCTATTATCCTGCTGGATGAGGCCACGGCGTCCCTCGATCCGGAGAATGAAGTGCTGGTTCAGAAAGCGATTGCAAAGTTGGTAGAAGGTAAGACCGTGATAATGATTGCACATCGTCTGCGGACCGTAGTTGATGCTGACCAGATCCTTGTATTGGAGAATGGGAAGCTGGTAGAGAGCGGAACCCATAATGAACTGATGGCGAAGAAAGGTCTGTATCAGAAATTGTATCATATTCAGCAGGAAAGCCTCGGCTGGGCGGTTTAGGAGGTGTCTATGGAACTTCATAGGTCGGGTGAGGATTGTTTGGAAGCAATCCTCATACTCGCTTATGATTTACGGAATTGACTCTGGTGATTTCAATTTTCAGCAACAGATTTAATGCAAAAGTTTTGAAGACAATCAATCGGGGATGCGGTGTGATTCGCCTTCTCCAAATAAGAAGTGATACCTGGAATGGATTTTAGTTCATTGTTGAGGGCCGTTAAAAAGTGGTCGATAAGTTTCACCTTTGTGTTGCTGCTTTTTAAATAATAAATGATTCTATCTGGCGGCGGTGAAGCTATCTGGTAAATGGAAACATAATCCAATGTTGACAATTTGTAAGCCACGGATGATGGTACGATGGCCCATGTGTTATCCCAGGAGAGAACATGTTCCAACAGATTCATCTGGTCTAAAGAAACACGGTATTCCGGCGTGGATTTGAACCAAAAATCATGCCATACATCATATTCAGGATTCCAGGGTAATCGGATTTCCTGATACGGATCAAGCATTTGAGGATGAATGATTTCGGTATATTTCTTGCAGTTATTGGCTGCCAATACCATATGCTCCTGAAAGGCCGGAATTGTCTCGACTCCTTTATAATAGATGTCATCTGAAATTAGTGCAACATCAATAAGACCATTTGCAATATACTGATAGGATTCAAACGAATGATAATTATGAAAACAGATGCGGATAGCATTCCCTGCTATTTTTGCAATATTTTCAAATACATGAGGGAGAATATAGCTGCTTACGCTTCCAACAGATGCAATATGCAACATATTAGAGTTGTCCAGACTATTGAGTTCCTGGGCCTCCTGCCAGATATTCAACCATTTCTGTGCAATAGGAACAAAAGCTTCTCCTTTGGCGGTTAATTCGATATTTCTCTGCCCTTTTTTTCTTGAAAACAATGGATAGCCTAATTCATCTTCTAAAGTCTTGATCCTGCGGCTCAGAGCAGGCTGAGTGACGTATAAATTTTGTGCGGCGGATGAAATAGAGCCAGCTTTTATTATTTCAAAAAAAGCTTCTATTTCCAAATGTGTCATGGATGTTCACCTCAAAATATAAGGTTTTATTTATATTTTAAACCATAAATAAGCATTTTACAATGATTATATTGTGCGGTAGACTAACTGACGAGGTGAAATCAGATGAAAATTACGGATGATCTTACAAAAGGAAATATTAGAAATCAGTTGGTTGTACTTGCTTTGCCTCTTATATTGGGAAATATTTTTCAGCAGCTCTATAATACGATTGATTCCTTTATCATAGGCAGATATATCAGTCATACTGCATTTGCCGCTGTTGGTGTGGCGGGGAATATTATGAATTTATTCACTTTTGTGATAAGTGGCGGCTGCAATGGTATTTCGATTATATTTGCAGAATTATATGGAGAGAGAAAATGGAACACACTGCGAAAAGAAAGTTTTCTGTCTTTTTCTTTCGGCTGCTTTGTGACTGCAGGACTTAGTATCATAGGACTATTGACTTTGGTTCCATTACTGGACGTGCTCCAGACGCCTCTGGTGGTGCGGATATTTGCACAGGACTATTTGCGTATTATCTATTTGGGACTGCCAGCCACCTTTTTATATAATTGGTGTTCGTGTGTTCTGCGGGCGATTGGAGATACAAAAACTCCGCTCTGGATACTCGTGTTTGCAATGGTTTTAAATTTTAGTCTGGATTATTTGTTCGTTGTCTGCTGTAAAACCGGGATATTCGGTACAGCAGCCGCAACGGTAGTATCACAGCTCTTTGCATCGATTGTGTGTTTTATGTATATGAAAGTAAAATACCCATGCCTGTTATTTGGCCGCAGGGATATGGCATTTGACCGCAGGCTGCTGTTAAAAACCGCAAATTTTGGATTAGTTTCAGCTCTTCATCAATCCAGCCTTTATATTGGAAAATTATTTGTCTAGGGAGCAGTGAATACTGCTGGAACAGAGATTATATCTGCCTACACAGTGACAATGCGGATAGAAGGATTTGCCAATTCTTTTGGTGATAGTGGCAGTACGGCAATTTCTGTATTTGTTGCACAGAACAGGGGAGCCGGGAAAAATGAGAGAGTGAAACGGGGATTCAGACAAGGGACAAAGATGATGATGCTTCTCAGTTTCTGGTTATCCTCTGTTATGGTTTTTGCCACTCCCGGTGCCATCTCATTGCTTATGGGAAAAGTATCAGATGGTCTTACTGAAAATGTGGAAATGTATATGAAAGTGATTGCGGGTTTTTATATCCTGTGCTTTATTGGCAACTCATTTGTAGGTTTATACCGTGGTCTGGGTATGGTTTATATACCAGTATTGGGAACTGTATTGCATATTTCTATTAGGGTTATTTTTTCGTATCTGTTAATAGGTAAGATAGGTTTGGCGGCGGTTGCCGTGGCTACCGGGATGGGATGGGCAGCAGTGGTTACTTTTCAAAGTATTCTATATAAAAGTAGATAACTTTGATTTTGAAATTATTCCCTGTGATGTTCACAGGGGCAGCTGACATTCCGGAACAGCTTTCGTCCGGGACAGACGCTCAGCATCTGCCCCGCGCCATTTTCCGGTACTCAATCGGCAGGAGCCCGGTACTTTTGCGGAACAGTTCTGCAAACCGGCTGGAGGTGGAGTAGCCAATCATTTCCGCAATCTGTCCCATCGTGAAATCCGTGTCTATCAGCAGATGCTCCGCCTGGCTCATACGGCGCTGCTGTATGTACTCTGTGATGGTGCAGCCCTGCAGTAGTTTAAAGGATGTCTTCAGTTTGGTGGTTCCCATGCAGGCTATTCTGGCAAGCCGTTCCAGCGGAATATCAAAAGCATAGTGGTCATCCAGATAAGCAGTCACGTTTTTAAGCTGCGCGATATCCTGGTCGGACAGATGTTTCTCCTTGCGGGACAGAATCTTTTTCTGCTCTTCCACCACAAGGGATACCGCCTCGGCAACTTTCGCTTCGTAGAACAGACCTGCGGCAATTCCGTCCCCACGGTAGACCTTTACCTCATGGAGTAGCTTTGCCATAGCCGGGAAATCTGTTGTCTGGTCAATCTGCCGGAAAGCCGCAAGCGGGCTGATATAATCCCCCGGATATTGTTTTTGCAGATAATCCTCATAGTATGCCGGCATTACTTCGATGCCGATAGAACGGATGGGGATTTTTTTGTGTATGATTGCCTTATACGGCTTATAACCGCCGATAAAGGTCTTAATGCACCCGGCAGACATACGCCGGTATGGGTTTAATTCCTCGCCGGAGATAGATTCATACTGGGTAATGCTCAGAGCTTCCGGCAGGCTGAATTCCATGAAGAAATCCTCATGGAAATAGAAATCGTGAATTTTAATGTCGTACAGGTCTTTTTTTGCGTAGACCCAGTAGAAACCTTCTCCGGTTTCGGGTGACAGCTTCCAGCACTGACCGGCAGAATTGAAGCTGCCGCCGTCGTCTGCCGGGATGAAATGATTATCCGTTAAAAGCGGTTCATAGTAATCCGCAATAATGCTGTTGTCCAAATGAATTCTCCTTTGCAACGATTGGACGTAAGTTTGCAACGAAAGGACGAAGATGCCCGCGTCGTATTGCAGACCGCCCGTAAAGTTTGTATGATATAGATTACAGTTAGCGAAAACTAATCATACTATAACAGATTTCAGACGGCGGGTCAACCGTTCCTGAAGCAGGAGGAAAATTATGAGTAATTATGCAAATGCAAAAGCTGGATTGTCCGTGAGGGACTTAGTAACCACAGGAATTTTCACCGCACTTATGTTCGTAGCTATTATGATAGGAGGAGTCTTTTTTGCGACCAATCCGGTGCTGACATTTTTCATGCCCGCCGGGAGCGCATTGCTTGCCGGACCGGTTTATCTGTTGCTGATTGCAAAAGTACAGAAGCGCTGGAGCCTCACCATCATGGGTGTTATTATAGGCATCATCTGGTTTGTCACCGGTATGCACTGGGCGTTTGCGCTTGGATATCTTATAATGGCTGTCGTAGCTGATTTTGTCGCCGGGACAAAGCAGTACAGGAGTAAGAAAATCAACAGCCTGTCCTATGTTCTTTTTTCTCTGGGCGGAACAGGGTCATACCTTGTTTTCTTTATAGACCCACAGGGATGGGCGCAGACCATGCTGGGAAATGGAACCGAGCAAAGCTATATCGATACCATGCAGGCGACTGCAAACGCAGGAATCTTCATCGCCATGTTTGCGGCGCTCCTTGTAACAGCTTCCATCAGTGCCTTCGTGGGCTGCAAAATGCTGAAAAAGCAGTTTGAGCGTGCCGGAATAACGGAGGCACGCACATGAGCAAGAAGCGAAGCGGATTGCGAATGTTCCGTAGCCGGAGTGACAGCGGAGGCACGCACATGAGCAAGAAGCGAAGCGGATTGCGAATGTCCCGTAGCCGGAGTGACAGCGGAGGCACGCACATGAGCAAGAAGCGGAGCGGATTGCGAATGTCCCGTAGCCGGAGTGACAGCGGAGGCACGCACATGAGCAATTGGAAAGGGCTTTGGCTTGACCCGCGGGCCAAGCTCTTTCTTATTGTGATGTGTGTGCTGAGCTCCATGATTGCGCCTTCCCTTACATATCAGCTTGTGCTTGTCCTGCTGATTGCCGTACTGGGAGTGCTTTGCGGGAAGTGGAAATATTCTGTGAAAGCAGTCTGCTTTTATTCGGTAATCTGTATGCTGACGGTCTGGATCATGGCTGTCATGACGGGGACGCTGCGGACCATGTTTGTTGCGTTTCTCGGACTGTTCCATAAGGTTTATGCCTGTGGAATGCTGGCGGGGATTGTCCTGTCCACAACAAAGGTCAGTGAGTTTTTATCCGCCATGAACCGCATCCATGCCCCGAAAAAATTTGTCATACCATTTGCGGTCATGCTGCGCTATATCCCCACCATCCGGGAGGACTGGCATTTTATTAAGGACGCCATGCGGATGCGGGACGTATCTCCCTCTCTGGGCGGCTTTCTGTGTCATCCGGGGCTGACCGTAGAGTGTATCTATGTTCCGCTGCTGATGATGGCTTCCAAAGCGGCGGATGAGCTTACTATCGCCTCTGTTACCCGCGGAATCGAAAATCCCGGTCCCCGGACCTGCCTTGTCCAGGTAAAATGCGGGATTGCAGACTTCGCGGTGATGCTGGCGGCCGTTGTTTTCTTTGTATTTGAATTATGCGTGCGGGGAGGTGTGACGGGGTGATTGAATTTGAAAATGTATCGTTCTCTTACAAGGGACAGGAGCAAGATGGTCTGCATGGAATCAGCCTGAAAATTGCGGACGGGGAATGTGTTCTGCTCTGCGGCCGCAGCGGGTGCGGAAAAACAACGGTCACAAGGCTGGTAAACGGTCTGATTCCGCAGTTTTACCAGGGAGAACTTCGGGGGCGTGTGCTGGTAGACGGACAGGAAATCAGTGCGCTTCCTATGTATCAGATTGCCGCAAAGGTGGGCTCTGTCTTTCAGAATCCCCGGACGCAGTTTTTCAATGTGGACACAGACAGCGAGATTGCCTTTGGAATTGAAAACGAAGCCCGCCCGGTAAAGGAGCTGGAGAAACGTGTAGACCAGACAACAAAAGAGTTGCATATTGAGAAACTGCGGAATCGCAATATTTTTGAACTGTCCGGCGGGGAAAAACAGAAAATCGCGTTTGCGTCGGTCTATGCCATGAATCCGGAAATCTATCTGCTGGATGAACCATCGTCAAATCTGGACATGGCTTCCATACAGGAATTAAAGGAACATCTGCGGCTGATAAAAAGCCAGGGAAAAACCATTTTGATAGCGGAACACAGGCTCTATTATCTGATGGAGCTGGCAGACCGCATTGTTTATCTGGAGGATGGGAAAATAGCAGGGATTTTCACACCGGAGGAATTTCGACGGCTGCCGGAAACCGAACGGGAGCACATGGGGCTGCGGGCGGCTGACCTGACAGGGGTGCTGACTCCGGACAGCCATCCGGCGGTCCTTCCTCCCACGCTGGTTCTTTGTGATGTAACGCTGCGCTATAAAAAACGGACGGTTCTGCGCCATATCGCGCTTTCTGCCGCGAAGGGAGAGGTCATTGGCGTGGTCGGGCACAATGGAACCGGAAAGACTACGTTTTCCCGCGCCCTGTGCGGGCTTCACAGGGATTGTGAAGGGGAGTTTTTCTGGGAGGGGCAGCCGATGAAGAACAAAGCGCGGCTGAAACGCTCCTACATGGTTATGCAGGATGTGAACTATGAATTATTTGCGGAGAGCGTGGAGGCGGAGTGCTCCTTCGGAATCAGAAATCCGGACCGGAAGTTGGCAGAAACGACAATGGAGGAGCTGTTCTCTGTTTCAGAGGAAAATCACTGAAGAAATTATATGGGCAGCAGGCAGTTCCCGGAAAAATACCTCCTGCATATGCTATAAAGACAGCATATGCAAGAGGTAATTTTATGGCAAAAATTGCAATAGACGCGGGACATGGCGGAAGCGATCCGGGAGCGGTATTTGAGGGCAGACAGGAAAAGGACGACAATCTGCGGCTGGCGCTGGCGGTAGGAGAGATTCTGCAGCAGAATGGCGTCGATGTGTTTTTTACCAGAACAGAGGATATCTATCAGACGCCGTTTCAGAAGGCGACGCTGGCGAATGAATCGGGAGCGGATTTTCTGGTTTCCCTGCACCGTAATTCGAGCCCGGTTCCGAACCAGTATACGGGCGTGGAATCACTGGTCTACAATAAGGCGGGAGAAAAGCTGGAAATGGCGGAAAACATCAACAGTCAGCTTGAAGAAATCGGATTCCGCAATATCGGCGTGAAAGAACGACCGGGGCTTGTGATTCTGCGGCGCAGCAAAATGCCGGCGGTGCTGGTGGAGGCGGGCTTTATCAACAGTGAGGAAGACAACCGGATGTTTGATGAGGACTTTGACCGCATTGCGCAGGGCATCGCACAGGGAATCCTCGATACCATACAGAGCAGCGGCGCCGCCGGGATGCCGGAGGAAAATGTGTATTACCGCGTGCAGACAGGTGCCTTCCGGAATCCGGAAAACGCGCAGCGGCAGCTTGAAAAACTGGTAAGCGAGGGTTATCCTGCATTTATTATAGAAAAAGACGGATACTATCTTGTGCAGGTAGGCGCATTTTTAAATCTCGGAAACGCCACGCGCATGGAGGGCACGCTGAGAAGCAACGGATACCAGACATACATTACAACGTAAAACTTAAAAATTCATTATAACTTTCTTTAAAAAAGAAGATAGGGCTTTAAAAATACGAATCCCTGTGTTAAGATATCCAGTAGGCATAAGCCGTGCGAAGACAGAGACGGATGCAGACACACATGCCTGCATGTGAGTGGCTGCGTCTGGCGATGGCTTCATAGGGCGAAGCCCGTGAGCGGGGAAAATCGGAGATTTTCCGAGCGGCACGGCTGAGTATCAACGGCTGAGTATCAACGACGGAGTATAGGTCAGTATCTTTGTATGTGAGGGGAAGAAATGAGCACGAAGGACGTTAGAGAGCAGATGTTATCGGGAAACGGCAGGCGTCCCCGCAGGGGACAGGAGGAAAAAGCCGGGGAAGAAAAGAAATCCGCGAAAAAACGGGTGAGAAATATTTTCCTCGGCTTTCTGGGATTGCTTATCCTTGTAATTCTTGGATTTTATATTGCGGGAATCGTTCACTTTAAGGACCGCTTTTTTCTGCATACCACCATCAACGGCTTTGACGCGTCGGAAATGACGGTCAACGAGGTGGAGGATATTATTGCGGAGAAAATCGGGTCATACAGCCTGGAAATTGAAGAGCGCGGAGGCGGAAGCGAGACTATCACGGCGGAGCAGATTAACTACCGCTACGTGTCGCAGGGAGAGACGCAGGCGTTTAAGCAGAGTCAGAATGTCTTTTTATGGCCGATGTGCCTGTGGAAGGAGATTTCCTACACCTTTGATTCAAGCGCGCAGTACGACGAGGACAAGCTGACGGAGGCGGTGAATGCGCTCGCCTGCCTGGATGAAAATAATGTGACGGCTCCGCAGGACGCGTACATCGATTATGTGGACGGGTCGTATCTGGTAATGCCGGAGGTGGAAGGAAACCTTCTGGAGAGTGAAAAGGTGCAGCGGGTAATCCGTGAGGCGGTTGACTTTGCGCAGGCGAAGGTATCGCTGGAGGAAAAGAACTGCTATCTGGCTCCGCAGAAGCGCCAGGATGACGAGACGATGGCGGCGGTCTGCCAGGAGCTGAATACCATAATCAGCACGGACATTACGTATCTGTTCGGGGACAACACAGAAGAACTGAATAAAGAGACGATTCGCGGCTGGGTTTCTTATGATGAGAGCGGAACGGTAACGCTGAATGAGGATGCGGTGCGCGAATATGTAAGCGCACTGGCGGAAAAATATGACACGGCGGACAGACCGCGGGAATTTAAGACAAACGACGGAAGAACCGTCACCGTATCCGGCGGCAGCTATGGCTGGCTGATTGACCAGGAGGGCGAGCTGACAGAGCTTCTGGAATGCATCCGCAGCGGCTATCAGGGAACTCGCTACGCGGTGTTTGCGCAGACTGCGGTGAGCTGGGAAAACAGCGACCTTGGCTACAGCTATGTGGAGATTGATTTGACAAACCAGCATGTCTGGATGTATATTGACGGTGAGGAGATCGTGTCGACCGACTGTGTGTCCGGCGATATGATGAAGTCAGACCAGACAACCCCGGCGGGAACCTATACGCTGTATTATAAGGAATCCCCGTCCGTTCTGGAGGACGAGGCAAAGACCTACCGCACCGAGGTGACCTACTGGATGCCGTTTAACGGCGGCATCGGGCTGCACGACGCTACGTGGCGCAGCAGCTTTGGCGGAAACATCAACCAGTCGGACGGTTCGCACGGCTGCATCAACCTTCCGCTGGAAGCGGCAAAGACAATTTATGAGAATATTTATGCGGGAATGCCGATCATCTGCTATTACTAAGATGTCCGGCACTGACCGGAGCAAAGCGCAGCGCGGAACATCCGCAGAGTGCTTTCGCCTGGGACGCTGAGGGAAATATGGAAACAAACAAAGAATTAGAGAGCATCGTGCAGCCCCTGCTTGCGTGGTTTGACGCAAACGCCAGGGTGCTGCCGTGGAGAGATTCTCCGACGCCGTACCGTGTCTGGGTATCCGAGATTATGCTGCAGCAGACGCGGGTGGAGGCGGTAAAACCGTTTTTTCAGAGATTTACAGAAGCGCTGCCGGACGTGGCTGCGCTTGCTGCATGTGAAGAGGAAAAGCTCCTGAAACTCTGGGAGGGGCTTGGCTACTACAATCGCGTCCGCAATATGCAGAAGGCGGCGCAGACGGTGATGGAGGAATACGGCGGAGAGCTTCCGGCGGATTATGAAAAGCTCCTGAAGCTTAAGGGGATAGGCAGCTATACGGCGGGAGCAATCGCATCCATCGCGTTCCAGATACCGGTTCCGGCGGTGGACGGAAATGTGCTGCGCGTGATTTCCAGAATTACCGCCAGCGAAAAGGATATTCTGAAGGCTTCCGTGAAAAAGGAAGTGGAGGATGAAATCCGGGAGATTATCCCGCCAGAGCGGGCGGGTGCTTTTAATCAGGCGCTGATGGAGCTGGGAGCTGTTGTCTGCGTCCCGAACGGACCGGCAAAATGCGATGCCTGTCCGCTTTATGGTCAGTGCCTTGCCAGAGAGCGGGGAATCGTCAGCTCTCTTCCGAAAAAGTCGGCGGCAAAGCCGCGCAGGGTGCAGGAGCGCACGGTTCTTATCATCCGGGACGGGGAGCGGGTGGCGATTCACAAAAGACCGCCGAAGGGACTGCTTGCCGGGCTGTATGAGCTGCCGAATGTGGAGGGACATCTGGGGCAGGAGGAAGTGCTGAAGCTGCTGAAAAAAAAGCATTTTTCGCCGATCCGTATACAGCCGCTGGAGGAGGCGAAGCATATTTTCAGCCATGTGGAGTGGCACATGACGGGCTATGTGATTACCGTGGAGGAGCCGGAGAGGGAGACGGAATATCTGTTTGTCGAGCCGCGGGAGACTGAAGAAAACTATCCGGTTCCGGCGGCATTTTCCGCTTATACGAAATATCTGCAGATAAAGCTCGGACAGGAGAAATACAAGGAGGAAAATAAGGAGTTATGAAGATTTTATCCATCGCAATTCCAAGTTATAATTCACAGAATTATATGAGAAAATGCATCGAATCGCTGCTGCCAGGCGGCGAGGATGTCGAGATTATCATTGTGGACGACGGCTCAAAGGACGATACGGCAAAGATTGCCGACGAGTACGCCGCCAAATATCCGACCATTGTAAAAGCGGTCCACCAGGAGAACGGCGGACACGGCGAAGCGGTAAATGCCGGTCTGCGCAATGCCACCGGGCTTTACTTTAAGGTGGTCGATAGCGACGACTGGGTAGATAAGGACGCCTATCCGCAGGTGCTTGCCACGCTGAAGAGCCTGATTGGCGGTCCCGATGTGGTCGACATGATGATCTGCAACTACATCTATGACAAGGTGGGCGCAAAGCGCAAAAAAATCATGCAGTACCGTCATCAGCTCCCGGTGGGACGCGTATTCAGATGGGATGAGGTCGGCGTGCGCACCGGACATTATATTCTGATGCATTCCGTTATTTACCGCACAAAGCTTCTGCGCGAGTGTAAGCTGGAGCTGCCGAAGCACACCTTCTATGTGGATAATCTGTTTGTATTCCAGCCGCTTCCGTTTGTAAAGAAAATGTATTATATGGATGTGGAGCTTTACCATTATTTCATCGGGCGCGAGGATCAGTCTGTCAATGAGCAGGTAATGATTGGAAGAATCGACCAGCAGATTAAGGTCAACAAGATGATGATTGATATTATGGCGAATCTGAAGGGGCTGAACAAGCACTGCCGGAAATACATGATGAGTTATCTGGATATTATTATGACGGTGTCCTCCATGCTGCTGCTCAAATCCGGCACGGATGAAAATTTTGAGAAAAAGCAGGAACTCTGGCGCTACCTGAAAAGTGCGGACATGGGGCTGTACTGGAAAATCCGGCATGGACTGCTCGGACGGGCGTGCAACCTTCCGGGAAAGGGAGGAAGGTCCGTATCGGTGGCAGGCTACAAGCTGACGCAGAAATTTTACGGGTTTAACTGATTGCAGAAAAGGCACTGCCGTTTATCCAACGATGAACGGCAGTTTTTCCTTACTTAGGGAAACGTCCATAGAAGAGTACACGGCGGCTGCTTCCCCGTCCGTGTGGACTGGCTGCGGGCAGCCGGCATGAAGCGACGCCCGGCGGCAGCGCAGAATATGTACGCCTTTATAGCGGACGTGCCTGCCCTTAAAGGCGGTCGGGAGCAGGAGGAGAATCTTCAGCTTCGGCATTTTTTCAATGAGGCAGATATCAAGAAAATCGTCCTCCGCTGTGGCGTCGGGGCAGAACATAAAACCGCCGCCCTCGTATTTCAGATTCATGACCGCGGTAAAATAAACTGCCGGGAAGGTGACCGGCTCTTTGTCATCCAGCACCAGCGTGAGAGAAAACGGGCGCAGCAGGAGGAGCTGCTTCAGGGCGATGCCGAGATAGGTGAGCTTTCCAAGCCCGATGCGGTTTAAAACAGGCTTTATTTTCGAGCGGAAGGTCTCGTGACAAACTGCCGCGTCAAAGCCGATGCCGGTGCTGACAGCAAAATGACGGTCTTTTCCGTTTATACGGACACAGCCGGAATGAATGCGGCGGATTGCACAAGGGTGCAGAATCGCTGCAAGCGCCGCCTCCGGGTCTGCCGGAAGTGAGAGCCCTCTGGCAAGGTCGTTGCCGGAGCCGGTGGGAATATAGCCGAAGCCGATAGCGGAATAATCGTGCAGACCGCTGATAACTTCATTTGCTGTGCCGTCGCCGCCCACCGCCACGATGGTGCAGAGAGTGTCTGCCGCCTGTACAGCCTGCTTTGCACCGGAGACCTTACCGGACATGCCGGCGTCTGCCGCCTGCGGGGCATATTTCGTGCAGAGCATGTCCGCGATGCGCGTGGCGTGGCCGGGTCCCTTCGTAAAAAATACTTTGTAGGCGACCTGCTCCTGCCGTAATATTCCGGCAAGCCTCTTCCAGATTTTCCGCCCTTTGCCGGAGCAGGCGTTCGGATTGACGATGAAACAGTACATGATGTTCTCCTTTGCAGCGCAATGTCCCGCAAAGCGGGAACCTTTTTTCTTAATCATACAGGATATACCGAAAATTGTAAACAAAGATGTGGAATTTACAGGTGCGAACGGTATTCCGTCGGGGTTACGTTTTTGTATTCCCGGAATTTACGAATAAAGTAACTGAAATTATCAAATCCGACGGAAATCGCAACCTGGGAGACCGGCAATTCTGAATCCGTGAGTATCTGGCAGGCTTTTTGAATCCGGTATTCATTGATAAAAGCAATAGGTGGTTTCCCGATTTCCTGTTTAAAATAATGGCAGAAATAATTGGGACTCATAAAACATATTTTGGCCAGATCCGGTAAAGATATCGGTCCGGCATAGTTTTCGTGTATATATTCTATCACTTTCTTCAGTTTATTCTGGGAATCCTTTTCTTTTGAAGATATGGTATTTTCTAAAAAGCAGTCTGCTTGAAAAAATAATTCCAGTATCTGTAATATATGAATTTTGATGCTTAAAGAAGCGCAGGAGGGGAGCGTGTGATAGAGCCGTATAATTTCCTGCATGTGAAACAGAATCATCTGGGATTCTTCCGGCGAAAATACAGAGGGAAGCGTGGGGAATATCAAATTACCGCTGGTGACCGGGCGGATAAAACTATGCTGGCATATATCGTATAATGTAAAATCCAGAATGTCCGGATTAAAAACGATTGCGTGATGCAGAGAGGGTCCTCCGGATTTAATTTCATGCAGTTCTCCGGAATTAATAAAGCAAAATTCGCCTGGGTGCAGGGTAAAAGACCTGCCGCGTACGGTCAGATTCAGCACGCCGTGCTCTGCACAGATCCACTCTAATTCCTCGTGCCAATGCTGTGACACGGAAAAGAAACCATCCTTATCATGGTGGGAATATACCTGCAGGGGAAAAACGGCTGTGCCGTGCGTATTGTTTTCATGGTAAATCGGAATCATGCAGTTTCACTCCAAATCGTAAAATAGTGTTATTATCTGGTAAGATTATGCAAGCATGAAAGCTTTTTCTATACTATACTAAAAAACACAATGAAAAACAAGAAGGGGGCAGAAAATATGGAAAAAAAGTGGTGGAAAAGCAGTGTTGTATATCAGATTTACCCGCGGAGCTTTTGCGACAGTAATGGGGATGGAATCGGCGATCTGAACGGAATACGGTCAAAATTGTGGTATTTAAAGGAACTGGGAATCGACGTAATCTGGTTAAGTCCGGTGTACCAGTCGCCCAATGACGATATGGGCTATGATATCAGCGATTACCAGGCGATTATGAAGGAATTCGGAACGATGGAAGACTACGACCGTATGCTCGAACTGGCACACGAGCTTGGAATTAAGATAATGATGGACCTTGTGGTCAATCATACCTCCGATGAACATGCATGGTTCGTGGAAAGCCGGAAATCAAAAGATAATCCGTACCGTGATTTTTATATATGGAGAGACGGAAAGGACGGAAAAGAACCGAATAACTGGGGGTCCTGCTTTGGCGGTTCGGCGTGGAAATATGACGGGGCGACAGACCAGTATTATCTGCATCTGTTTTCACAAAAGCAGCCGGATCTTAACTGGGAGAATGAGGCTGTAAGAAAAAGTGTGTTCGATATGATGACCTGGTGGTGCGATAAGGGCATCGACGGCTTCCGGATGGACGTGATCAGCCTGATATCGAAGGTGCCGGGGCTTCCGGATGGAACGGTGGGGAAAAGCGGATATGGAGATTTCGGACCATATTGTGCAAACGGACCGAGAGTACACGAGTATTTGCAGGAGATGAACAGGAAGGTCTTATCCAGGTATGACCTTATCACAGTTGGAGAGTGCTCCGGGGTTACGGTAGAAGAGGCGAAAAAGTACGCTTCCTCTTCGGGAAAAGAGCTCAATATGGTGTTCCAGTTTGAGCATATGGATCTTGACGGCGGAGAAAGCTTTAAATGGAATCACAAAAAGATAAAGCTGTCGGAGCTTAAAGCGGTTATGAGCAAATGGCAGACACAGCTCCAGGGAAAGGCGTGGAACAGTCTCTACTGGTGCAACCATGACCAGCCGAGAATTGTTTCCCGTATGGGAAATGATAGTCTTAAGTATCGCGAGGTATCCGCAAAGATGCTGGGCACTTGCCTGCATATGATGCAGGGAACTCCCTACATTTTCCAGGGAGAAGAGCTGGGAATGACAAATTATCCATTTACATCGCTGGATGAATTCCGGGACATTGAAAGCATTAATGTCTACCATGAGCTCACAGAAAAGGGAATTGTCTCACCGGAAGAAATGTTTGATTATATAAGCTATAAAGGAAGGGACAATGCGCGCACTCCGATGCAGTGGGATGACAGCGAACATGCCGGATTTACAAAAGGAACCCCGTGGATAGCGGTAAATCCGAATTATAAGGAAATTAACGCGAAGGAACAGCTGGAGAGAGCGGATTCGGTATTTCACTATTATCAGAAGCTGATTGCGCTGCGCAAACAGTACGATATCATTGTGTATGGAGATTATGAATTACTGCTGCCGGAAAGCGAAGAAATATATTCTTATATCCGCAGCCTGGAAGAGCAGAAGCTCCTGGTGATCTGCAGCTTTACGGAGCAGAAGATATCTTATGAAGTGCCGGAAAATTTGCGGGGAAGAAATGGGAAAATACTGATTTCCAATTATGACCGGGCCAGGGTGCAGGATTCTGTGACGCTGGAGCCTTATGAATGTATGGCAGTTTTGTATCAGGACAGATCCGCAGCAGAGTGGTAAAATACGGATCAGCTATGAGGTTACTGCGAATGGAGTGAGCAGTAACACTGTGAACGCTCTGACGGGGAAAGGCTGAACTGTTCCTATTGAATTTGCGGAAATTTTATGCTACTATGGAGCAACAGGGCAAAAAATTTCCGCCTGCACGGACAGATGGAATGCGATGGAAAAACTGGGCGCAGAAATCAGTCCGGAGGAAATCAGCCCGGAGAAAGAAGAATGATGGAGGAGCGTTATGGAAAAAGAGACAGTTTCCAGAAATTTTATCGAGCAGATAATTGATAAGGACATTGCGGAGGGAAAATGTGATACGGTCTGCACGCGGTTTCCGCCGGAGCCGAACGGCTACCTGCACATCGGACACGCAAAATCCATTTTATTAAATTACGGAATTGCACAGCAGTACGGAGGAAAATTCAACCTGCGCTTTGACGACACGAATCCGACGAAGGAAAAGATGGAATTTGTGGAATCCATTAAAGCCGACGTGGCGTGGCTGGGAGCAGACTGGGAGGACCGTCTGTTCTTTGCGTCCGATTATTTTGAACAGATGTATGAAGCGGCGGTGACGCTGATTAAAAAAGGAAAGGCATTTGTGTGCGACCTGTCTGCGGAGGAAATCCGCCAGTACCGCGGCACGCTCACGGAACCGGGCAAAAACAGCCCTTACCGCGACCGCAGCATAGAGGAAAATCTGCGTCTCTTTGAAGAAATGCGCGCGGGAAAATATGAGGACGGGGAAAAGGTGCTGCGCGCGAAAATTGACATGGCGTCGCCCAACATCAATATGCGTGACCCGGTCATTTACCGCGTGGCGCATATGAGCCACCACAACACCGGCGATAAATGGTGCATTTACCCGATGTACGATTTCGCGCATCCAATCGAGGACGCCATCGAGGGCGTGACGCACTCCATCTGTACGCTGGAATTTGAGGACCACCGTCCGCTGTACGACTGGGTGGTGCGTGAGGTAGGCTATGAGAAGCCGCCGAAGCAGATTGAATTTGCAAAGCTTTATCTTACCAACGTCGTCACCGGAAAGCGCTATATCAAAAAGCTGGTGGAAGATGGCATCGTGGATGGCTGGGACGATCCGCGTCTGGTATCGATTGCCGCCCTGCGGCGTCGCGGCTTCACGCCGGAATCCATCCGGATGTTTGTGGACCTCTGCGGCATTTCCAAGAGCCAGAGTTCGGTGGACTACGCGATGCTGGAATACTGCATCCGCGAGGACCTGAAGCTGAAGCGGGCGCGCATGATGGCGGTGCTCGATCCGGTGAAGCTGATTATCGACAACTACCCGGAGGGTGAGGTGGAATATCTGGAGGTTGTCAACAATCTGGAAAATCCGGAGCTCGGTTCCCGCAAAGTGCCGTTTGGCAGGGAGCTTTATATCGAGAGAGAGGACTTCATGGAGGTTCCGCCGCGCAAATATTTCCGTCTGTTTCCGGGGAACGAGGTGCGCCTGATGAATGCGTACTTTGTGAAATGCGAAAGCTTTGTGAAGGATGAGACGGGCAGGATCACGGAGATCCACTGCACCTACGACCCGGCGTCAAAGGGCGGCAACAGCCCGGACGGACGCAAGGTGAAGGGCACGATTCACTGGGTTGCCGCACAGACAGCCGTAAAGGCGGAGGTGCGTCTGTATGAAAATATCATCGACGAGGAAAAGGGTGTTTACAACGAGGACGGCAGCCTCAATCTGAACCCGGATTCGCTGAAGGTGCTCAAAGAGTGCTATATCGAGCCGGAGCTGGCAAAGGCGCAGGCTTACGACAGCTTCCAGTTTGTCCGTCAGGGCTTCTTCTGCGCGGATGCGCGCGATTCGAAGCCGGAGGCGCTGGTGTTTAACCGCATTGTCTCCTTAAAGAGCTCCTTCCGTCTGCCGAAGGATGAAACAAAAGCATGAATGAATTAACCATCAGTCTGGACGCGAAGGCGTCCAGACCGCTTTATGAGCAGATTTACGAATACATCAAGCAGGAGATCCAGAACGGAAATCTGCCCTGCCGGGAGCGGCTGCCCTCCACCAGAAGGCTGGCGCAGTATCTGGAGGTGAGCCGCAGCACAGTGACGCTCGCCTACGAACAGCTTTTATCGGAGGGCTACATAGACAACCAGCCCGGCAGCGGTTATTTTGTCAATGATCTGGAGGGACTATACCGGCTTCCGGGTGAGGAGAGCTTCTCAGGCCAGCCGGAGCGGGAAATGCAGGAGAGCTGGCGGTACGATTTTTCGCCGTCCGGCGTGGATCTGGGCAGCTTTCCGCACAACACCTGGCGCAAAATTTCCAGAGAGCTGCTGATGCAGGAGAACCAGAGCTTTTTCCAGCTCGGAGCGCCGGCGGGGGAGGAAGAACTGCGCCGGACGATTGCCGCCTATGTGCGACAGGCTCGCGGTGTGCGCTGCCAGCCGCAGCAGATTATCATCGGCGCGGGAAACGATTATCTTCTGATGCTGCTGAATGCGATTCTTGGAAAACATACTTATGCGCTGGAAAATCCGACCTACAAAAAGGCGTACGATATATTCCGGACGCTCGGACAGGAGGCTGTGGCGGTGGAGACGGACGAATCCGGGATGCGCGTGGAGGCGCTCGCTGCCAGCGGGGCGCAGGTCGCTTACGTTATGCCCTCGCACCAGTATCCGCTTGGAATCGTCATGCCCATCGGGCGACGGCAGCAGCTTCTGAACTGGGCGGCGGAGCGGGACGGGCGCTATGTGATTGAGGACGACTATGACAGTGAATTCCGCTACAAGGGGAAACCGATTCCGGCGCTGCAGGGGCTTGACGAAAACGGAAAGGTGATTTATATCGGCACCTTTTCCAAATCGATTGCGCCGGCGATCCGTATCAGTTTTCTGGTGCTCCCGCAGGGGCTGCTGGAGCGTTATCGCACGCGGGGAAGCCGTTTTTCCTCCACGGTATCGCGCATGGACCAGAAAATCCTGGCGGAATTTATCCGCAGCGGAGCCTACGAGCGTCATTTAAACAGAATGCGCTCCATCTATAAGGGACGTCACGACGCGCTTCTGGAGGCGCTGAAGGAATTTCCGGAGATTTTCCGGGTCTCCGGCGAGTATGCCGGGACACATCTGCTTGTCACGCTGCCGGAGTGCATCAGCGAAGAGCGGGCGGTGGAGGCGGCGAAGCAGCAGGGAGTGCGTGTCTGCGGGGTCCGTGCCTGCTGTATCGGCGACTATAAGCCGAAAGAGACGATGCTGATTCTCGGTTACGCCAACATGCACGAGGAGGAAATCTGCCAGGCGGTAAGGCTTTTAGGAAAGCTTTATGTAAAACTTGCATCATCTTAATGAAATCTTTTAAATTGACGAATAAGACGGATTCCTGTATAGTATATAGAAGAGGAAGCAAAGGAGCTTTTGCATGATTGCAGAGGCTTCTTTTTTTTATCCGGAATACAGAGGGAGAGAAGCGTATGAGAGATTTGATTGACCGGGCGGATATGATAAACCAGCTCCTGGCGCGTTATGGCGTGAAGTTTGGCATTTATAAGAACAACACGTTCCACGAGCAGCTTTTTCCGTTTGACGCGATTCCGCGGGTGATTACCAGGGCGGAATTTGAGGTGATGGAAAAGGGACTGATTCAGAGAGTTGATGCCCTGAACCTGTTTTTAAAAGACATTTACGGAAAAAAGCAGATTGTAAAAGACGGCGTGGTGCCGGAGGAGTTTGTATTTTCCTCGAAGGGCTATCTGCCGGAGTGTGAAAATCTGCTGCCTCCGCGGGGAATTTACAGCCATATTTCCGGAATCGACCTGGTGCAGGCGAGAGATAAGAGCTGGTACATTCTGGAGGATAACCTGCGGATTCCGTCCGGAGCTTCCTATCCGCTGATTGCGCGGGAGCTGTGCAGGCGGGCGGCGCCGGAAACCTTCCGCCATAACGGTGTGGTCGACAACCGGGATTATGCGCAGCTTCTGAAGGAGACGATGGAACATGTGAGCTGCGGCGGTATCCGCGTCATCATGACGCCGGGGCGCTACAACGCGGCGTACTTTGAGCATTCCTATCTTGCGGAGCGCACGGGCAGCGTGCTTGCGACCGGAGGAGATTTGTTTGTGGAGGACAACTGTCTCTATTATAAAGATTACGGAACCCGCAAACAGAAGGTGGGCGTGCTTTACCGGAGAATCTCCGACGAATATCTGGATCCCTGCACCTTCCTGCCGGAATCGCTGATTGGCATCCCGAATCTGATGTCGGCGTACCGGGCGGGCAACGTGGCTATCGTCAATGCGCCGGGCAACGGGGTGGCGGACGATAAGGGCATCTATTATTTTGTGCCGAAGATGATTGAATATTACCTGAAGGAGACGCCGGTTCTGAAGAATGCGCCGACCTATCTGCCGTATTATGAGGAGGACAGGCGCTACGTTCTGGAGAATCTGGAAAAGCTGGTAATAAAGGATGTCTCGGAGGCGGGCGGCTACGGCGTGGTCTTCGGAAGAGATCTGGATAAAGAAGCGCTGGAGAAGATGCGCCATCTGATCATCACACAGTCGCGGCGTTTTATCGCGCAGGAGGTCATTGATTTCCTGGACCTGGAAATCATGGACGGCGGAGAGCGCGTAGAGCGGAAGGCGGATTTGCGCGCATTTGTGCTTTCGGGAGAGAAAACGAGGGTCTGGGCGAGCGGTCTTACGAGATTTTCCCGGAACCCGGATTCGTTTGTAGTAAATTCATCGCAGGGAGGAGGCTTTAAGGATACATGGGTACTGTCTCATTAGAAAAAATGAACCATCTGTTCTGGCTGGGCAGATATACGGAGCGGGTCTACACGACCCTGCTGCTGTTTGACCGGTATTACGATATTATGATTGATAAGGATGAGCATGTTTACCAGGAATACTGCCGGAGGCTGGCGATTCCGGATATCTATACGGACCGGAAGCAGTTTACGCAGTCGTATCTGTTTTCGGAGCAGAATCCGGATTCTATGTATGCAAACCTGCAGCGCGCCTTTGACAACGCGGTGGTCCTGCGTGAGGAGGTGAGCAGCGAGGTGCTGGCGTACATCCAGATGTCGCTCGATACTCTGAAGGCGGCACAGGGAGGCGCGGCGCCGGTGATGGAGCTGCAGAAGGTGACGGATTACCTGCTTGCTTTCTGGGGAGCCGCGGACGATTATGTGGAGAATGAGGAATCCCGCAACGTGATAAAATGCGGAAAATATCTGGAGCGTCTGGATCTGTATTTCCGCTTTGACAGTCCGGTGGCGATGATGGAAAAAGAGTACAGCAAGCTGAACAACCGGATGGAACGTGTCAGTCTGCCGTGCAGTAAGGAACATCTGGATGCTTTTATGGATATCGCGCAGAAAGGGGAGCGACAGCGGCGCTATACAGAGGCGCTGGAGCTGCTGGGCAGTGCTATCGGGGTATAAGCTATGAAAACGCTGGACTTTTATTACCGGATGCGGCTGGATTTTGAGGCGCCGGTGCGGGAGCACGACTTTGCGCTGCGGTACGTCCCGCATACGGACAGCGTGCAGGAGATTACGGTCCGGACAAAAAAGGTGGAACCGGCGGACTGGCTCTGCGAGGAGACGGATACCTTCGGCAATCATCTGTACATCGGGCGCTGCAGCCGGGAGCATGACTATTTTATGTATGAGGTGTCCGGGACTGCGCGGGTGGATGTCAGCCAGAGGACGCGCGAGGAGTGCCGCTCCTGTTATTCCTATCCCACGCGGCTGACGGCGTATGAGCCGGAGGTGCTGGCGTTTCTGAAACGTATCCGGCTGCCGGACTGCACAAATTTTGAGAAAGCATGTATCTTAATGCAATATCTGTATGACCATTTTACGTATGAGAGCGGTGTGACGAACATTGATACGACCGCCGGGGAGGCTCTGAGAGAAGGGCGCGGTGTGTGCCAGGATTACGCGCATATTTTTATTGCGCTCTGCAAGTGCAGCCATATTCCGGCAAGGTATGTGGCGGGGCTGCAGATCGGGGAGGGCGCAACGCACGCCTGGGCGGAGATTTACGATGACGGCATGTGGAAGGGCTTTGACCCGACGCACAACCGTTTTATTGATAATGTTTATATTAAGCTGTCACATGGAAGGGATTATACTGACTGCATTCTGGACCGCGGCGTCTTTTACGGACGGACGGGGCAGAAGCAGGAAATATATGTGAATGTGGAGGAAATAACATGATACTGGAAGTTTCCAAGGCAGATCTGCCGGTGGGCGAGCATCTGCTGATACAGAAAAACCGGATACAGCCGGAAAAGCTTTCGGGAACGGAAAAACGGATCGCGATCGTGACGGGCACGCACGGGGACGAGCTGGAGGGACAGTTTGTGTGCTGCGCCCTGCAGCGCAGGATCGCGGAGCATCCGGAATTTTTAAAGGGGATCGTGGATATTTATCCGGCGCTGAATCCGCTGGGGATCGAGTCCATCACGCGCAGCATCCCGATTTTTGACCTGGACATGAACCGCATCTTCCCAGGCAGCCGCGAGGGCGGCATTGCCGAGAACTGTGCGGCGGATATTATAGAGGATATCAAAGGCGCGGATATCTGCGTGGACATCCATTCCAGCAATATTTTTCTGATGGAGATTCCGCAGGTGCGCATTAATGAGCAGACGGCGAAAGAGCTGGTGCCGCTGGCAAAGCACCTCAATGTGGATTTTGTGTGGGTCCACGCCTCCGCAACGGTGCTGGAATCGACGCTGGCCTACAGCCTCAACCAGGCGGGCGTGCCGACGCTGGTCGTGGAGATGGGCGTCGGGATGCGCATTACGCGCCAGTATTGCGACCAGCTCACAGAAGGGCTTCTGAATCTGATGAAGGAGCTTGGCATGTGGGAGGGGGAGACAGGACCGGTGATTGAACCGGTGATTTCTACCGACCATCATGTCGGGTTTATCAACGCCAATGCCTCCGGTATTTTTGTGCCGTCCGTGGAGCACGGGGATTATGTGCGCGAGGGACAGCACATGGGAGATATTCTGCATCCGCTGACAGGAAAGACTGCCGAGCGGGTGTGCGCCCCGATGGCAGGGATGGTATTTACCAGAAGGGAATACCCGATTGTCTACAGCGGCTCTCTGCTCGCAAGAATTTTAGGAGGTGTAATCTCGTGAGAACAGAAGATATCTATACGCTGGACGGCGTTTACCGCGAGCCGATGCGCGTGCAGGGCTATTTTTTCGGGAAGGGGAAAAAGGCGGCGTGCATCGTCGGCTCCCTGCGCGGTAACGAAATCCAGCAGCTCTATGTGTGCTCGCAGCTTGTGAAGGCGCTGGAGGAGCTGGAGAAAAAGGGCGCGATTGCGGCAAACAACGAGATTCTTGTGATACCGGCGGTCAATCTTTATTCCATGAATATTGAACGGCGGTTCTGGCCGCTGGATAATACGGATATCAACCGGATGTTTCCAGGCTACAGCGAGGGAGAGACGACGCAGCGCATTGCCGGCGGCGTGTTCTCCAGAGTGAAGGATTACGGCTACGGCATTCAGTTTACCAGTTTTTATACGCCGGGCGATTTTGTTCCGCATGTGCGCATTATGGATACCGGACATACAAACGAGAGCCTCAGCAACCTGTTCGGGCTGCCGTATGCGGTTCTGCGAAAGCCCCGTCCGATTGATACGGCTACCCTGAATTACAACTGGCAGATATGGGAGAGCAGCGCGTTTTCCGTCTATACAAAGGAGACGGACTGCATTGATGAAGCTTCTGCGCAGCAGGCGGTTGCCGCCGTCCTGCGCTTCCTCACGCGCATGGGGGTAATCCGCTATCACAGCCACAGCGGCTATATTGCTTCTATTATAAAAGAGGAGGAGCTGCGCACCGTCCATGCGGACGCGGGCGGGATTTACCGCCGCCATGCAAAGCCGGGCGATGAAGTGGTGTGCGGAGAGGTGATGGCGGAGATCCTGCACCCTTATGAGGGCTATGTGATGTCGCAGGTCATCGCGCCTGTAGACGGCATTGTATTTTTCGCGCATAAAAAGCCGCTCGTGAGAGAGCACGAGATAGTGTACCGCCTCATTAAGCGGTTACATCTGTGATAGCCTTCGCAAATCCGTTTAAAATTCGCTTCGCGTTGCAGCAAGTGTTTGAGGCTAAAAGTAACAGGCGGGCAGTTTAATGTTACTGTGAACGATGTGAACAGTAACCAGGCGGGCGGTTTGCAGCCTGCACGGCGCGCTCATCCCTTGCGGGGGCGCGCAATCTGTGATACACTGAATCCGGGTGCCGGGTGATTTTTCCGGCGCCCGGATTTTGCGTTGCCATACATACGACAAAAACGTTCAGTGGATGTTTTTAGTTATCAGGCATCCGTCGCGTATGCATCCGGCGGCGCACATTTTGGGCGGGGAGAAATGTATATGAAGAAATATTACGATTATCTGACGGATTTTATTTTTGTGGAGGATGCGCCGCAGGAGGCGGACATCATTTTTATTCCCGGAAGCGGCTATGGGGAGCTTGCCCTGCGCGCCGCAGAGCTGTATCATCAGAAGCTGGCGGGGCAGATTGTGGCGTCCGGAAAATACAGCATCCTTGGGGATTCTTTTGCAGGACCGCTGTCTCCGCAGGAATATGTGGGAAAAAGCTACGAGACCGAGAGCGATTTCCTGACGGCGGTGCTTGTGGAGAGAGGCGTTCCGCGCAGCGCAGTCCTGCAGGAAAAGCAGGCAACCTACACCTATGAAAATGCGATATATACGGCAAAGCTGCTGGAGGGCAGAACCATCCGGCGGGCGCTGCTTGTCTGCCAGGCGTTTCATGCGCGCAGAAGCCTTTTATATTATAAGATTCTGTTTCCGGAAACGGAAATTCTGGTATGCCCGGTGCAGACACGCGGGATAACGAAAGATAACTGGTATCTGGATGCGGACAGGATAGATATTGTGCTCGGAGAGGTGGAGCGGTGCGGCGGACAGTTTCATGAAATCATGAAGGAGCGCGCCGCCCGCTGAGAAGCCGGCGGCAGCAGATGCCGCCAGAGAATGCGGCGCGGGACGCCGGGATGGGCGGATGCTGCCGCGGTGGATTTTCGCTGAGATAGCTGTCTGCTGCCGCCGTGGATTTTTGCCGGGATGGGCAGTCTGCCGCCGCGGCGGATTTTTACCGGGATGGCTGTCTGTCGCCGGTCGCGGGACGCCGGGATGGGCGGCTCACAGCCGGAACTGTCCTGTAATCGCCAGCTTGAAGAATCCGAGCACGATGAGGTGCACCGGATAAAACCAGTAAAAGAAATATTTCATCTGCTTTCCGCGGGTGCCGTTGTAGAACCACACCAGTATAAAGGACAGGGGCGCCCAGTTTTCCCAGGAGATAGCGATGGCGCCGAAGACGGACTGCAGACGCCGGTCAAAGCGCAGAAAATAGAGCACTTCGATTAAAAATACCCCTTTAAATCCATAATCCGTATACATACGCTGGGCGAGATAAAGACCGCCCGCCAGAATCAGAGCCTCCATGAGGAGGAAAAACCAGCGCTGCGGGGCGTTCTTTGCCGGCCGTTGCTCAAAATAAGTGACACCCATCATAACGAGCAGACCGATAAGCAGCGTAAAATAGACATTCTGATGATGCCAGCTAAACAGCCTGTCAGCCAGCGCGAAGTCGAACGGAAGCTCGGAAATCAGCGCGAAAATGAAAAGCCGCAGGGCGTACTTCACCGTGCTTCTGGTGTGGATAAAGCCCTCCACAAGCAGAAAGCAGAAGATGGGGAACGCCAGACGTCCGATGGCGCGCGTGACAGGATAGAGGGCGGTGAAAAACTGCCGCATACCTTCGGGCGACGAATACCGAAGCGGTCCGATCACAGCCGCTCCGGTATGGTCGATCATCATGGTGATGATGGCAAATATTTTTAAGGTACTTCCGCTGATGGAAGGGCGTTTTAATGCTTTTGTCATGACGCTTCCGTATCGCTTTCCGTTTCCTGGTAATCCGCCCCGTCCAGAGAAATCATGTCCGTATCTTCGGCGTCAGCGCTGTCTGTGTCATCTGCGTTTCCGGTGTCAGCGCTGTTCGTGTCATCCGCGTCTCCGGCGTCAGCGCTGTCCGCATCTTCCACAGCTTCGTCGTCTGCGCCCTCCATGTACTGCACATCCTCGTCTGCGAATTCCAGATCCTCCTCATCCAGGGATTCCCAGTCCTCGTCTTCGTAGTACAGACTGGCATCGACATCGTTGAAATGGTTGTTTTCTCCAAGGAAGTCGAGCACTTTCTGGCGCAGGAGGTAATACTGATAGGAAGTGACGTCCGCTATGGATTCCTCGTATTCCTCCACGGAGGCGTATTCGGTGTACATCATATCCTCCTCCAGCGCCGCCTGGTATTCCTCGTCCGTAACCGCGATGTCCTCCTTTGCCGCGATAGTGTAAACGACCATGCGCTCATACATGGTTTCCAGAATATAAGAATCCTGGTCGTAGTCCTCGCCGTAGATTTCGTGGATATCATCGATGCCGTAGTCCTCCAGTGCCGTCTGCTCTTCAATTTCCACGGCGGATCTGCAGCTCTCATAAAGCTCCTCCGGGCGTCCGCTGAAGGTGGAGCTGTCGATGACGGTGGTGAGAATATCCTCGCACGCCATATCCAGCGCGTCTGCGGCATATTCCTCCTCCAGGGTGGCTCTCAGCTCCTCCTCGTATTCCTCAACGGTGGAGCAGTCAGAGATACTGGCGACGTATTCATCATTGTATTCCGGTGTGATGACCTCGTAAATTTCGTTCAGGGTGACCTCAAAGGTGGCGGTCTGCCCGTCCAGAACGCCGTCATACGGCTCCGGGAAGGTGAGATCGAAGGTCTTTGTCTCACCGGTCTTCATGCCGACGATGGCATCCTCAAAGCCGTCGATGAAGCTGTCGCTGCCCAGCTCGATTTCCATATCCTCCATAGAGCCGTCCTCCAGCTCTTCGCCGTCGATTGAGCCGGCAAAATCAATCACGACAACATCGCCGTCCCTGGCGGCGCGGTCGGAAATTTCGTTATACTCGGCGTACATGGCAAGGTCGCTTTCGATAGCGTACTGCAGTTCCTCGTCTGTAATCTCCGTGACCTCGCGGTCCACGGTAAGACCGGTGTACTGGGCAAGATTTACATAATCTTTGGAATAATCCTGCACAAGACCCTTGCTGCCTCCGCAGCCGGAAAGAAGCGCGGCGCTGCATACAGCGGTAAAAAGCATTATTTTTTTTCTGTTCATAGAGTGGTAATCCTTTCGTGTGTAATCAAGAATGTACAAAGTATATCATAAAAATGTGAACCATGTGTGTTATTTTTTCGATTCATGAAAAAAAATATTGAGATTCCGGGGGAAGTGTAGTATACTAAGCGCATGAGCTTTCAGACAAGGAGGATATATTATTATGAAGCATATTAAAACACTGAATACGCAGAGCCTGCAGAATACTTTAAAAAAGGGAGGATGCGGCGAATGTCAGACATCCTGCCAGTCAGCCTGCAAGACTTCCTGCACAGTAGGAAACCAGAGCTGCGAAAACAACAAATAAGACAGAAGGATAAGCAGCGGAGAATCTTCGCTGCTTATTATAAGTTGCTATGCATACGACAAAAACATCCAGTGGATGTTTTTTAGTTACCGGAGTGGAAGTGTAAAAATGGTTCACCAATATAAAAATAATGGCTTTAACATGGTACTGGACACCAACAGCGGTGCCGTCCATGTGGTAGACGAGACAGTATACGATGTCATCGGGCTTCTGAATCAGGGGAAGACCCCGGAAGAAATCAAGAGCGCGCTGACGCCGGCATACGGGGAGACGGATGTCTGTGAGGCGCTCGCCGAGTGTGAAGAACTGAAAGCGGCGGGGCAGCTTTTCACGGAGGATATCTATAAGGATGCGATTATCGACTTCAAAAAGCGCAAAACGGTGGTGAAAGCGCTCTGCCTGCATATCGCGCACGACTGTAATCTGGCGTGCCGCTACTGCTTTGCGGAGGAGGGCGAATATCACGGAAGACGTGCGCTCATGAGCTATGAGGTCGGGAAAAAGGCGCTGGATTTTCTGATTGCGAATTCCGGCAGCCGTAGAAACCTGGAGGTTGATTTCTTCGGCGGCGAGCCGCTGATGAACTGGCAGGTCGTGAAGGACCTGGTAAAATACGGAAGAGAGCAGGAAGCGCTGCATGATAAGAAATTCCGCTTTACGCTGACAACCAACGGCGTCCTCTTAAATGACGAGGTGATGGAGTTCTGCAACCGCGAAATGGCGAACGTGGTGCTCAGCATCGACGGAAGAAAAGAGGTGCACGACACGATGCGCCCGTTCCGCGGCGGAAAGGGCAGCTACGACCTGGTGCTTCCGAAGTTTCAGAAATTTGCGGAGAGCCGCGGGCAGGAAAAATATTATGTGCGCGGCACCTTCACGAGAAACAATCTTGATTTTGCAGAGGATGTGCTCCATCTGGCGGACCTTGGCTTTAAACAGATTTCTGTGGAGCCGGTGGTGGCGCCGCCCGATGAGGATTATGCACTGCGGGAAGAGGATGTTCCCGTTATCTGCGAGCAGTACGATAAGCTGGCAAAAGAAATGATAAAGCGGGAAAAAGAGGGCAGAGGCTTCAACTTTTTCCACTTTATGATAGACCTTACCGGCGGACCGTGCGTGTACAAGCGCCTGTCCGGCTGCGGCTCCGGGACGGAGTACCTTGCGGTGACGCCGTGGGGCGACTTTTATCCCTGCCACCAGTTTGTCGGGGAAGAAAAGTTTCTGATGGGAAATGTGGATGAGGGCATCGTGCGCACCGACATTGTGGACGAGTTTAAGGGCTGCAATGTCTATGCGAAGGAAAAATGCCGGGACTGCTTTGCAAGGTTTTACTGCAGCGGCGGCTGTGCGGCAAATTCCTATAATTTCCACGGAAATATCAACGATGCCTATGATATTGGCTGCGAGCTTCAGCGCAAGCGCGTGGAATGCGCCATCATGATAAAGGCGGCGCTTGCGGAAGAATAAATGCCGGAAATGGAAAATTCTGTGCCTGGCACCTGCGGGAAAGGCATCGGCAGGGGATTTTTCCGAATATGTTTAATTCAGGAGGAAGAGGAAAATGAACAAGAAGAAATCACTGGCAGTGGTGATTGGGGCGGTCGTGCTGGTTCTGCTGCTGGGCTTTACAACGATTGTGGGCTTTGGTCCGACGGGAACGGGCGCGGCAAGGAATATCCTGCTCGGTCTTGATCTGTCTGGCGGTGTCAGCATCACATACCGCGCGGTCGGAGAGGAAGCGCCGTCCGCGGAGGATATGAGCGATACTATCTACAAGCTGCAGCAGCGTGTCGCTTCCTACAGCACGGAGGCGCAGGTCTACCAGGAGGGCTCGGACCGTATCAATATCGAGATTCCGGGTGTTTCCGATGCGAACGCTATTCTGGAGGAGCTTGGAAAACCGGGTTCTCTTACCTTTGAGCTTTCCGATGGTACAGTCGTGCTGGAGGGTACGGATGTAAAGACGGCGACCGCCGGTACCACGCCGGACGAAATGGGCAACAGCCAGAACGTGGTAGAGCTGGTGCTTACCGATGAGGGCAGCACAAAGTTTGCCGAGGCGACCAGTGAAAATATCGGAAACATTATCTATATTGTATACGATGACCAGGTGATCAGCAGCCCGGTCGTACAGACGGCAATCACCGGCGGAACAGCGCAGATTACCGGTATGGCGGACCACGAGGAAGCGGAAAGACTGGCATCCTCCATCCGTATCGGTTCTCTGTCCATCGAGCTGGAGGAGCTGCGCTCAAACGTGGTAGGCGCATCACTTGGACAGAAAGCGATTTCCACCAGCCTTATGGCGGGTATTATCGGTCTTATCCTGGTAATTCTCTTTATGGCGGTGGTTTACCGGGTGCCGGGTATTGTGGCAGGCGTATCCCTGCTGATCTACACGGGTCTGGATCTGCTCTGCCTGAATGCGTTTGACCTTACGCTTACGATTTCCGGCATCGCCGGTATCATTCTTTCCATCGGTATGGCGGTGGATGCAAACGTTATTATTTATGCGCGTATCCGCGAGGAGATTGCGGCGGGCGCATCCGTAAAAACAGCAATTAAGACCGGCTTCCAGAAAGCGCTCTCCGCGATTCTGGACGGCAACATCACGACGCTGATTGCGGCGGCGGTGCTGGCGTGGAAGGGAACCGGTTCTATCCAGGGCTTTGCGCAGACGCTGGCTCTTGGTATCGTACTGTCCATGTTTACCGCCTGCGTGGTTTCCCGTCTGATTATGAATGCGGTTTATACACTGGGCGTGCAGGATGAAAAATATTACGGAAGAGCAAAGCAGGTAAAGCCGATCGATTTCGTCGGCAAGAGAAAAATCTTCTTTGTTATTTCGATTGTGCTGGTGCTTTCCGGTCCGGTGGCGATGCTTATCCACAATGGAACCGACGGCAGGATCCTGAATTACAGCCTGGAGTTTATGGGCGGTACGGCGACCACCGTCACCTTCAACGAGGATTACACCATTGAGGAGCTGGAGGAGCAGGTGCAGCCGGTAATCGAGAGTGTGACCGGCGACGCCAATATCCAGATGCAGAAGGTAACCGGCGGCAACCAGGTTATTATTAAGACGAGAGAGCTTTCCGTCGATGAGAGACAGGAAATGGAAGAAAAGCTTGTTTCGGATTTCGGCGTGGATGATACGCTGATTTCCACGGAGAGTATTTCCTCTACCATCAGCAGCGAAATGAGAAGCGACGCTGTTGTGGCGGTTCTTATCGCCACCATTCTGATGCTGCTGTACATCTGGTTCCGGTTTAAGGACATCCGCTTTGCGACCAGCGCTGTAATCGCGCTGCTCCACGATGTGCTGGTGGTACTTGCCTGCTACGCCATTGTATGGATCAGCGTCGGCAATACCTTCATCGCATGTATGCTTACGATTGTGGGTTATTCCATCAACGCGACGATTGTCATCTTCGACCGTATCCGTGAGAACCTGAAGGGCATGAAGAAAAAGGATTCGATTGCGGATGTTGTTAATTTAAGTATCACACAGACGCTCACCAGAAGTATTTATACCTCCATCACAACGTTTATCATGGTTGCGATGCTGTATGTGCTTGGCGTCAGCTCCATCCGTGAGTTTGCGCTTCCGCTGATGGTCGGCATTATCTGCGGCGGATATTCCTCCGTCTGCATTACAGGACCGTTGTGGTACGTTATGAAAACGAAGATTAAGAGCAAACAGTAAAGTGTGGGGACCGTGAAGAGCGGTCCCTTTTTGAATTGCCATGCATCCGAAGGGAGCTGCCGGTGGCAGGCCCTGTAGGTGTTGCCATGTATACGACAAAAACGTCCGGCGGACGTTTTTTAGTTCTGGAAGGAAGCGGGGAAATACATATGCAAAAATGGGTGGTTGCCGCCAAACGGGCGGATTTTGGCGCCATTGCGGAGAAATTCGGCATTGACCAGGTGACGGCGCGGCTGATACGCAACCGGGACGTCGTCGGGGATGCGGCTATCGAGGAATATTTAAACGGAAGTCTCTTAAATCTGCACAGCGCCCACCAGATGAAGGACTGCGACAAAGCGGCGGCGCTGCTGGCGGATAAGATTGACGCGCAGAAAAAAATCCGCATCATAGGAGATTATGATATTGACGGTGTGTGCGCGACCTGTATTTTGTACCGGGCGCTGCAGCTTTGCGGGGCGAATGTGGATTATGACCTGCCGGACCGTATTCTGGACGGGTACGGGCTGAACCGGAATCTGATTGACCTGGCGGGGGATGAGGGCGTGGATACGATTTTGACGTGCGACAATGGCATTGCGGCGGTGGAGGAGGTCGCCTACGCGCGAAGCCTTGGCATGACGGTGATCGTGACGGACCATCATGAGCCGGGAGAAGTGCTTCCGGAGGCGGACGCGCTGGTGAATCCGCACCAGAAAAGCTGTCCGTACCCCTACAAGAATCTCTGCGGCGCGGCGGTGGCGTATAAGCTGGTAACGGTGCTCTGTGAGGCGATGGGCATCCCGCAGGATGAAAGTGAGAAGCTGATAGAGCTTGCGGGATTTGCGACGGTCGGCGATGTGATGGACCTTACCGGGGAAAACCGCATTCTCGTAAAGGAAGGGCTGCTGCAGCTCAATCATACGGAAAATCCGGGACTGCAGGCGCTTATCCGCGTGAATAATCTGCAGGATAAGGAGATTACGTCTTATCACATCGGTTTTGTGCTCGGTCCCTGTCTGAACGCGGGCGGGCGGCTGGACACGGCAAAGAAGTCGCTGGAGCTGCTGCTGGCGCAGTCGGAGGCGGAGGCAACGCTTCTGGCGGAGGAGCTGCTGGAGCTGAATGAGCGGCGCAAGGCGATGACGCTGGAGGGCTATGAGCAGGCGGTGGAGCTGATTGAAAACGGTCCCATGCGTGACGATAAGGTGCTGGTGGTTTATCTGCCGGACTGTCACGAAAGTCTTGCCGGAATTATCGCCGGACGGCTGCGGGAGCGCTATTACCGTCCGGCAATCGTGCTGACGCAGGGGGAGAGCGCTGTGAAGGGCTCAGGGCGTTCGATCGAGAGCTATTCGATGTTCCAGGAGCTGCAGAAATGCGCCGACCTCTTTTTGAAATTTGGCGGGCATCCGATGGCGGCGGGCTGCTCCCTGGAAAAGGAAAATGTCGGGGAGCTGCGCAGGCGGCTGAATGCGCAGACAACGCTCACCCAGGAGGATCTGACGGAAAAGATCGTGATAGATGTACCGATGCCGCTGGGCTATATCACGGAGCGGCTGATTGAAGAGCTCTCCTGTCTGGAGCCTTTTGGAAAGGGTAACAGCAAGCCGGTGTTTGCGGAAAAAAATCTGGATATTTTAAGCGCAAGGGCAGTCGGGCAGAGCGGCAGGGTCGTCCGTCTGCGGGTGGCGAACGCCGCCGGGACGGTGATGGACGCCGTTTACTTTGGTGATGCGACGCTCTTTCGGGAATATGTTGAAGAAAAATATGGACGCACAGAGACGGAAAAGCTTTTCCAGGGCAGGAGAAATGCGGTGCAGCTCTCCGTAATCTACTACCCGTCCATTCATGAATACAACGGGCTGCGCAGTATTCAGATTGTGGTGCAGAAATATCAGTAGAGGGGGCAGCTCCGGAAGTATAAAGCCGGATACTGCCTGCGCAGGCATATCTTAATCAGAAAAAGCAGTTGACATTCCACCTTGTGGAAGGTGTATCGTATGGTAAAAAGCGAAGGGAGAATTAATCATGAGAGGAAAATGGATGTTTACGGGATTGCTGCTTTGCCTGGCGCTGATGCTGCTGCCGGCGGCAGCGGGAAGGGCGGCGCTTCTGCCGCAGCCGGATGCGGAGAGCCTGAAGGAGGATGCTCTGCAGGTGGCGGAGGATATGCAGACAGGGAATTTTGCTGCGGTGACGGAAAAGTTTAATGCAGAAATGGCGGCGGCGCTCGATGAAGATACGCTAAAGAGCGGATGGGATTCCGCAGTTGCCATTCTGGGAGATTTTCTGGAGACGATTTCCGCGGAGAGCTATGAGCAGGGCGCGTATGTTGTTGTGGATATTCTGGAACACTATGAAAATAACGGAATGAAGCTTCACATTGTTTATGACGGAGAGGGAAAGATTGCCGGAATGCAGATTACCTACGCCGATGTGGAGGAATATGAGGAGGAGACGCAGTCTGAGGACGGCGCTGCGGCGTACACGGAGGAAGAGGTGACGGTGACAGCGGATGAGCGTGTTCCGCTGGGCGGCACGCTGACGCTGCCGGTGGATGTGGAAAAGCCGCCGGTTGTGATTCTGGTGCATGGATCCGGGTCCTCTGACCGGGATGAAAATATTAACGGAAACAAGCCGTTTGCGGATATCGCGCACGGACTTGCGGCGCGCGGCATTGCGGTGCTGCGCTATGACAAGCGCTACTATGTATATCCGGACTGCCCGGATGTGGGCTCGGCAGAGATGGTCACGCTGCGTGAGGAATCCTTAGATGATGTGGATGCGGCGATTAAGCTGATGCAGGAGGACGCGCGGGTGGACGGCAGCCATATTTTTGTGCTTGGTCATTCGCTTGGCGGATGTCTGTGTCCGGCGATTGCGGCAGAGCATCCGCAGCTTACCGGTATTATTTCGATGGCGGGCAGTCTGCGCCCGCTCTGGGAAATCTCCTATGATCAGAACCAGGAGGTGATCGCAGCGGCGGAAGCAGGCAATCTGACGGAGGAGCAGCAGGCGCAGCTTGCAGAGGCGGCGGAGCAGGTGGAGGCTGACACGAAGATTTTGCGGGAAGATCTGGATAATCAGCCGGACGACGGCATGCTGCTCGGCATTCCGGCACGGTACTGGAAGTCGATTAAGGAATACTGCGGAATGAACTTTATCAACGAGGTGAAAATGCCGGTACTTGTTTTGCAGGGCGATGCCGATTTCCAGGTATATCCGGAGAAGGATTACGCGCTCTGGCAGGAGGCGCTCGGCGGCAGGGATAATGTTGTTTTTCATCTCTATGAAGGCTTAAATCATCTGATGATGCCTACGCAGGGAAAGCGGGATATCACGGAATATGCGGTGAAAAGCCATGTAGATACACAGGTAATAGATGACATTGCAGAGTTTATAATGGATGTGGTGAAATGATACGATGGATTCGCGGAAAATACGTTCCGCTGCTTCATCTGACCGCCGGAATCCTGGCGGTGATCCTGACGGGGCGCTATCCGGTAATGTGCGTCCTGCTGGCGGTATATGCCGCCGCAATAGCCGTTATGCTTCTGGAGGAACTCTTTTTGAGGAAAAGATCTGCCGAAAGAGTGTCGCATCCGGACGAAAAAAAATGCATGGCGGTGCTTGGCATTGCCATGCTGCTGTGCATGTTTTTGCCGGCGGATTCTTTTTTTATCGCGGATATTCTGGCGTGCGCCGGGATGGCGGCGCTGGTGGTGGAGGCGCTGCTGCGCGCCATGCGCTGTGTGAAAATGCGGCACAGGCGTGTACTTACAGTTGTTCTCGTATGTTATATTGCGGGCGGCGCAATCCTGCCGTTTGCGCATCAGCCGTCTGTCATGGAGAGCACAGAAAAGGCGTTTGCGGCGGAGGATTTTTACGGCGACGGCTACAGCGGGGAGCGTGCAAAAGTGATTGCGCAGAACGGGGAGGCGCTGAAGGAGCGCATCCGTCTGATTGAGCAGGCGCAGGAGGAGATTATCCTGTCCACGCTGGAATTTGACGCTGATACCAGCGGAAAGCAGGTGCTGGCGGCTCTTATGGCGGCGGCGGAGCGGGGCGTGAAGATTTCCATACTGACGGACGGCATGTATTATCTGATGCAGGTCTGGGGAAATCCCTATTTTCTTGCGCTTGCACAGATGGAGCAGGTGGAAATCAAAGCTTATAATACGCCGGATTTGTTAAGACCGTGGACGGCGATGGGCAGACTGCACGATAAATATCTGATTGCGGATGATTTTGCCTATATTCTTGGCGGGCGCAACACCTACGATTATTTTCTGGGAGATCAGCCGGGCTATAAGAATTATGACTGGGATGTGCTGGTTTACCGGGAAGCGGACCAGGAGCCTCAGATGGCAGGCGCCAAAGAAGCCGGGGATACTGACACAGAAAAAGGGTATAAGGCGTCGCTTTTCCAGGTGAAGGATTATTTTACGCAGGTGTGGAACAGCAAAGACTGCCGCCTGACTGGGGAGAGCCGGATATGGAGCGGCAGCTCTGCGGTTCTGGAGGCGCGCGCGGAGCTGGAGGAGCTCTATGAGACGATGAAGCAGGAGCACGGCGACTGGTTTGAGACGCCGGATTATGAGGCGGAAACGCTGCCAGCCACAAGTATCCGGCTGGTATCAAATCCCATTCATATTTTTTCCAAGGAGCCGGTGGTATATTACACCATTACGGAGCTGATGAAGCAGGCAGAAGAGGAGGTTGTGTTCCACACGCCCTATATTGTCTGCAATGACTGGATGCTGGAGCGGCTGCGCCAGGTCTGCGCGGGGGAGGCGGAGGTGTGGATGATGACCAACTCGGTCGCCAACAACGGCAATCCCTTCGGGGCAATGGATTATCAGAAATACAAAGGGAAAATCCTGGATACCGGCGTGCGGATCATGGAGTACGACGGCGGGATTTCCTATCACGGAAAATGCTTTGTCATCGATGATAATATTTCCGCAATCGGTTCCTTTAACTGGGATATGCGCAGCGCCTATCTGGATACGGAGCTGATGCTGGTGATCGACAGCGAGCCGCTCAACCGGGCGCTGCGGGAGGAAATGGGAAATTACGAAAAGGATGCCCTCCAGGTGCTCAGTGAAACGGAATATGAGCTTGCCCAGGGGCAGGTGATGCAGGAGATAAGCACGCAGCGCAGGCTGCGCATTATGGTGCTGGGACCGCTGCTTGGCTGGGCGCGCTTTCTGATGTAGCTGTCTGGCGGATATTTTTTACAGGGCTGCCGGGAGGGCGCCCCGGCGCTTCTTTGTTTAGAAGCTGTGCAAAGCCGGGCGCCCGGCGCGGACAGACCTGCGTGCAGGCGTTTTTATTCCCGGTGCTCTTTCGTCAGAAGCTGTGCAAAGCCGGGCGCCCCGTTGCGGACAGACCTGCGTGCAGGCGTTTTTATTCCCGGCGCTCTTTCATCAGAAGCTGTGCAAAGCCGAGCACGGCGGCGAAAAGCACGCCTGCTACCGGCCAGATGATCCAGCTTTTGTCCCAGTTGTTTTCGGCGAGGCTGACAGCGAGATAAATTGCCGTCACACTGCACCAGTAGATGGTTCCGATGGTTTCGTTGCGCCTGCTCTGGGCTCTTTTTTCCGGGGCAAAGTCGCCGGTCTGCAGAATCTGATGATAGCTTTCCTGTATCATGCCGTTTTTCACCAGAAAGAAGACGGCAACGGCGATGAGAGCAAGCAGAAAGCAGAGGCAGACGACCATAATGAAATCGGAGGCATGAAAACCGGCTGCCAGCATCAGGGGAACGACGCCGAGAATGATGATAAGGACGCCGTATATGATGCCTTTTGTGTAGGTTCCGGAAAATTTCTCCATGCGGTCCTGTGCGATACTCTCCACGCCGTATTCCGCGTGGAAATTGTGCTGCGTAATATGTTTGTAGTGGTCAAGCTGCATTCCGTTCTTAATAAAGAGCGGAATGGCGGCGGCGACCATAATGAGGAGGACGGCAACGCCAAGACCGCCCGCCATATCCTCCGTAATGCGCGACCGCCCTGTCTCTGAGAGGATGCCGAGCAGCAGAAGCGTGATGGGGGAGAGAATGCAGAGGGAAACGCCGAAGGCAATCTGCCGGGCGGCTGTCTGCACAGTGGCAAGAAAAGCGTCCGCTTCCTCAACAGATACATGCGGCAGGTCATCTTCCGGAATGTCTGTTGCAGTATACTGCACCTCCTCGCTGCTGATTTCATCCTTTACCAGATAGTCAAGCGTCACGCCGAAAATCTGACTGAGCGCGAGCAGCTTATCCAGGTCCGGAACAGACTGCCCGCCCTCCCACTTCGAGACGGACTGCCGCGACACACGGAGCTGCTGTGCCAGCTCCTCCTGTGACCAGCCGTTCTTTTTTCTGAGATCCATAATTTTTTCCGCTAAAATCATACAATATCCTCGTTTCTTTTTTCTTTTACTATAGCAGGCGGGGCGGTTGCAGTCAATCAATCCGGCATGGAAATCTGTCAACCGGCGGTTGCATGGTTATGCATTTCCATTCTTGTCTTGTAGGAAAAAATATTTCATGGTATTATAAATCGTGTCGGGGATTTTCACAAAACCGACATATTTCTGTGCTATCTTCATACTTAGAAGAAAGGAACGTGGAACGGAGGTCTTTGGATATGGAAAATTTAAAGGTTCTGGTAGTGGATGATGAGAGCAGGATGCGAAAGCTGGTGAAAGACTTCCTGGTGAAGAAAGACTTTACAGTATTGGAGGCGGAGGATGGCGCGCAGGCGGTCGACGTCTTTTTTTCTACAAAGGACATCGCGCTGGTGATCCTGGACGTCATGATGCCGAAGATGGACGGCTGGCAGGTTTGCCGGGAGATCCGCGGCGTCTCGAATGTGCCGATTATCATGCTGACGGCGCGTGCGGACGAGCGGGATGAGCTGCTCGGCTTTGAGCTGGGCGTGGATGAGTACATTTCCAAGCCGTTCAGCCCGAAAATTCTGGTGGCGCGTGTGGAGGCGATTCTGCGCAGAAGCAACGCGCTGGCGCCGGATAAGATCATGACCGCGGGAAAGATCAGCCTGGATAAGGCGGCGCATGTCGTAAAGGCGGACGGGCAGAGCGTGGACTTAAGCTATAAGGAATTTGAACTCCTGAGCTATTTCATGGAAAATCAGGGCATTGCGCTGTCACGCGAGAAAATTTTAAACAGTGTCTGGAATTATGATTATTTCGGGGATGCAAGAACCATCGATACCCATGTGAAAAAGCTGCGCAGCAAGCTGGGAAAACAGGGAGATTACATCAAAACCATCTGGGGTATGGGCTATAAATTCGAGGTGGAATAAACAATGAAGCACTCGATCAAAACACAGCTTATTATCAGCTTTGCGGGGCTGATCGGGGTGATGCTGGCGCTGAATCTGCTGATCAACAATCTGTTTCTGGAAAAATTCTACATCCGCCAGAAGGAGTCGAATCTGATCGAGATCTATAATGAGATCAACCGCGTGGAGGATTATGCAGACTACCAGGGAGATGCGTTTGACAGGAATTTCCGGCGCATCAGCGGTACCAACAATGTCGATCTGGTGATTCTGTACGTGGACACGAACGGGAGCGCCTGGGCGGTTTACCAGAGTCAGGAGGACAAGATCATGTTTGCGCGCATCCAGGGCTATCTTTACGGTTTTAACCTGCTGGATGACGAGCGGGATGTCCTGCTGCAGACGAGCTCCTACAGCATCCAGAAATTTAAGGATTCCGCGGATTCCACGGAGTACCTGGAGGCATGGGGGAAGCTGGACAACGGCTGCTATCTGCTGATGCGTATACCGCTGCAGTCGATTGTGGAAAACGTAAAAATATCCAACCAGTTTACCTTTTACATTATCATCGCTGCCTCGCTGCTGAGTATCCTTCTGGTCTGGTGTATTTCCAAAAAGATTTCCGACCCCATCCAGGAGCTCACCATCCTCTCCAGGAGGATGGCAAATCTGGAATTTGACGCGAAATATACCAGCGGCGGAAAAAATGAGATCGGTGAGCTTGGCAAAAATTTCAATCACATGTCGGAGACGCTGGAAAAAACGATTTCCGAGCTGAAAACGGCGAACAACGAGCTGCAGAAGGATATTGAGAAGAAAACGCAGATCGATGAGATGCGCAAGGAGTTTCTGTCTAATGTCTCACATGAGCTGAAGACGCCGATTGCGCTGATTCAGGGCTATGCGGAGGGGCTGCAGGAATGCATCAACGATGATGAGCAGAGCAGGGAGTTTTACTGCGAGGTTATCATGGACGAGGCGTCCAAAATGAACAACATGGTAAAGAAGCTGCTCAGTCTGAACCAGCTCGAATTTGGCAACGACGTGGTAAACATGGTGCGCTTTGACTTGACGGAGCTGTTGGGCGGCGTCGTGCAGTCGACGCGGATTCTGGCGGAGCAGAAAAATGTCTCGGTTCAGTTTGACGAGCAGGCGCCGGTGTATGTCTGGGGCGATGAATTCAAGCTGGAGGAGGTCGTCACAAATTATGTCAGCAATGCGCTCAACCATGTGAACGAGGGTGGCAGGATTGAAGTAAGCGTCGGGCGGCAGGGAGATAAGGTGCGCACCAGTGTCTTTAATACCGGCAGCCATATACCGGAGGAGGACCTGGAGAAGGTCTGGATTAAATTTTATAAGGTAGACAAGGCGCGGACCAGAGAATACGGCGGAAGCGGAATCGGGCTTTCCATCGTAAAGGCAATCATGGAATCCATGCACCAGCAGTACGGCGTTTATAACTGTGAGGACGGCGTCTGCTTCTGGTTTGAGCTTGACTGCAGCAAAGGAGAGTAAATGCAGGAGATACAGAAGGTAATCGAAAACGCTGATGTGGTGCTGATTGGCATTGGCGATGAATTTACGGAAAAGAAGGCGGCAAAGGAGGATATCATAAAGGCGTACAATATCCTGGCAAAGCTGGTTTCCGGAAAGCCGTGGTTTGCGGTGACGGTAAACACGGACGATCTGATATATGAATCGCAGCTGAATAAGTTTTTTATTGTCGCGCCCTGCGGAAGCGAGGCGGCGGGCAATGTGGTGACGATGGAAAACTATGACGAGTCGGCATATCTGCCGCAGTGGCAGTTTTACCGGAACTGGCTCGCCTCGACCATCGGAAAGAAGCTCTGCATTCTGGAGCTGGGCGTGGGGCTGGCCTACCCGTCCGTCATCCGCCTGCCGTTTGAGAAAACCGCGCTCCTTAACCAGAAGGCGACGCTCGTGCGCGTACACAGCAAGCTGGCGCAGGCGCCGGAGGAGCTGGCAGAGCGGAGCATCTGTGTCAGTGAGCTTCCGGTCAGGTATCTGACAGATTTATGCGGCTCTGCAGCGGATGAAGAGTCCTGAACGTAGGAGTTACCAAAAGTTTGCATAATTTGCTGAAAAATGATTGTATTTTTGCACACATATGGTATACTATTCACAAAAGAACTCACACAGGAGGGCACATATGGAATCCAGAGTTATCAGAATACCATCAAAGACAGACAGCAATGTTGTGCTTCGGGTCATTCCGGGACATTTTGTAACCAATCACTCCCACATTAACTATTACGTGGACATGACCTTTTTAAAGGCGCGCAAGAGCGAGGCGGAGGGCGCAGCCAGAATCCTGGCACGCAACTACGAGAACACCACCTACATCGATACGATTGTCTGCATGGACGGCTGCGAGATTATCGGCGCTTATCTGGCGGAGCAGCTTACCAGAAACGGCATTATGTCGATGAACTCCCATAAGACTATGTACGTGGTTTCTCCGGAGATACATACCGGCGGTCAGTTGATTTTCCGTGACAATATGCAGGGCATGATAAGAGATAAGCATGTGCTGCTGATGCTCGCCACGGCGTCCACCGGCATCACCATCAAGCGTGCGGTAGAGTGCATCCGTTACTATGGGGGCATTGTGGAGGGCGCAGCGGCGCTGTTCAGTGCAACCGGCGAGGTAGACGGGGTAAAGGTAAGCTCCCTGTTTACGGCGGAGGATATTCCCGACTATAAGATGTATCATGCGACGGAGTGCCCGATGTGCAGGGCAAACCAGAAGCTGGATGCCATTGTAAACAGTTATGGATATTCCCGTATGTAAATCGTTGTAAGTTAAAAAGAAATGTGTTAAACTAAGGGAGTGCAGACAAAATGCGCTCCCTTATGCCATTTTCTGACAAAAATTACCCGTTCATGGGAGGAAAAAACGTGATAGCAATTATTGACTACGATGCTGGTAATCTGAAGAGTGTATATAAGGCACTGCAGTTTCTGGAAAATGAAGCCTGCGTCACCAGGGACGCGCAGGAGATTCTGCGCGCAGATAAGGTGATTCTGCCGGGTGTCGGTTCCTTTGGCGATGCCATGCAGAAGCTGAGAGAATATGACCTGGTGCCGGTCATCCGTGAGGTAGTGGAGCAGAAAAAGCCGTTTCTCGGCATCTGTCTCGGTCTGCAGCTTTTATTTGAGCGCAGCGAGGAATCTCCGGGCGTGGAGGGGCTTGGTATTCTGCCGGGTGAAATTCTGCGCATTCCGGAAAAAGAGGGACTGAAGGTGCCGCATATCGGCTGGAATTCGCTGCGGTTCGACCATCCGGGGCGGCTGTTTGCCGGTATGCCTCCGGAAACGTACGTCTATTTTGTGCATTCCTATTATTTAAAGGCGCGCGATGAAGACATCGTGACGGCGTCCACGGAATACGGCGTTCATATCCACGCGTCGGTGGAAAAGGATAATGTGTTCGCCTGTCAGTTCCATCCGGAGAAGAGCAGCCGTGCGGGACTGCAGATACTGAAAAATTTCACGGAAGCCGGGGAGGAGCAGTAAATGTTTACGAAGAGAATCATTCCCTGCCTGGATGTGCATAATGGCAGGGTAGTAAAGGGCGTCAATTTTGTAAATCTGCGGGACGCGGGCGACCCGGTGGAGATTGCGGCGGCATATGACGAGGCGGGCGCGGACGAGCTTGTTTTCCTTGATATTACCGCTTCTTCCGACAAGCGCGGCACGGTGGTCGATATGGTGCGCAGAGTTGCCGAGCGGGTGTTTATCCCCTTTACCGTAGGGGGCGGTATCCGCACTGTGGAGGATTTTAAGGTATTATTGCGGGAGGGTGCGGATAAAATATCCATAAATTCTTCCGCCATCAACCGACCGGAGCTGATCAGCGAGGCGGCGGATAAATTCGGGAGCCAGTGCGTGGTCGTTGCCATCGACGCGAGACGCAGGGAGGACGGAAGCGGTTGGAATATTTATAAAAACGGCGGCAGGATAGATGTTGGTATCGATGCCATCGAGTGGGCAGAGAAGGTCTGCCGTCTGGGAGCCGGAGAGATTCTGCTCACCAGCATGGACTGCGACGGCACGAAGGCGGGATATGATATCGCTCTCACGCGCGCCATCGCCGATGCGGTTTCCGTTCCGGTGATTGCCTCCGGCGGCGCAGGTACGATGGAACATTTTTACGACGCGCTGACAAAAGGAGGCGCAGACGCGGCGCTTGCCGCTTCGCTGTTTCATTATAAGGAGCTGGAAATACAGGAAGTAAAGAAATATCTGCAGAGCAGAAATGTTTCGGTAAGAATGTGAGGGGAAGAGTATGCCACCGATTTCGAATGACTGGCTGGCTCCGCTGAAGCCGGAGTTTTCCAAGCCATATTATAAAAAACTGTACCAGACAGTAAACGAGGAATACCGCACGCATCTTATTTTTCCGCCGGCGGATGATATTTTCAATGCGTTTGCGCTTACGCCGCTCTCCGAAGTAAAGGTGGTTATTTTAGGGCAGGACCCGTACCACGGCGACGGGCAGGCGCACGGGCTCTGCTTTTCAGTAAAGCCGGACGTGGAGATTCCGCCGTCGCTGGTAAATATTTACAAGGAGCTGCAGGATGACTGCGGCTGCTATATTCCAAACAACGGTTATCTGACAAAGTGGGCGAAGCAGGGTGTGCTCCTTTTAAACACCGTGCTGACAGTGCGGGCGCACCAGGCAAATTCCCACCGCGGCATCGGCTGGGAGGAATTTACTGACGCAGCAATCCGTATTCTGAATGAACAGGACCGACCAATCGTGTTTATCCTCTGGGGAAAGCCGGCGCAGATGAAAAAGGCGATGCTGAATAATCCGCAGCATCTGATTCTGGAAGCGCCCCATCCCAGTCCGCTCTCTGCATACAGGGGCTTTTTCGGGAGCAGACCGTTCAGCAGGACGAATAAATTTCTGCAGCAGCACGGCATCGAGCCGATTGACTGGCAGATAGAGAACGTATAAGGAGAAGTAAAAAAATGGGGAGAAAATGGTTTGACAAGGTACTTTTTGTGCTGGTAATCGTGGCGTGCATCGTGTTTACCTGGTTTGTCGGCAGGGGCGCGCTCGATATGATGCTGTATAATTTTGCTTTCCTGGTGCTGATGGTGATTATCTGCATCGTGGGGATGGTGCTTGGCTTCGGCAAAATGGCAAAGCTGGAGCGGGCGTTTGATAACGCTGCGGAGGAGATTGACAACACCTTCAATGTGGTGGATTCCATAGAAAGCTCCCCGGCGTCGCTGCCGGAGGATTTGTTTGAAAATGAGGAGCTGGACGAGCGCTATCATGAATTTACCGGCTTTATCAGAAAGAGCCAGAGCGGCATCGGAGATATTGAGGATTATATTAATGAGGATGAGGTGGACAGTATTTTTGGCAGGCGTCTGGTGGAGCTGATACCGGATGTGCTGACAAGCCTTGGTATTCTCGGCACCTTCATCGGACTGGTATTTGGTCTGAAGAATTTTGAGCCGTCCGATTACGAGGCGATGACAGCGTCTGTTACCTCTCTGGTAAACGGTATTAAGGTGGCCTTCCTTACGTCCATTTACGGGCTTTCGCTTTCGCTGGTGTTCGGCTACGGGACGAAGGCGGCGTACAGTGATCTGATGAACAGCCTGCGGCGCTTCCTCGATAAATTCCATCATTACGTGATTCCGTCGGCGGAGGCGGAAGCGCGCAATATCATGGTAAACTACCAGAGCGAGCAGACCGAGGCGATTGCCAAAATGACGGAGCAGTTCTCCGAGCATCTGGCGAACAGCTTTGAGAAGGTTATCACGCCCTCCTTCCGCAAGATGAATCAGTCGATGGACGTTCTCACAGAGACGATGGCGAAGGGGCAGGAGGAGCTTTTAAGCGGTCTTCTGGAGGACTTCCTTCAGAAAATGCGTTCCTCCTTCCAGCTTCAGTTTGATAATTTCAACGAGGCGCTGGAGGAGCTGACGAAGGCGCAGAACGCTCTGGCGGAGAATACGAAGAATCTTTATCACGATATGGCGCAGGAGCTGCGCACGACCTTTGAAAACGAGAGCACCAACATGCAGGGAATGGTGCGCGAAATGGGCGCCATGCATAAGGAGTATCTGACAAGCGCACAGCAGACGATAGACACCAACCAGCAGTATTCGGAATCTCTGAACCAGAATTACCGCCAGGTGATATCGTATCTGCAGGAGGCGGAGCAGAGCTCGGCAAAATTCTGGGTGGCGTGCAACCAGGCGATGCAGAAATATGTCAGCGCCGCCAGCGTCAGCGTGGAGGGCTTTGCGGCGGCAAGCCAGCACAACAGCAATCTCTACGAAGCAAACGTGAAGCTGGTGGAGAGCTACAACGAGCGGATGCAGGAATTCGTGCAGTACCAGAAGCTGACGGCGAAGACGATGGAGCAGGTGCAGAATCTGCTGTACAATATCGTTACGGCGCCGGAGTCCGGACACCGGACAAATATCCGCAATATGGCGGTGAACAACAGCAACCGCGACCTGCTGCTTGATATCCAGAAAACGCTGCAGGAGCAGGGAGAGCGCCAGGAGGAGCTTCTGGAGACGATGGTCGCTTACATGAAGGAGAGCAGCCGCAAAAAAGGAAGAGGCATTTTCCGCGGAGATAAGTAATGTGAGGTAATTTATGAGAAGACGCAGAGAGAAGGATAACAGCGGTTTCAATGTATGGCGCTCCTATTCGGATATGATGGCAGGCGTTCTGCTGCTTTTTGTGCTGATTATGTGCGTCTCGCTTTTCCAGGCGCAGGTAAATTACGAGGCGAGCATTAAGGAGCGCGATGAAAAGCTGTATCTGCAGGATGAATATACAAAAAAGATTATGAGCCAGGAGGACCAGATGGCGGACCAGCAGAACCAGCTTGCGTCGCAGGATGAGCTGCTTGCGTCCCAGGATGAACTGCTTGCCGCGCAGAAGGCGCAGCTTGACGCCCTGGCGGAACAGCTCGCCACGCAGCAGTCGCAGCTCGACGAGCAGAGCGCCACGCTGGCGAGCCAGCAGAGCGCGCTTGATGAAAAGACCACACAGCTTGCCGACCAGCAGGCGCAGATTGATAAAATCATCGGTGTGAAGGCGGATGTCATCGAGGCGCTAAAGCAGGAGTTTGCCAACAATAACATCAGCGTCGAAATCGACGAGACGACCGGTTCCCTGGTGATGGATTCCAGCGTGCTGTTCGACTATGACGAGACGGAGCTGACAGAGGAGGGGCAGGAGGTGCTCGGCAATGTGCTGCCGATTTACTGCAGCGTGCTGATGCAGGAGGAGTATTTCCCATATCTTGCCGAAATCATCATCGACGGCTATACCGACAGCAGCGGCGGCTATGAGTACAATCTGGAGCTTTCGCAGCGCCGTTCCCTGGCGGTTGCGGAATATCTGCTCGGCATCAGCCAGAGCTTTCTGGACGCTGACGACCAGGACGCGCTGAAGGAAAAGCTGACCGTAAACGGACATTCCAGCAGCAATCTGGTGCTGAATGAAAACGGGGAGGAGGACGCGGATGCCTCCCGCCGTGTGGAAGTAAAATTCCGCCTGAAGGACGAAGAAATGATTGAAGAGCTGCAGGCGATACTGAATTCCTGAGGATTTGCCGGACGTGGCAGACGTTTGCGCCGGATTTGCAGTCTGCGGGAATAAAGATAATAAAGCTTTCCTAACGCGCATTTGCGCAGACAGAACAGGAGCCGCCCCGTCCGGGCGGCTCCTGTTCTGTTTAGCTGTAGATTAAAATTGCAACGTCTTCTTCCATTTCATAATAGATAGCGGCCGCCACATCGAGCGGCAGGTTGATGCAGCCGTGGGAACCGGCATACTGGTAAACGTTTCCGCCGAAGCTGCTCTGCCAGGTGGCGTCGTGCAGTCCCTGTCCATCGTCGAACGGCATCCAGTATTCCACTTCAACATCCCAGGATTCACCGGGACCGCCGCCCTGTCCGACAAGATTTGCCGGGCTCTGTTTATAGGGAATGGTGAATACGCCCTCGTGCGTCGCCCGGTCCTCGGTCGGAAGGCCGGATACAATCGCGCTTTCCACCACCAGACCGCCATGCTTGTAAAACCACAGATACTGGTTTGAAAGGTCCACCTCCACGTAGGTGCCGTTTAAGTCATCCTTCCCGTTGCGGTTGTAGCCGCTGTGGTAGTAGACGGGCTCGCGCGTGGTGGCGGTATTGGCGGCAATATCCGCCTTCAGCTGGGCGACCTCTCCCTCAATATCAATTTCATAGCCATAGTTGTTGTATGCGATTGTCATGGTGCCGCGGTTGGTGCTCTCAAAGGTGCGCGGCAGACCGTAGGTGTCGTATTCTCCGGCAAGCGCATAGACGTAATTGTATATGGCTTCCTCATCGATCGGGTCGTCCGGGGAATCCGGCAGGATCCAGTCGCGGATGGTGTCCCAGCCGAGCACCTCCGTCACATCGCCGAAGGTGTAGGTTATCTCGGCATCGCAGTACCGCTGATAGAGCGCCAGGGTATCCGCAAGGTCCGGGTCATCCTGCGTGACGGACGGCACGCGGTAGATGCTTTCCGGAATCTCCACGGTGACAGTGGTATCCGCCGAACCGCCGGAGAGCTGCTCATCAATGGCTTCCTTTACCAGCGCCTGCAAATCGCTGTCCTCAAAATCGGTACCGTAAACCTCCGGCTGGATGACAAAGCCGCCGTCCTGCTCCACCAGCGTTGCGTCCGTGGTGGTCACACGCGGTTTTGTGAGACTGTCCGCGCAGACAGCCGAGGAGAACGTTTCCTCATCTACGGTAAACGGGACGCGGGCGCCGTACCGGTCGCCGAAAAGAAGGCCGGGGTACACAAAGGCGCTCTGCCGTTTGATCAGGTCTTCGACCGCCTTAAGGAGCGCCTGCTCATCCACCTGATAGCCGATTTCATCAAACGGGGCCTGCAGGACAGTTTCTCCCTGCTCGTCGATGCGCAGCATAAGCGAATTGTAAGGCTCTTTCAGGTATTCTACGACCTCCTCTGCGGTCATGCCGGATACGGAATAGCCGTTCAGGGTCGTGTGATGATAAAAGCGTCCGTCCATTAAGTTTACATATAATAAATCAGCGGCAGTGACCGCGACGACCGCGGTAAGGAAAATCAGCGCTTTTTTCCGGAAGGAGCGCCGCTTTTCAAGCTTTTGCCGGTTTATGCGTTTTCGTCTGTTCCTTCTCATAAAAATCTCCTTGTGCGTATAGTGGCAGGATGCCCGTATCAGAAAAAATGACACGGCAGCAGCCTGCTCTTATATCCTACACCTTCGGTATGAAATTGTCGACAGCAAACATAGATTTTTACATTTTTTTTACAAAGAATCCTCAAAAACATTCATACATCGGATTTTCGAACTTTTGACCCTGGTATCACTATTATAAAAACAGATTGCACGATGTCTGCGGCAGTGTTATGATAAAGTGAAAGAAGACGGAAATACAAAAGCAGAAGGAGAAGAGACGATTATGGGAGATATTCTGGTAATTGGCATTGCGGGCGGTTCCGGGAGCGGAAAGACGACGCTGACCAATCAGATTGCGGCGCAGCTCCAGGAGAGCGTGACGGTCATAAAGCATGATGACTATTATAAGCCGCACGACGAAATGACGTATGAGGAGAGGTGCCGGCTGAACTACGACCATCCGAACGCCTTCGACACGGAGCTGATGATTGAGCATCTGAAGCTGCTGCGGCAGGGGAAAACGGTGGAGTGTCCGGTGTATGATTACACCATTCACAACCGCAGCAAGGATACGGCGATCATCAATCCCGGACAGGTGATTATTGTTGAGGGGATTCTGATTTTTGAGAATAAGGAGCTGTGCGATTTGATGGATATCCGCATCTTTGTGGATACTGATGCCGATTTGCGCATTATCCGCAGAATCCAGCGCGACGTTATGGAGCGCGCCCGCAGCCTGGATTCGGTCATCAGCCAGTATCTGCACACGGTTAAGCCAATGCATGAGCAGTTTGTGGAGCCGAGCAAAAAGAACGCCAATATCATTGTGCCGGAGGGCGGTTACAATCAGGTGGCGATGGAAATGATTCGCAATCATATTCTGAATCATCTGGGCAAATAAGGAAAGGAAAGAGTATTATGCAAAAGTATGTACTGGAAAACGAGAATTTAAAGGTAACGGTCCGCAGCAAAAGCGCGGAGCTGGTTTCGATTATAAAAAAGGAGACCGGCACGGAATATCTCTGGAATGGCGACAGCCGCTACTGGGGCTGGACCTCCCCGGTGCTGTTTCCGTTTGTGGGCGGTCTGCGGGAAAAGCAGTACCGTTATCAGGGAAAAACCTATCATATGAACCAGCACGGGTTTGCGAGAGATTATGAGTTCGTCCTGCTGTCACAGACAGAGAAGGAAATCTGGCTGGCTTTTTCGGCGACGGAGGAGACGAAGGAAAATTATCCGTTCGATTTCTGTCTGAGAATCGGCTACCGTCTGGAGGGCAGCCGCATTACGGTTCTCTGGGAGGTGGAAAACACGGATGAAAAGACGCTGTATTTTTCCATCGGCGCGCACCCGGCGTTTATGTGCCCGCTGGACGGGAAGGGAGAGCAGACGGATTATTATATGGGCTTTGAGACGGACAAAAAGGAGCTGCAGTATCGTCTGATTGATCTGAACTGCAATCTGATCGACCCAAAGGAATATCCGCTGGCGCTTGACGATGGACTGCACAAAATTGAGAAGGACCGCTTTGATCTGGATGCGCTGGTGATCGAGCATCAGCAGACCGGGAAGATGTGGCTTGCCGGACCGGATAAAAAGCCGTATGTGAGCGTGACATTTGATGCGCCGCTCTTTGGCGTGTGGTCCCCGGCGGGCAAAAACGCGCCGTTTATCTGCATTGAACCGTGGTACGGCAGAAGCGACAGCACCGTATTTTACGGGACACTGGAGGAACGGGAGTATGGAAATACGGCGCAGCCGGGTGAGGTGTTTGCGCGTTCTTACGATATTACTATTTACTGATAAATGGCTGATGCAGGGACAGGTCCGGGAGGGAATCCGACGCCATCTTATGGGCAGGCTTATGAAGAGGTGGACGTTTTGCACTTGATATCAGATATCTTGAAATCAGACAGAAAAAAGGAGCGGGATACATTGGTATCCTGCTCTTTTTTTCAGAGGGAACAATCCGGCCGGACGTTCCTGTTACGCTCAGAGCGTGATGTGGGTTCCGGTTTTTCCGGCGAGCGCGTCAAGCGCATGCTCCAGATTGGTGATGATTGCTTCGCGTCCTTCCTGCCCGGAGACGAAATCGACGGAAGCCTGGATTTTCGGAAGCATTGCGGTCTCGCCGAACTGCTTTGCCTTAATATGCTCCCGTGCCTCCGCTGTCGTGATATGCTCCAGGGCAGCCGGATGGTCGCTGTCAAAATCAATCTCCACCTTTTCATCGCTTGTGAGGATGAGCAGGGTATCGGCGTTTGTCATCTCGGCAAGCTTCCCGGCGGCATAGTCCTTTTCGATGATGGCGCTGGCGCCCTTCAGAACATTTCCCTGCTCCATAACGGGCACGCCGCCGCCTCCGCAGGCAATCACAAACTGCCCGGCGTCGAGCAGGGCGTTGATGGCGTCGATTTCAATGATCGCCTGCGGCTTCGGCGCCGAAACGATTCTGCGGTAGCGGTTTCCGCTCTCCTCCACAACATGATTCCCTTTTGCCTCTTCCTGTTCCGCCTCTTCCTTTGTCAGATAGCGTCCGATTACCTTCACCGGATGATAAAAAGCCTCGTCGTACGGGTCCACCAGAACCTGGGTGAGAATGGTGCTGACGGTCTTAAAGATGCCGCGTTTTACCAGCTCCGCGCGCAGCGCGTTCTGGATATCGTAGCCGATGTAGCCCTGGCTCATGGCGGAGCAGACCGACATGGGAGCGCCGGTATAATCGCTGTGAAAATGCGCGAATTCATTCATGGCAGTGTGAATCATGCCCACCTGCGGCGCGTTGCTGTGCGTGATAATGAGCTGGCAGCCTGCCTCCGCCATATCGGCAAGTACCTTTGCGGATTTCTTTACCGCAACCTGCTGCTCCGGGAAGGTAGTGCCCAGAGCGCGGTGTCCGAGTGCAATTACAACTTTCTTTTTCATATGCTGATTCCCCTTCTATATTTTTTATGAATTGCCCAACATCATTTCAATATGAATCATCATACAATGCCTGCGCGGAAAATGCAAGTAATCCGCAGGCATATTTTTTGGACAGACTCATATATTGAAGTGTGGCAGCAATTCAGAGCGGTTCCTGTGCCCGGCGCCGGGGACGATAAAGAAGGATGGCCGCAGGAAAAAAGGTCTGGGGCAGCAGGGCAGCCTGACCGGAATTTTACGCTACAGGGGTGTTGTGATGGGAAATGTACAGGAATTTTTAAAGATTTTTTCACGGAATCTGCGCCATGTTCTGGAGCATCTGAACGTGGACTTTGAAAAGCTGCAGGAAATCCGGCTGCGCGTGGACCGGCCGCTGCTGATCACCTGGGACGGCAGGGAATATTTCGTGCGGGCGACGGGAGAGATTACGGACAGGGAGAGCGAGGGCTATCCGGTGGAGCGCAGGGAGCTTCTGGAGACGGTGGAATACATTGCGCATTATTCGCTGTATGCCTTTGAGGAGGAAATCCGCCAGGGGTTTCTCACCATACAGGGTGGGCACCGCATTGGAATTGCCGGAAAAATCATCATGGAAGGAGACCGGATTAAGAGCGTGAAGCATATTTCCTTTTTAAATATCCGCCTTTCCCATCAGCGCAGGGGATGTGCGGATAAGGTGCTTCCCTATCTGATTGAGCGGGAGGAGGTGTGTCATACACTGATTATCTCCCCGCCGAGATGCGGGAAGACCACGCTTCTGCGCGACCTGATACGGCAGATTTCGGACGGGACTGCGTCCTTTCCGGGCGTTACGGTCGGCGTGGTGGATGAGCGCTCGGAAATCGGCGGCTCGTATCTGGGAGTGCCGCAGAACGACCTCGGCATCCGTACCGATGTGCTGGACTGCTGCCCGAAGGCGGAGGGCATGATGATGCTTATCCGGGCAATGTCCCCGCGCGTGATCGCGGTGGATGAAATCGGCGATTACCGCGATATCCGGGCAATCGAATCCGTCATTCACTGCGGCTGCAGGCTGCTGGCGACGGTTCACGGGGATTCCATAGAGGATGTGCAGCGCAGACCGCTCCTGCAGAAGCTGGTGCAGGAACGCGTATTTGAGCGCTATGTCGTTTTACATAACCATCGCAGAATCGGACAGGTAAAGGAGATTTTTGACGACAGAGGGACGGACATTTATCACGGCGGCGGAGTGGACATCTGCTGTGGCAGGGGGACGGATATCTGCCGCGGAGGCCAGGAGACATGCTGAAAGTGGCGGGGATGGCGCTGATTATTATTTCCGGCAGCGCGCTGGGCGTGTGTATGAGCAGGGAGCTGGCGCAGCGTGTGAGGTGGCTGGGCGAGCTGGAGCGTCTGATGCAGGTACTGAAGGGGGAGATCCAGTACGCGGCGACGCCGCTTCCGGAAATTTTTCCGGAGCTGGCAAAGAGAACGGAGGAACCGCTGGAAAGCTTTTTCGCGTCTCTGGCGTCGGCAATGGAGCTGCGCAGCAAAAGCACGACGGGGGATATTTTTGCGGAGCAGGCGGAAGCACTTCTGGGCTTCGGGGGACTGAAGGAGCGGGATGTGGAAGCGCTGGTGCGCTTTGGCAGACGCCTTGGCTGTCCGGACCGGGAGCAGCAGGTGCAGACCATCCGGCTTTACCAGGAGGAGCTTGCCGCCGCGCGGGCGGAGGCGCAGGAGGATTACCGGCAGAAGGCAAAGGTATACCAGAGCCTCGGATTTCTGGGCGGATGCTTCTGCGTGCTGCTGTTGTTGTAAAAGAGGTGGTTCATGAGCGTAAATATTATATTCAAAATCGCGGCGGTCGGCATTCTGGTCTCGGTAATCAGTCAGGTGTTAAAGCACGGGGGACGGGACGACCAGGCGTCGCTCGCCTCCCTGGCGGGGCTGGTGCTGGTGCTGTTCTGGCTGCTCCCTTACATCTATGAATTGTTCGATACGATAAAAAGTCTTTTTGCGCTGTAGCGCGTCGGAGAAGAGAGGGGGAGAATGGCTATGGATATGATAAAAATCGGAATCCTTGGTATTGCGGGCGTATTGATGGCGCTTCTGGTGCGGGAATGGAAGCCGCAGTTTTCCACGCTCATCAGCATGGCGTCCTGCACGCTGATTTTTTTCTGTGCGATTTCCAGAATCCAGGCGATGGCGGGCGCAATTTCACAGCTTGTGCAGTATATCAGCCTGAAGGAATCTTATCTGAAAATTCTGCTGAAAATTGTCGGAATCGCCTACATTGCAGATTTTTCCGCCAGCATCTGCCGGGATGCCGGTTACTCGGCGGTTGCCGGGCAGATTGAGCTGTCCGGGAAAATATCGGTGCTTTCCGTCAGCACACCAATTGTGCTGGCGCTTCTTAATACGATTTCGGAGTATCTGACATGAAAAGAGCAAAGAAGAAAATCCTGCTGTTCCTGCTGATGATTGGAATTTCTGTGACGGCGGACTTCCGGATGGCTTATGCGGCGGAGGGCACGGACGAGCTTGCCGGTTCCTATCTGGAGGAGCTGGACCTGAAGGAGCTGCAGAGCAGCATAGATGAAATGTTCCCGGAGTATGATTTTGATTTCCGGGACAGCATCGCAGAGCTTCTGCGGGGAGAGATACCGCTGCGGCGGGATACGCTGCTGGAATTTTTAAAGGAGGCGGCGTTTTCCGAGCTTTCCAATCAGAAGAATATGGTGCTTCAGATACTGGTGCTGGCAATCGCCGCCGCCGTTTTTTCGAATTTTGTGAAGATATTTGAAAAAAACCAGATTTCCGAAATCGCATTTTATATGATTTATCTGCTGCTGTTTGTGATATTGATGAAGGCGTTCGGCGACCTCGGACGCATGGCGGAAAACAACCTGCAGCAGATGCTTCATTTTATGAAGCTGCTGCTGCCGACGTATCTGGTGGTGGCGTCTCTGGCGGCGGGCTCGCTTACCGCAATCGGCTTTTATGAGCTGACACTTGTTTTTATAGCGGCGGCGCAGGCGCTGATGACGTATATTGTGCTGCCGGGAATCCGTTTTTATGTATTGTTTCTTTTGCTGAATCACCTTGGAAGGGAGGAGCTTTTTTCAAAGCTGGCGGAGCTGATACATCTTGCGCTTTCCTGGATACTGAAAACGCTGTTTGCACTTGTCGTCGGCGTCCAGACGGTGCAGGCGCTGCTTCTGCCGGCAATCGATTCGCTGAAAAATTCTGTCTGGACAAAGGCGACCGGGGCGCTTCCGGTGCTTGGAAACACCTTAAACGCCGTGACGGAGACGGTGCTGGGAACAGCGGTACTTCTGAAAAACGCCGTCGGGGTGGCGGGGCTTCTGGTGATTGTGCTTATCTGCCTTGCTCCGGTGGTGCGTCTTCTGGTGTGCACGTTTCTGTATAAGGCGGTCGGCGCGGCGGTGCAGCCGGTATCCGATAAACGGATTACGGAGTGTATCAGTGGCGTCGGGGAGGGCGCGGCGCTGCTTTTAAAGACGGTGTCGGTCACCGGGGTAACCTTTCTGATCACGCTGGCGCTTGTGACGGCTTCGATACGGGGAGTATAGAACACAGGAGGTTTTTATGGAAACAGTATACCGCTGGGCGAAAAATTTTATTTTTTGTCTCTGCATTCTGGAGCTGTTCTGTCATCTGGTGCGGAACGAAGATTACCGCCGGTACATCCGGTTTTTCGGCGGGCTGATTGTTCTTCTGCTGGTGTTTTCGCCGCTTGCCGGTCTTTTTTCTGTCGGGGAGGCGTTCGGTGAGGAGCTGCGTCTGGCGCTTGCCGTCCAGGAGGCGCAGGAGCTGCAGGTTTCCGGGGAGGCGCTTGCCGGGCTGCAGAATGAGAAGATAGCGGAGGCGTATGAAAAGGAGCTGGAGCGGCAGATGGAGGAAATCGTGCAGTATTACGGGCAACAGCCTCTGTCCGTAAAGCTGTCTCTGGAAGGGGAGCAGCCGGGGCAGGCCGCCTCTCTTACGGGCGTTTCTATTCTGATTGCACCGGCAAAGAGCGCTCCCGGAGACGAAGCGGGGGCGCAGGAGGCAGGAGAACGCCAGCAGAAGAGCATTGAGCGCATACGGGCGGAAATTTCTTCTGTTTACGGGACGGAGCGGGATGACGTCACGGTGTCGGTAAAGGAGCGGGGATGAATAAAATATATCAATGGCTGGAAAAGCTGAAAAATATGCGGCGGGACCAGTGGATAGTCCTTCTGCTGGCGGGCGTTCTGATACTGGTTATTTCTCTGCCGGTGGAAACCGGGACGGATGCGGACGGGAAAGCGGCGGCGCAGGAAAAAGCCGGGGTGGATATGTCCGGGGAGACGGAAGATGTCCGCGATATGGAGCAGCGGCTGGAGAATATCCTCTCAGAGCTGGACGGCGCCGGGCAGGTGCGCGTAATGATTTACTGCCGCGACTCCGGGGAGAGAATCGTGGAGAAGGATACCGCCACCGTCCGCCGGGTAACGCAGGAGGACGGCGGCGACGGGGCAGGGAGCAGCACGACGGAGGAGGAAGAACGCCCGGAGACGGTTTACGGAACGGACGGCAGCGGCGGCGAGACGCCCTATGTCACGCGGGAGCTGTCGCCGCAGATTGAGGGTGTGCTGGTGCTTGCGCAGGGCGCGGACAGCTCTCTTGTGAAAAAGGACATAACTGACGCGGTAATGGCATTATTTGGACTGGAGGCGCATAAAATCAAAGTAATGAAGATGAATTGAAAGGAGAGGATAAGGTGAAACGTATCATGAAAAAGAACCAGATTATCATAACGGCGCTTGCCATTATGATTGCGGTGGCGGGTTACTTAAATTACTCAGGGACAAAGCTGGAGGAAGCGGTGGTGCAGAGCGCGGTATCGGAGGAACAGGTGCTTATGGAAAACGGCGTCAGCACGGCGGACGCCGCGTCTTCTGAGGACGTGACCGATACGCCGGGCGAGGCGGTGCTTACCAGTCTGACGGGCACCTCGGTGGCGGCGGAGGCAAAGCTGACGCGGGAGCAGCTGCGCGCCCAGAATAAAGAAACGCTGATGGAGGTAATCAATAACGAGAGCATTGCCCAGGAGCAGAAGCAGAATGCAATCGACAGCATTACGTCGCTGACAGAGAACGCCGAGCGGGAAGCGGCGGCGGAGCTTCTGCTCGACGCCAAGGGCTTTGAGGGAAGTGTTGTCAGCATCACCGACGGCAGCGTCGATGTGGTCATCAATATGGCGGAGATTACCGATGCCCAGCGGGCACAGATTGAAGATATCGTGAAACGGAAAACAGAGATCTCCGGCGAGAACATAGTCATCACCCCGGTGAGCGGGGAGTAGATGAAAGCCCACTGCAAAATATCTGCAGTGGGTTTTTTATTGCCATGCATACGACCAAAACGACCGATGGACGTTTTTAGTGAGATTTTTTGTGGGAATCCGCCCGTCATGTGTGCGAAAATTCCCGGTAAAAAAAGGGCAATTTTTATGTCCTTTTCGTCCGCGTTTTCGTTATATATAATAAAGCCAGGGAGCGAAAGGGCGGAACCTGCATAGGATTGCTCTATAGTGGGGGAGAGACCCTGGGATGCCCCTGTATGAGCCTGAAGGCGGGATATAAAATGTTGTATATGGCTGATAAATGATATGAGATACAGAGGAGAGGCGAAGGATGGATTCGGATGAACGGCTGCTCTGGCATATGAGAAAGGGTGATGATGCCGCTATTGAACTGTTTGTACGGAAGTATTACCCGCCGGTTTTTCAATATTGCCGGAGGAGGGCAAAGGATATTTATATGGCGGAGGATTTGACGCAGGAAACGTTTGAACGCTTTTTCCGAAACTTTTCAGAATATGAGCATCGCGGGAAGACAATAAACTATTTGTATACAATAGCCGGAAATCTGTGCCGGGATTTTTATAAAGCGGGCAGTGGAATTGAATTACCGGCGGAGGATGTAAACATGCTGTTGGCAGAGATATCCGCGCGGCAGAGGGAAGATGACGGGAAGCTGTTCTATAATCCGATTTCCTCTCTGGCGGAGCAGATGGACCTGGAGAATGCGATAAGCAGGCTGCCGGAGGTTTACCGGGAGAGTATTGTTTTGTATTTTTTCTGCGGGATGAAGCAGAAAGAGATTGCGGAGGCGCTGAATGTGAAGCTGCGTGTGGTGAAGTATCGTATTAGGAAAGGCAGAGAGCTTCTGAAAAAAATGCTGGAGGAGGAGAGGCTGTATGACGGAGCAGGAACGGAAGGAAGCACGTATCAGAAAAACGATTGAGCTGTCCAAAAGAGCATATTATGAAGGACTGGAGGAACGGGAGAGTACCTGGACGGAATTTTTAATCAGACAATTACGTTTTATCAGAAAGCGCTGGTGGTGCCTGCAGCTTCTGATACTGGCGGTTTTCTGGAAAATTCTTTATATAAGCGGCAGTAATCCGGAAGCCTGCCGTGAGGTATCAGTATTAATGCCGCTGTTCGGCATGGTGCTTGTGCCGGAGCTGTGGAAGGATGTCCGTTATAATGTCATGGAGGTGGAAAATGCCGCCTGCTTTACACTGCGGCAGATATACGCGGCGCGGATGACGATTTTTGGCCTGGCGGATTTACTGCTTCTGACGGTATTTTTTGCTGTGACAGGCATAACGGTACAGGTAGTTTTAGCCGATTTTATTGTGCAGTGTCTGATTCCGCTGAATGTCACGCTGTGTATCTGTCTTGGAACGCTTTGCGGGCACCGCTTCCACACGGAATATACGGCAGTCGGATTCTGTATTATCTGGAGCTTTGTCTGGTATCAGATTACCGGTAATGAGCAGTTGTATCAGGAAATATCAGAAACAGTGTGGGCAGGTCTTTTGCTGCTTACCTTTGCAGGATTGCTGTTTATCGGGAAGCGCTTGCTGCAGACCAGCCGGGAAATTGTGGAGGGACAGTCGGTATGGAATTAGTATTTGAGAATGTGACAAAAAGGTATAAGGATGTAACTGCCGTGGAACGGCTTTCTTACAGAATGGAAAATGGCGTATATGGGCTTCTTGGCTCTAACGGAGCGGGGAAAACGACGCTGATGCGGATGATCTGTACCTTGATCAGACCGGATGAGGGGCGGATTTTATGCAATGGAAAGGATGTCTGGCAGATGGATAAGGCATACCGGCGCATTCTGGGCTATCTGCCGCAGGAATTTGGCTTTTATCCCGATTTTACGGCGGAGGAGTATCTGTTGTATATTGCGCTGATTAAGGATATGCATCCGGCTCTTGCGCGTAAGCGGATTCGTGAGCTGCTGTGCCAGGTGGGGATGGAGCGATACCGGAAGAAAAAGATGAAGGGATTTTCGGGAGGAATGAAGCGGCGGATTGGAATTGCCCAGGCGATGCTGAATAATCCGAAAATTCTGGTTCTGGACGAGCCGACAGCCGGGCTGGACCCGAACGAGCGTATCCGGCTGCGGAATCTTTTAAGTGAATTGTCGCGGGACAGGCTGGTGCTGCTCTCCACACATATTGTTCCGGATGTGGAGTATATTGTAAATGAAATTCTGCTGATGAAGGACGGGCGTATTGAGGACGCCGGAACCGCGGCTGGGTTAATCGAAGCAATGCCGGAACAGGTCTGGCTGTGCACGGTGCCGGAGACGCAGGTGGAAGGTTATCTGAGAAAATACCGGGTTGCCAATATCAGAACTGCGCCGGAGGGAACGGAGCTGCGGATTCTTTCGGCGGAGCTTCCGGCACAGGGGGCAAAACAGGTGCCGGCAACTCTGGAGGATGTTTTTCTGTATCATTATGGGGAGAGGAGCGGGGAAAATGGTACATTTTGAGCTGAAAAAGGTATTTGCAAAGCGGAGCAGTCAGATAGCGCTGCTTTTGCTGCTGGTATTTGTTTTGTATTTAGCGAGGCTTCAGATAAGCTATATGGTATGGATAAATGAGGATGGCACGGAGCTGACTGGAAAAGCGGCGGCGGAAAAATTCCGTGAGGAGGCGGGAAGGTGGTACGGTCCGCTGTCGGAGGAAAAAATCGCGGAGGTGATTTCACAGGGATATCATCAGGGAAACCGGGAAATCCGTATGCTGCTTACGTGGTCGTTTGGGGGATTCCGGAATACGGATTCTGCAGTCACGGATTCACTGGTACCGGAGGATGCTGTGAGCTTTTATGACAACCGGGTAAAAAATCTGCAAAAGTGGCTGCAGGAGATGGGCACCTGGTACACGGACGGGGAAAAAGAATTCATGATAGCCCGGTATGAGGCGATGGAGACGCCGCTTGCTTATCAATACGCAAACGGATGGCAGAAGGCAGCGTCGGGGGCATCCGGCGTCCAGATGTTTCTCTTACTTGTGACTGGTTTTCTGGTGAGCGGTATCTTTTCGGAGGAATACCGGACGGGAGCCAGTGCGGTATTTTTCTCAACGGCACTTGGACGGAACAGGGCGACTGCGGCAAAAATAAAAGCAGGGCTTCTTCTTATAACGACGGTGTACTGGTCCGGCTTTGCACTGTATTCTGTCCCTGTTTTTATGGAACTGGGGACCGGCGGAGCAGATTGCATGATTTAGGCCGGCATTATGGGGTGGGAGAGCTTTTATAATATTACATTCCTGCAGGAATATCTGCTGATTGCGGTGGGCGGATATGTTGGATGCCTGTTTGCGGATTCACTCGCTATGCTGGCTTCCGCAAAAACAAAATCGGCCGTTATAGCCGTATTAGTACCATGTGCCGTGATTTTTATCCCGCCTTTATTAAATATCACTCCGATGGTTCCGGCTGTGGAGAAGCTTATCGGTATTTTACCGCACCAGCTTGTACAGATATATTCTGTAATCAACGGACTTTATATTTACCAGGCAGCAGGCAGATATACAGGCGCTGTGGAAATTCTGCTGGTACTGTATCCTGTATTGTGCATCGCGCTGCTGCCTGCTACATATATGATTTTCCGCAGGGGAGAAGAGAAATCTTTTGCATCGCCACGTTGACAGTAATTCCAGCATCTGCTAATATATTTCTGGTTATTTATTATATTCTGGAGGAATGACAGTGAGTAATATTGCAGATGAGATAAAAAAACGGCGCACGTTTGCCATTATTTCCCATCCGGATGCCGGAAAGACGACGCTGACAGAGAAGTTTCTGCTCTACGGCGGCGCGATTAACCTGGCTGGTTCCGTAAAAGGAAAGGCGACGGCGCGCCATGCGGTGTCGGACTGGATGGAGATTGAAAAAGAGAGAGGTATTTCGGTAACATCCTCGGTGCTGCAGTTTAATTATGGAGGCTATTGCATCAATATCCTGGACACGCCGGGACATCAGGATTTCTCGGAGGATACCTATCGTACCCTGATGGCGGCGGATTCCGCAGTGATGGTAATCGACGCGTCGAAAGGCGTGGAGGCGCAGACACGCAAGCTGTTTAAGGTCTGTGTGATGCGTCATATTCCGATTTTTACGTTTATCAATAAGATGGACCGCGACGCAAACGATACCTTTGAGCTGCTGGACGATATCGAAAAGGAGCTTGGAATCGCTACCTGCCCGATTAACTGGCCGATTGGGTCAGGAAAGAATTTTAAGGGCGTATATGAGCGCGGCAGTAAAAAGGTGACGACGTTTTCTGATACCCAGAAGGGTACCAAAGAAGGCGAAAGCCGGGAAATCCCGATCGACTCCCCGGAGCTGGAGGAATTTGTCGGAGCGGATAATATGGGACAGCTTCTGGAGGAAATCGAGCTGCTGGATGGCGCCAGCGCGGAATTTGACCAGGAGCTGGTGAGCGCGGGAAAGCTCTCGCCGGTGTTTTTTGGTTCGGCGCTTACCAACTTTGGCGTGGAAATCTTTCTGAAGCACTTTCTGCAGATGACGACTCCGCCGCTTCCGCGTAAGGCGGATATCGGGGTGATTGACCCGATAAAAGAGGATTTTTCCGCGTTTGTCTTTAAGATCCAGGCAAACATGAACAAGGCGCACCGCGACCGCATTGCGTTTATGCGCATCTGCTCCGGGAAATTTGATGCGGGCATGGAGGTCTATCATGTGCAGGGAAACAAGAAGCAGCGTCTTCTTCAGCCGCAGCAGATGATGGCGCAGGAGCGCCATGTGGTGGACGAGGCGTATGCCGGGGATATCATCGGCGTATTTGACCCTGGAATCTATTCTATCGGCGATACTATCTGTATGCCGGGCAAAAAATTTGCCTACGAGGGCATCCCGACCTTTGCGCCGGAGCATTTCGCGCGTGTGCGCCAGGTGGATACCATGAAGCGCAAGCAGTTTGTGAAGGGCATCACACAGATTGCGCAGGAGGGCGCCATCCAGATTTTCCAGGAGTACAATACCGGTATGGAGGAAATTATCGTCGGCGTTGTCGGCGTCCTGCAGTTTGAGGTCTTGAAATATCGTCTGGAAAACGAATACAACGTTGACATTCATATGGAAAACCTGCCTTATGAGTACATCCGCTGGATCGAAAACGAGGACATTGACATGAACAAACTGACTGGCACCTCCGATATGAAGAAAATCCAGGATTTGAAGGGCAGACCGCTGCTCATCTGGGTGAACTCCTGGAGCATCCGCATGACGGAGGAACGCAATCCGGGACTGGTGCTCGCAGAATTCGGGCGCTCCTAAATTTTTTGGGGATAGATTTTGTTTTTACGGTATGCTAAAATAAAAATGTAAAGCCATATTTGTTTCAGGAAAAGTCGAGGAATAATGAGATGACTGGAAGGGAGGGCTGCAGGAATGGAGAAGTTAGTGCTGTCACAGGAAGTAGTCAGCAAAGTAAAAAACGAGATTTATCCAATGGTGAAAGAAGTGTTGCGGGATGACCTGATAGAATGTGTGCTATACGGTTCCTGTGCCCGTGGAGATTTTTCGGATGATTCCGATATAGACATAGCTCTTCTGGTTAAGTGCAGCAGAGTGGAAGCTGTAAAGTATAACGATGCGCTGGCAGATGTGGCTGTCAGCATGGCAATGAAATATTTTGCAATCATAAATTTTGTGTGCATCCCTTATGCGGAGTATATGAGCAAAAAATCGTGGTATCTGTATTTTAAAAATATCAGCAAAGAGGGGATTGTCATACATGAGTGAAAATTATTATAAAGATTTAGAAAGAGTCAGAATAGAAAGAGCGGGGGAGCTTGTGACAGAAGCCGAAGAGTTACTCTTGAAAGGGCTCTATAAATCAGCGAATAACAGGGCGTTCTATGCTATCGAAAAGGCGATAAAGGCATTGCTGGCAAACATAAAAACAGATGCTGAAACGCATAATGGTGCAGTTAAGCTGTTTAATTATCATTTCGTTCATAATGGAGAGGGAATCTTTACGCCTGGGGACTATAAAATGATAATAAAAGCCGACCAGATTAGAAATGCTTCGGATTATGATGATTTTTATATTGCCAGCAAAGAGGAGAGCCGTGTGCAGGTTGAAAATGCAGGGTATATTGTAGAAAAGGTGAAGCAGTTTCTTGGGTATTGATGCCGACAGAGTTTAGGTATTTCTGGTTATTATTAAAAAGAGTGTCATGGCATCCTGAAAAGGATGTCATGACACTCTTTTTTGTGCGGTATGTCTTAATTTTAGAAGCCACCGTGGAAAGCCCATGATAAGATACCTATACTATAAAGAACTGAACCAAATAAAAAACCCATCTTTTCACCTCCTCTCTTATAATTTTGATGTGTCATTGGTGTCCACAGACTAATGACGTATACAACAATAACTTGTGATAATACAAGTTATTGTTGTATATATTATAATCTATACTTCTAATAAAATCAAGCGTAACATGTAGAATATATTAGGGTGAGTATCATGAATAGGATTAAAGAATTAAGAGAAGAAAAGCATATAACACAAATACGTTTGAGCATTGATTTAGAAGTGTCACAGGAAACTATAAGTGCATATGAAAAAGGAAAATATTATCCAAGTGCAAAGTCTCTTATTAAACTTGCGGATATTTTTGGGGTTAGCATTGATTACTTGTTAGGCATTTCAGATATTCGCATGTCTGTGGATGCGACCAATTTAAAGCCATATGAAAGAAAACTGTTATCACTTACTCAGAATATGGATGCAATTGGTCGAGAAAAACTGATATCATATGCGGAAGGATATCTGGATGGAAAATGAAGTTTTTTCAAGTAGTGATTATTGTCATTATAATAACTGATATTTCGGATTATCTAAAAAACAAATCCTTTCAATTAATAAGTGATGATAAAAGCGTTTACTCTTTTTTGTTTACATGTGGACTATGCATTACAACAGAGAAAAGAAAGCCAAAGTGCCAATTTTAAGTACAAGACATGTGAATGGTAAGCAATATGGCAGATGGGAAGTGCTGCGGGATTTATAAAATTGAACCGGTGAGGACCGCCTGCACGACAAACGCATGAGTAAACAAATTGTGAACACGCCTCTTTTCTGTTAAAATAAAAGAAAAGGGGAGTGAAGATATGCAGGAATTATTAGAATGGATGGAATATATTGAAGACAGCCGCCAGCAAAGCAAAGTCCGGCATACGTTAAAGGATATCCTGGTAATTGTGCTGTTTGCGACTCTTGCAAATGCAGATGACTGGGTAGAAATGGCCCTGTTTGCTGAGGATTATCAGGATTATTTGCGTAAGTACATTGAACTGAAAAATGGTCCGCCATCGCATGATACCCTGCGGCGGGTTATGGGAATGGTGTCACCGGAGATCCTGCAGCAGCTTTATGGGAAATGGCAGGAGCGGTTAAACAGGAACGAAGGGGAACTGCTGAAAAAAATCATATGTATTGATGGTAAAACCATGCGTTCCAATAAGAGGAATGGAGAGAAACCCGGCCATATTGTTTCCGCGTGGAGTAAGGAAGACGGGTACTGCCTTGGGCAGAAGGCTGTCGGGGAAAAGAGCAATGAGATAACAGCCATTCCTGAGTTACTGGAGAAAATACAGGTAAAAGGGCAGATTGTAACCATAGATGCAATGGGGACCCAGACAGCGATAGCAGAAAAGATAAGGAATAAGAGGGCAGATTATGTTCTTTCGTTAAAAGCAAACCAGGGAACATTATATGAGGATGTAAGAGAATATTTTGAAGACCCGGAGTTCCGGAAGGAGATAAAGGAAAGGGGAATTTATAAGAAAACACAGGAAAAAGCACATGGACAGATTGAAACAAGGGAGTATTACCAGACGGAAAAAATAAAATGGCTAAGCCAGAAGAAAGCCTGGAAAGGTCTGAAAAGTATCATAATGGAACGGAAGACATTGGAAAAAGAAGGGAAGCGGCTGATAGAATACCGGTATTTTATCAGCAGTCTGAAGGAAGAAATAGAAACAGTAAGCCGGGCGGTAAGAGGTCATTGGAGTATAGAGAGTATGCACTGGCATTTGGATGTGACATTCCGGGAAGATGCAAACACAACGATTGATAAGATGGCGGCACAGAACCTGAATATTATCAGGAAATGGAGTTTAAGTATACTGAAGACAGCAGAGGTGTCAAGACATAAATTATCCATGAGAAAAAAGAGATATGTAATTGGATTGCGTCCAATCAAGCATTTGGAAGAAGTATTGGAATCTTAAAAAAATAAGAAAAACAGAAATTGGACGATAGGAATCATTCATGCGTTTGTCGTGGACCGCCTGAAGAAACAGTTTACAAACCCCCGGATTTTTGTTATACTGAAAGAAGCAAATGACGGGATGCGTCATTGAAGGAGGTAAAACGTTATGGGAAAGGAAGAACGTCAGAACAGCAATTATACCATTATGGATAACGAAGGAACAGGCAGAGTTCAGATTTCGAATGAAGTCATTACGATTATTGCGGGACTTGCCGCCACGGAGACGAAGGGCGTGGCGAGCATGGCAGGAAATATCACAAACGAGCTGGTCAGCAGAATGGGAATCAAGAGCCTTTCCAGAGGAGTAAAGGTTACCGTGGAAAATGGCATTGTAAATGTGGATCTTACGCTGAATCTCGATTATGGCTACAGCGTTCCGAAAACCTGCCAGAAGGTGCAGGAAAAGGTAAAGACCGCCATAGAAAATATGACAGGGCTTACCGTGGAAAATGTAAATGTCCAGATTGCCAATGTAATGATGGAAAGCGGCAAATAAGAAAAAAGGGAATGTGCCGGAGCAGCACATTCTTTTTTCGTTGCCATGCATACGACAAAAACGTCCGGTGGACGTTTTTAGTATTATTTCACAATAAGATCTTATGACAGGAGATTTTTATGAGCAGGAGAGAAATCAGGGAGCATATTTTCAAATTACTTTTCTTACTGGAGTTTTACCAGAAGGAAGAACTGAATGAGCAGGCGGAGCTTTATATGGACGAGGTGGAGGAAGCTGCTCCCACAGAAAAGGATGCGGAATACATTTTTGATAAATTTCACAAAATAGAAGAGAAGCTTCCGCAGCTCGACGAGCGTCTGGCGGCGGAATCGCAGGGCTGGAAGCTTGGCAGAATGAACAAGGTGGATCTGGCGATTCTGCGCCTTGCCGCTTACGAGGTGCTGGAGGATGACGATATTCCGGTGGGTGTCGCCATCAACGAGGCTGTAGAGCTGGCGAAAAAATACGGCGGGGACGATTCGCCGTCCTTTGTAAACGGCGTGCTTGGAAAAATAGCCAGATAGAAACGGCGGGAGATACCATGAAAAACGTCTATTCGGTAGGGCAGGTAAACCGGTATATCAAAAATATGTTTCAGCAGGACTTTATGCTGAAAAGGATTTATGTGAAGGGAGAGGTCTCCAACTGCAAATATCACACCTCCGGTCACATATACTTTTCGCTGAAGGATGAAACGGGCAGTATGGCGTGCGTCATGTTTGCGGGCAGCCGCGGCGGGCTGGCGTTCCGGCTGCAGGACGGGCAGAGCGTGATTGCGCTCGGCAGCATCAGCGTGTATGAGCGCGACGGAAAATACCAGTTGTACGCGGAAGAAATCCTGCTGGACGGAGCCGGACTTTTATACGAAAAATTTGAGGCGCTGAAGCGTGAGCTGGAGGAAATGGGCATGTTTGCGCCGGAGTACAAGCGCCCGGTTCCGGAATTTTCGCAGAAAATCGGCATTGTGACGGCGCCGACCGGAGCCGCTATCCGCGATATCCAGAACATCGCCCACCGGAGAAATCCTGGCGCGCAGCTTATCCTGTATCCGGCGCTGGTGCAGGGAAAGGACGCTGCGCCCAGCATTGTAAAAGGCATAGAGACGCTGGATGCCTGTGGCGTTGACGTTATTATTGTCGGCAGGGGCGGCGGCTCCATAGAAGATTTGTGGGCGTTTAATGAGGAGAGTGTGGCGTATGCCATTTTCCGCTGTAATACGCCGGTTATCTCTGCGGTCGGGCATGAGACGGATTTCACTATCGCGGATTACGTGGCAGATCTGCGCGCTCCCACGCCCTCGGCGGCGGCGGAGCTGGCGGTGGCGGATATCAGCGGCATTCTGGCGCAGATGGAGCGGTATCAGAGGCAGCTTGCGCGCCGCATGACGGACCGGCTGCTGGACGCGCGCGCGCGGCTTTCGGAGGCTTCCGGAAAGCTTGCTTTTTTAAGTCCGCAGAACCAGATACGGGAACAGCGCCAGCTGTTGATTGAAAAAGAAGAAAAACTGCAGTACCGGATGGCAAATGTGCTGGAAAACAAAAAGCACCGGATGCTGATTTATATAGAACGCTTCAGGGGGCTGTCGCCGCTTGATAAATTAAAGCAGGGCTACTCCTTTGTGGCGGACGCGCATGGGAAAACGGTGACGCGCACAGAGCAGGCGCAGCCGGGCGACATGCTGACGATTTATGTGACGGACGGCTGCATTCACGCGCAGGTGAAGGATACGGAAAACCGTGCCGGAGAGATGCGGCAGGAATGGGAGAGGACAGATGGCTGAGGAAAAGCAGGAAATGACACTGGAGGAGACCTTTGCAAAGCTGGACGAGCTGCTGACCGCGCTGGAAAGCCGCGATATCACGCTGGAGGAATCCTTCCGGAATTATCAGCAGGGCATGGAACTGCTGAAAAAGTGCAACGAAAAGATTGACCGTGTGGAAAAAAAGATGCAGCTTATCAATGAAGAGGGTGAAATAAGTGACTTTTAAAGAAGAGCTCGCAAAACGAAGCGAAGAGGTGCAGGCGGTCGTTTACGCCTATCTTCCGGCGGAGGAGGGCTTTCAGAAAACGCTTCTGGAGGCGATGAATTACAGCATGACGGCAGGCGGCAAGAGGCTCCGCCCGCTTCTGATGCAGGAAACCTACCGGCTGTTCGGCGGAAACGGGAAAGTGGTGGAGCCGTTTATGGCGGCGATAGAAATGATTCACACGCATTCTCTTGTGCACGACGACCTTCCGGCGATGGATAATGATGAATACCGCCGTGGGAAAAAAACAACGCATGTCGTTTACGGCGAGGCGATGGCAATTCTCGCCGGGGACGGGCTGCTGAATTACGCTTATGAGACGGCGTGCCGCGCATTTGCGCTGGAACCGGGAAATCCGCATATCGGGGAAGCGATGACGGTGCTTACCACAAAGACCGGGGTTTACGGAATGCTCGGCGGGCAGGCGGTAGATGTGCAGTCCGTCGGCGGGACGCTCTCCAGGGAGAAGCTGGATTTTATTTACCGTTTAAAGACGAGCGCACTGATTGAGTGCTCGATGATGACAGGGGCGATACTTGCCGGCGCATCGGAGGAGGAAATCAGGACGATCGGGCAGGTGGCGTCGGATGTGGGGCTTGCTTTCCAGATACAGGACGATATTCTGGACGTGACCAGCACCAGCCAGGAGCTTGGAAAGCCGACAGGCAGCGACGAGCGCAATCATAAGACGACTTATGTCACTGTGGAGGGGCTTGATAAGGCGAAGGCGGACGTTGCCGCCGTTTCGGAACGGGCGGTATGTACGCTTGCGCGGCTGCCGCAGAAAAATGAATTTCTGAAGGAACTGATAGGGGCGCTTGTTACCCGCAGAAACTGACAGGAGGCGGCAGGGCGGCCTTATCTGTCCTGCTGTGACGGGAGAAAACATGATTCTGGATAAAATTCAAAAGGAAAATGATATCAAAGAACTGAAAAAGGAAGAGCTGCCGCAGCTTGCGGAGGAAATCCGCACTTTTCTGATTGAGAAAATCAGCGAGAACGGCGGGCATCTTGGCTCCAACCTGGGCGTGGTGGAGCTGACGATGGCGCTGCACTTAAGCTTTACGCTGCCGCAGGATAAAATCATCTGGGATGTCGGGCATCAGTCCTACACGCACAAGCTGCTCACCGGGCGCCGGGAGGGCTTTGAGACGCTGCGCAAGTACGGCGGCATGAGCGGCTTCCCGAAGCGGAAGGAGAGCAACTGCGATGCCTTTGACACCGGACACAGCTCCACCTCCATATCCGCAGGTCTTGGCTATGCGATGGCGCGCGATCTGCGTGGCGGGGATAATTATGTCGTCTCGGTAATCGGGGACGGCGCGCTGACCGGCGGCATGGCGTGGGAGGCGATGAATAACGCGGCGCGGCTGGATTCGAATTTTATCATTGTGCTGAATGATAATAATATGTCGATTTCCGAGAACGTCGGCGGACTTTCCAATTATCTCAATATGGTGCGGACAAAGGAGGGCTACCTCAATCTGAAGGCGGGGGTGGAGAGTACCCTTCTGAAGATTCCGGTGTACGGGGACCAGATCGTAAAGCGTGTGCGCCGCACGAAAAACGGACTGAAGCAGTTTCTGGTGCCGGGAATGCTCTTTGAGGAGATGGGTCTGACCTATCTGGGACCGGTGGACGGACACAATATTGATCTGCTTGTAAAGACCTTCCGCGAGGCGAAAAATGTGAAGGGAGCTGTCCTTCTGCATGTCTGTACGCAGAAAGGGCAGGGCTATGAGCCGGCAATGCGTCATCCGGCGCGCTTCCACGGTGCGGAGCCGTTTGTCATCGAGACAGGGCTGCCGAAGAAAAAGCGGGTGAAGGCAAATTATACGGATGTTTTTTCCACGGTGATGCGCAAGATGGGCGACCGGGAGCCGGATGTGGTGGCTATCACGGCGGCGATGCCGGATGGCACCGGGCTGAAGCGTTTCCGCAACATGTTTCCGGACCGTTTCTTTGATGTGGGTATCGCGGAGCAGCACGCCGTCACCTTTGCGGCGGGTCTGGCGGCAGCCGGTTTGAAGCCGGTGGTGGCTATCTATTCTTCTTTTCTGCAGCGCGCTTACGACCAGGTGCTGCACGATGTCTGTATCCAGAACCTGCATGTGGTATTTGCGATAGACCGCGCCGGGCTTGTGGGAAGCGACGGGGAGACGCACCAGGGAATTTTTGATTTATCGTATCTGTCGTCTATTCCGAATATGTGCGTGATGGCGCCCAAAAATAAATGGGAGCTGTCCGATATGATGAAGTTTGCGGTCGCCTATGACGGACCGATTGCCGTGCGCTATCCGCGCGGGGAAGCCTATGACGGGCTGGAGCGGTTTCGCGAGCCGATGGAATACGGAAAAAGCGAGGTCATCTACGACGAATCGGAGATTGCGCTGCTGGCTGTCGGAAGCATGGTGAAAACAGCGGTGGAAGTGCGCGAAAAGCTGCGCGTGATGGGCTACGGCTGCACGCTTGTAAACGCACGCTTTGTAAAACCGCTCGACGAAGAGCTGATACGCAGGCTGCAGGCGGAGCACCGGCTTCTGGTGACGATGGAAGAAAATGTAAAAAGAGGCGGTTTCGGGGAAGCCGTTCTGGAATATCTGAACGAAATCGGCAGCAAGGTGAGAAGCATCAATATTTCGCTGCCGGATGACTATGTAGAACACGGCAATGTGGAGATTCTGAAGGCGGATGCGGGCATCGACGCGGAAACCATTGTGAAGCGCATTGTTGCAGAATATATCGGATTATAAGGAAAAACAGATGAAAGAGAGACTGGACGTACTTGTAGTGCAAAAGGGGCTTGCGCCCTCCAGAGAGAAGGCGAAAGCTTTGATTATGGCGGGCTGCGTGCTGGTGGACGGAGAGCGCGAGGACAAGGCGGGGACCATGTTCGCGGAAACCGTACAGATTACCCTGAAGGGCGGCACATTAAAATATGTGAGCCGCGGCGGGCTGAAGCTGGAGAAGGCGATGGAGAAGTTTTCCGTCACACCGGCGGGAAAAGTCTGCATGGATATCGGAGCCTCCACCGGCGGCTTCACGGATTGTATGCTGCAGAACGGGGCGGTAAAGGTGTACGCGGTGGATGTGGGATACGGGCAGCTTGACTGGAAGCTGCGGCAGGACCCTCGCGTGGTCTGCATGGAAAAAACAAATATCCGCTATGTCACGCCGGAGGACATCGTGGAGAAGGCGGCGTTCGCGTCCATCGATGTGTCGTTTATCTCGCTGACGAAGGTGCTGCTCCCGGTAAGAGAGCTGCTGACAGAGGACGGGGAGCTTGTCTGCCTGATTAAGCCGCAGTTTGAGGCGGGCAGGGAAAAGGTTGGAAAAAAAGGCGTTGTGCGCGACGCGAAGGTGCATGAGGAAGTAATTGAAAAAGTGATTGCGTTTGCACAGGAAAACGCGTTTGCGGCGCTGGAGCTGGATTTTTCTCCGGTAAAGGGTCCGGAGGGCAATATAGAATATCTGCTGCATCTGAAAAAGGGAGCGCGGCAGGCGGACGGCGCTCTGCCGTTTTCCATAAGCGATGTGGTAAAAGGAGCGCACGATACGCTGGATAAAACGGGGAAAGAGGCATGAAGAAGTTTTTTATCATTGCAAACAGGATAAAAGACCCGAATCTGGCGGTGGCGGGAGCGATCCGGAAAAAGCTTCATGAGCTTGGAAGGGAATGCGTGATACAGGAGCTGGCGCACGCCGACGGGGAGGACGGCTATAAATATACGGACCCGGCGCAGGTGCCCGGCGATGCGGACTGTGTGCTGGTCCTTGGCGGGGACGGCACTATGCTGCAGGCGTCGCGCGACCTGGTGACGCGCAATATCCCGATGTTTGGCATCAATCTTGGGACGCTCGGATATCTGGCGGAAATCGGAAAAGAAGATATGGAGCAGGCGCTGGAGAAGCTGGCAGCGGACGAATATCTGCTGGAGGAGCGCATGATGCTGGAGGGAACGGTCTTTTACGGCGGCGTCCGGGCGCTTACCGATGTGGCGCTGAACGACATCGTGATTTCCAGAAGCGGAAAGCTGCGCGTAATGGATTACCATATTTATGTCAATGACCGGTTCCTGAATTCTTACAGCGCGGATGGCATTATTGTTTCCACGCCCACAGGTTCGACGGGGTATAATCTCTCGGCGGGCGGGCCAATCGTATCGCCTTCGGCGTCCATGATTCTGATTACGCCGATTGCACCGCATACGCTGACGGCGCGAAGCGTTATTCTGCCGGATGATGTGACGGTGAAAATCGAGATTGGCGAGCGGACCGGAAATGACGAGAGCGCGGAGGCTACGTTTGACGGGGATTCCCGCATAGAAATGAAATGCAGGGATTATATTGAAATAAGAAAGTCGGACCGGACCGTTCAGTTTGTAAAGATCGACCAGGTAAGCTTTCTGGAGATTCTGCGGAAAAAAATGAGCGGGGCGTGATTTCGGAGGAAGACATGAAGATAGAAAGACATGCAAAAATAGTGGAACTGATTAACCGTTATGATATTGACACACAGGAGGAGCTTGCGGACAGGCTGAACGAGGCGGGCTTCCGTGTGACGCAGGCGACGGTTTCCAGGGATATACGGGAGCTGAAGCTGACAAAGATATCTGTGGGAAACCGGCAGAAATACGCGGTGATGGATACATACAGCAGCGCGCTGGACGAAAAATATCTGCGCGTGCTGCGGGACGGATTTGTCTCGATGGACATGGCGCAGAATATTCTTGTTATCCGTACCGTTTCCGGCATGGCGATGGCGGTGGCGGCTGCGATGGACGCCATGCACTGGAAGGAAATCGCCGGCTGTATCGCCGGGGACGATACCATTATGTGCGCGGTGCGAAGTGCGGATGACACGTTGCTTGTGATGGACAAAATCCGCAAAATACTGGAGGCATAAGAAGAGCTTCTCCTGCCGGGAGAGAAAAGACGGGTATTTCTATGTTATTAAATTTACATGTAAAAAATATGGCGCTGATACGGGAGCTGGAAATGGATTTTGGCAGCGGGCTGAACATCCTCACCGGAGAGACGGGCGCCGGAAAATCGATTCTGATCGGTTCCATCAATGTGGCGCTTGGAATGCAGAGCTTTAAGGGTTTTGCGCGCGAGGGTGCGGATACGGCGCTGGTGGAGCTGGTATTTTCCGTGGAGAGCGATGCCCTGCGGGAAAAAATAGAGGCGCTTGACATTTCCGTGGAAGACGGGCAGGTGATTTTAAGCCGCAGACTGTCCGGTACGCGGAGCATCAGCAAGGTAAACGGCGAGACTGTGCCGCTCTCTGTGGTGCGGGAGCTGGCGTCCCTTCTGATTGATATTCACGGGCAGCACGAGCATCAGTCGCTGCTCTATAAAAAGAACCACCTGCGTATTCTCGATGAGTTTGCCAGGGAGGAGCTGGGGAGTCTGAAAGAAAAAAATGCGGAGCTGTTTGCGGAATATTCCGCTCTGAAAAAGAGACTGGAATCCTCTGCGATGGATGAGGCGGCGCGCAAAAAAGAGGCGGATTTCCTGCAGTTTGAGGTAGATGAGATTGAAAACGGCGCTCTGCGGCCGGGAGAGGATGAAGAGGTGGAAGCGCAGTACCGGAAAATGGCGAACGCCAGACGGATCGCGGAGGATGCCGCCGAAGCCTACCGGCTTACCAGCGAAGGACCGGGCAATGCCGGGGACAGTGTGTCGGGCGCGCTGCAGCGTCTTTTGGCGGTCAGCGGTTATGACAGGGAAGTGGAAGAGCTTGCCGGACAGCTTGGGGAGATTGAGAGCCTGCTCTCTGATTTCAACCGCAGCCTTTCCTCTTATCTGGATGACCTCACTTTTGACGAGGGCGAATTTCAGGAGCTGGAGAGCCGCCTGAATGAGATTAACCGTTTAAAGACAAAATATGGCAATACGATTGAAGAAATTCTGGCATATAAGGAAGAAAAAGAGCAGCGTCTGCAGGAACTGGCGGATTATGATACATATCTTGCGAATCTGGAGAAACAATATAGGCAGAGCGAAGAGCGGCTGAGGAAAAATTCGGAAGCAATGTCGGCGATACGCTGCCGCTACGCAAAAAAGCTGTCGCAGATGATACAGGCGGAGCTGATTGATTTGAATTTTCTGGAAACGAATTTTGAGACGGACGTCCGGCAGACAGAAGCGCTCACGGCGGAGGGAATGGATGAGGTATGTTTCCTGATTTCCATGAATCCCGGTTCACCTCTGCGACCGCTCGGTGATGTGGCGTCCGGCGGTGAACTGTCGCGTATCATGCTTGCCATCAAGACCGTGCTGGCGGAGAAGGACGATATGCCGTCTCTGATTTTTGATGAAATTGACGTCGGCATCAGCGGCAGGACTGCGCAGAAGGTCTCAGAAAAAATGGCGGTTATCGCGGCAAATCACCAGGTGCTCTGCATCACGCATCTGGCGCAGATTGCATCGATGGCGGACAATCATTATCTGATTGAAAAGACAGTGCAGAACCAGGAGACGGAGACGACCATCCGCGAGCTGGACCGTGACGAGAGTATTGAGGAGCTCGCGCGCATTCTCGGCGGTGCCCGCATTACTGAACTGACGCTGCAGAGCGCCAGAGAAATGAAGGAAATGGCAGAGACAACAAAAAAATACTAGAGTACATTTATCCAAATACTCGCATACTAGAAGAGGATACCGTCAGGGTATCCTTTTGTAGTATATGTATCCGAAAGGATGTGAGAAATTTGGAAAAAAAGCGGAAGGGCAGATATATTTGTCCGCTTTTCGCTCTTCTTATTATGCTTGCGCTGCTGGAATGGTATCTGCTGCTGCAGGAGATTCCCGATTACCTGCAGGTGCCGTCCGACAGTACACAGGAAAACCTGCTTGGAGCGGCGCTGCCGGACTGGGTAGAGGAGACGGTAAAGGAGGCCGCCGGAGGGCAGACATCCGATATTCCGCAGGAAAATCTTCATATATCTGCGCCGGATTCCTATGTTGTGGAATGCAGTCTGCTGGGCGTGCTCCCGGTGAAGGATGTGCAGGTGGAGGTGGTGGAGCGGCAGCAACTAATACCGAGCGGAATGCCGGTGGGGATTTACATGAAAACAGAGGGTGTGCTGATCGTCGGAACCGGTGAGGTCTGCGACGTAAACGGGCAGATGTGCGAGCCGGGCGGTGAAATCGTGCATTCCGGCGATTACATCCTGGCCGTCAATGACGTGCCTGTTTCTGAAAAAGAAGAGGTGGTAAACCAGATGAACCAGGCGGTCGGCGGTGAGGTAAAGCTGACGGTCCTGCGCAAAGGCGAGCGCACGGAGCTGCAGGTGCCGGTCGTACAGACCGCAGCCTCCGAATATAAAGCAGGCATCTGGATTCGCGACGACACCCAGGGCATCGGAACGCTGACGTATCTGAAGGACGATG